>CANDFO010000026.1 GCA_947384055.1 uncultured Flavonifractor sp.
TGGTGGTGGACCCCTCCCACGCCTGCGGCAAGGCGTGGATGGTGGAGCGCATGGCTCTGGCCGCCGCCGCCGCGGGAGCCGACGGCCTGATTGTGGAGGTCCACAACGACCCGCCCCACGCCCTGTGCGACGGCGCCCAGTCCATTACCCCGGAGCAGTTCCGGGGTCTGATGGATAAACTCCAGCCTGTGGCGGCCTGCGTGGGGAAGGCTCTATGAGAAAGCGCGTCGTCATTGTGGGCCTGGGGCTCATCGGCGGCAGTCTGGCCCTGGCCCTGAAGGACTTTGAGGACTGCGAGCTTATCGGAGTGGACGTCTCCCAGCCCACCCTGCGCTATGCCAGCGAGCACGGCGTGGCCCACCGCCTTACCAGCCGGGCCGCCGACGTGGTGGGGGAGGCGGATGTGGTCCTGCTGGCCCTGCACCCCCAGGGTATTGTGGATTTTCTGGCGGAATACCGGGACCGGTTTAAGCCCGGAGCCCTGGTTGCCGATGTGTGCGGCGTCAAAACCGCCATCATGGAGGCGGCAAAGGTCCTGCCGGAGACGGTAGACTTCATTGGCTGCCACCCCATGGCGGGTACGGAATTTTCCGGCATTGAGCACGCCTTTGGGGAGATGTTCCGGCAGTCCCATTTTATTCTCACGCCCAGGGCGGAGAGCACCCGGGAGCACATTGCCCTGCTGGAGCGCATGGCCGCCCATCTGGGCTGCAAGGACGTATATAAAACTACGCCGGAGGCCCACGACGCCCTTATCGCCTATACCAGCCAGGTGATGCACATCATCGCCGTATCTGTGTGCGACGACCCGATGCTCTTTGACTGCAAGGGATTTGAGGGCTCCTCCTTCCGGGGATGCACCCGGGTGGCCGCCCTGGACGTGGGGCTGTGGACCCAGCTGTTCTCCCTCAACGCGGCCGCCCTGCTGAAGGTGCTGGACCGGCTGCTGGAAAACCTCGCGGCCTATCGGGAGACGCTGGCCTCCGGGGACCTGTCCCGCCTGGCGGATAAGCTGTCCTCATCCGCCGCCCGCAAGCGGCAGATGGACCTCCCGGGGCCGGACCTGCTGGGATAAGGGCCGGTTAAGAACAAAACCGGTGCTTGCCGATTACCTTGATCAGCGGGCGGCTCCAGATCCACGCGCTGGTGGCGGTGGCGGGGTTGAAGTAGTAGATCGCCCCGCCGCTGGGGTCCGCCCCGTTAAGGGCGTCCTGGGCGGCGCGGACGGAGGAGTCGGCCACAGGCTGGTCAATCTGCCCGTCCACCATGCAGGTAAAGGCCCCCGGCTGGTAGACTACCCCGGCGATGGTGCCGGGGAAAGAGGGGTGTTCCACCCGGTTGAGGATTACGGCCCCTACCGCCACCTGACCGCTGTAGGGCTCGCCCCTGGCCTCCGCGGAGATCACCCGGGCCAGCAGCGCCAGGCTGTCCGCCTGCCCGGCAGCCGTTCCGCCGGAACCCCCGCTCTCCATGCCCAGCGCCCGCAGGGTGGCCGGGCCGGCCACACCGTCGGCGGTCAGGCCGTTTTTTCGCTGAAAATACTCCACCGCCCGGGCGGTCTCACTGCCGTAAATCCCGTCCACCGCGCCGGAGTAATAGCCCCAGTTTTTCAGTTTGGTCTGGATGGTGCGCACCTGACTGCCGGACGAGCCCACGCGGTACGCCGCCGCCTGAGCGCTCTGGGCCAGAGTAATGAGTACAATATTTACCGCGAACAGCAGAGCCAGCGCCCCTGCCAACCGCCTGCGTGTTTCCATGCCTGCGCCTCCTTCTGCCGGAGTGGGGCTCCGGGCCCCGCCTCACGGACTCTATTCTACGAAGGCAGGGCCCGGGATATGAGCGGAAATGCTTTCCTGCCCCGCCGTATGAGCGCCGGAAAAACGGGCTATACTGGAGAAAACAGGAAAGGAAGTGGCGGCAATGGTACAGGGCGTATCCCGGCAGGTGATTGTGGTGCGCTCCCCCGACCCGCGCCTGTTTGAGCAGGCGATTTTTATTGTCAAGGAGAGCGCCTTTGGCAAGGGTGTCTCGGCGGATGCCGTAGTCCGGGAAGCCCGGCGGGTGGCCGACGGCTATGTCCGCCGCAGTACGGACGCCAAGGGCGGGAAAAGACAGCTCTCCGCCCTGCTTTATCTGCTTCTGGGGGCGCTGCTGTCCAGCGCGGGCTGGGTCGCCGCGCTGTTCTGGCTGCTGTGAGTGTATGCAAAAAGTCCGCTCAGCATCCCGATATGTGGGGGATGTTGAGCGGGCTTGGAGTCCCTGGGCGGGGCGCGCCGGGGAGCCTCGGTCAGAGCCGCGGCTCTCCGGTCAGCTCCGAGATGGTTCCGCCCTCCTCCGTCCGGTCCTGGTCGGTGAGGATGCTGTCATGCTCCTTGGGGTTTTTCTTGGGCTTGCGCATGGCCATGGCCAGGCGGTAGCCCGCCGGATCGTGTTCCATAAGATAGCGCAGGTCCTCCTCGGGCACCTTGTCGCCGGCTGTAATGCGGCCGGCGATTTTTTGGCAGTTGCGCAGAATGCGCAGGCATTTTTCCAGAAATTTTACCTTCTCCTCCCCCTCGGAGCTCTGCTCCTCCGACTGGGTCTGCCGGCGGGCCAGCTCTGCGGCCCTGCGGTTCTGCTCCTCCAGCACCTGCAAAACCTGGCGGGAGACGGTAAACCGGTCCCCGTGAAGCCGGGTGACAGAGGACTGCTGCTTAGGCGCCGGGGCACCGGACTTCTTCCCGGCGGGGCGGGAAACCGGCTGGCTCCGCTTCTGGCGGGACGCGGCGCTCAGTTCCATAAAAACTCCTCCTTGAAAGAAACGGGATTGCGTGTGCCGTTTCTCATGCCGCAATTCGTCCTTTTACCTATATGATCGGTCATACGGGCCGGATTATTTAGCAATAAAGGAAAATAAAACCTCAGCCTCTTGACCTTTCACCGGCTGGAAGGTGTATAAGGGGAACTGCGGGAAGCGTTTTTTATAGAAATTTAATGATTCTTTTATGATCCGCTTCATACAAGTCTGCTATGATTCGCACTATGGAGGAGGCTTTGGAGAAATGTAAACGATTTAAGAATTTTGACTCTGCTTTCTTGACACAGGCCCCCTCGCCGCCTATACTTCATGACAAGTTGTCACATCAGACCCGGAGGAGGCGTTGGGCGTGCCCAGCAGCACTTTTTTCAATCTCCCGCAGGAAAAGCGGGAGCGGCTTCTGGAGGCGGCCCGGAATGAGTTTGCCCGGGTGTCCCTGGCCGGGGCGTCGGTCAATCGGATTATCCGGCAGGCGGGTATCCCCCGGGGCAGCTTCTATATGTACTTTTCCGACAAGGAGGAGCTGTTTTTCTACCTGCTGGAGGAGTACCGCCAGCAGCTGGCAGAGACGATGAGCGCCATCCTGGAGGAGCAGGCCGGCGATCTCTTCGGGGCGTTTCTGGCCATGTTCGACCGCATCCAGGACTGCCGGGACGGGAAGTGGCGGATGCTGCTGGACATCCTCCGGCGCAACCAGCAGGTACGCTCCAGCATTTTCCTCCAGCGGGACCCGGAGGGGCGGCCGCTGGTATTTCCCACGGGGCGGGTGGACCGCGCCCGCCTGGACCTGCGGCAGGAGAGAGACCTGGAGAGCATCGTGTACCTGCTGCTGTCCGCTGCGATGGAGGCGCTCAGGGCAGCGGACCAGTCGGGCGACCCGGACAGCGCCCGGGCGCAGCTGGTCCAGATGTTCGGAATTATCCGGCGGGGCGCGGAACGCAAAGACGCCCCAGAAACCAAATAGAAGGAGACGCAGACGATGGAAACAACCCAAATAAAACCGGAAATCAGTGCCCCGGCCCCCGGCGGACCCAAATTTACGCCGCCCAAAAAGCGCAAGTGGGTCAAGTGGGTCAAACGCCTGGCGGTGATAGCGGTGGCCGCAGGGCTGGTGCTCTTCCTGCTGAACCAGTGCCAGAGCGCGAGCACCCAGCTGGTGGCGGGGGCGTACCTCACCGAGACTGCCCAGGTCCGGGATATGACCGTATCGGTCTCCGGCACCGGGCCCATTGAGCCGGTCCACTCCTACCGGGCCACTACGCTGGTCAGCGGCGAGGTGCTGGAGGCCCCCTTTGAGGAGGGAGAGACGGTGAACAAGGGGGACCTTCTCTTCCGCATCGACGCCAAGGACGTGGAGAGCAATATCCAGCAGCTGGAGCTGAGCCTCCGCTCCGCCCAGCTGAATCTGGATGACCTGCTCAAACGGCAGAACGACGGCCAGAAGGACCGGCAGGTCAAAGCCAATGCCAGCGGCGTCATTACCAAGCTCTATGTGGAAAAGGGCGACACGGTGGCGGCGGGCATGGTCGTCGCCGACGTGCTGGACCGGGAGCATATGAAGCTCACGGTGCCCTTCCACGCCGCCGACGCCGCGGGATTCTTTGAGGGGCAGTCCGCCGTCATCACCGTGGACGGCACCCTGGACACCCTGAACGGCACAGTGGACTCCATCGCCGCCACCGACGAGGTGGGGCCGGGCGGGGCCCTGGTGCGGCAGGTGACGCTCCTGGCGGACAATCCCGGCGCCCTGTCCGAGGCCAGCCGGGGCACCGCCGCCATCGGGGGAATTCCCTGCGCCTCCGGCAGTACCTTTACATACGCGGCCTCCAAACAGATCACGGCCAAGGCCTCCGGAGAGCTGGAGACCCTCTCCGTGGAGGAGGGGGACCGGGTGTACGACGGACAGGTGATCGGCTCTGTGGAGGAGACCGACATGGAGAGCCAGATAGAAAACGCCCGCATCCAGGTGGAGAATGCCCAGCTCTCTCTGCAGAACGCCAGAGACCGGCTGGAGGACTACACCATCACCTCCACCATCACCGGCACCGTCATTGAGAAGAATGTGGACACCGGGGACAATGTGGGCGGGAGCTCCGCCTCCACCGCCGGGTACACCTATATGGCGGTCATCTACGACCTGTCCGCGCTGACCTTCGACGTGCGTATTGACGAGCTGGACATCAACAAAATCCACGTTGGCCAGAAGGTGGAGATTACTGCCGACGCCCTGGACGGCGAGCGCTTTACCGGCACTGTGGACAAGGTGAACATCAACGGCACCACCGCCGGAGGCGTCACCACCTACCCTGTTACCGTCAAGGTGGACGGCACGCCGGAGGCCCTGAAGCCCGGCATGAACATCTCCGCCGAGATTGTTGTGGAGCACGCGGGAGAGGTGCTGTCCATTCCGGTGGACGCAGTGAAGCGGGGGAATGAGGTGCTGGTGGCCGGGCCGGGCTGCCTGGACGAGAACGGGGCCGTGACCAACCTGGCCGCCATTGAGACCCGTCAGGTGACGCTGGGCCGCAACGACCAGAACTACATTGAGGTCCTGGACGGCCTGTCGGAGGGAGACATTATCCTCATTGAAAATCAGGCCTCCAATATGATGGCCATGATGATGGGGGGATAAGCGGTGGAGCACCTCATTGAGCTGAAGGACGTATATAAAATCTATCAGATGGGGGACACCGCCGTCCACGCCTTGGACGGGGTGAGCCTCACCGTGGATGCCGGGGAGTTCGTGGCCATTGTGGGACAGTCGGGCTCCGGCAAATCCACCGCCATGAATATCATCGGCTGTCTGGATGTGCCCACCAGCGGCGCGTACCACCTGGGGGGCGTGGACGTGTCCACCATGGACGACGACCAGCAGGCCGAAATCCGCAATAAAATGCTGGGCTTCATCTTCCAGCAGTACAACCTGATCCCCAAGCTCAGCGTGCTGGAAAATGTGGAGCTCCCCCTGCTTTACGCGGGGCTGTCCGCCTCCCGGCGGCGGGAGCAGGCCATGAACGCCCTGACCCGCGTGGGGCTGGCGGACAAATGCAAAAACCTGCCCTCCCAGCTCTCCGGCGGCCAGCAGCAGCGGGTATCCATTGCCCGGGCGCTGGCGGGCAATCCGTCGGTGATCCTGGCAGACGAGCCCACGGGGGCCCTGGACTCCCGCACCGGGCGGGAGGTGCTCGCCTTTCTCCAGAAGCTCAATGCCGAGGGGGATACGGTGGTCCTCATTACCCACGATAACTCCATCGCTGTCAAAGCCAAGCGCATTGTGCGCCTTCAGGACGGGCGGATTATCTACGACGGGGACGCCCACGACCCCCAGGCGGTGGTCCAGCCCGGCGAAGAGGATGAGGAGGTGCCCCAGCCGTGAATTTCAGTCAATCCTTCCGCCTGGCCCTCAAAAGCCTGATGACCAGCAAAATGCGGGCTCTGCTGACCATGCTGGGCATCATCATCGGCGTGGCGGCCGTCATTGTCATTACCAGTCTGGGCAACGGCATGACCCAGCTGATGAACAGCCAGTTTGACCAGCTGGGGGCCAACCTGCTCCAGGTGCAGATCTGGGGCCGCGGGGAGGGCTCCCGCACCATTGAGCCCGACGACATGTACGCCCTGGCGGAGAAGTATCCCCAGTATATCTCCGGGGTGAGCCCCTACGTGAGCATGAACCGGAACGCCGCCGTCCGGCAGGGCACCGACGAGTATAAGCGCACCACCATCTACGGCGTCAGCGAGGCCTTCTACGACAGCTCCCGCAACCAGACCATTACCGGGGAATCCCTGGTCCAGGGGCGGTTTCTCAGCTATATTGATGTGGAGCGCTATCAGAATGTGTGCGTCATCGGCGACTACCTCAACCAGGAGATGTTCCAGGGAAACGGCCTGGGCAAGACCCTGACCATCGGCGGGACGCCCTATCAGGTCATCGGTCTGCTGAGCCAGAAGGCCGACAGCGCCGAGGGCAGCGGAGACGACGTGATTTTCCTGCCCTTTGGCAACGCCATGCGGATCAACTCCTCCAGCATGGTGAATCTCTATCTGTTTACCAGCACCAACAAGGATGCGTCCGCCGCCGCCAAAGGAGTTATTGAGAACCGGCTGTTCAAGACCTTCCAGTCCTCCGACTATTACATGGTCATAAGCTCCGCGGAGATGATGGACGCCATGAATACCATGATGGATACCATGATGGTGGTGCTGGTGGCCATTGCCGCCATCTCCCTGCTGGTGGGCGGCATCGGCATTATGAATATCATGCTGGTCTCCGTCACCGAGCGCACCCGGGAGATCGGCATCCGAAAATCTCTGGGCGGCAAGCGCCGGGATATCCGCAGCCAGTTTATCATTGAGGCGGGCACCACCTCCGCCATCGGCGGCGTGCTGGGCATCGGCGTGGGCGTTCTGATGGCCCAGGCCGCCGGAGTGCTGGTGCGGGGGCTGATGTCCTCCAGCGGCGGCGGGGAATTCAACGCCGTCCCCACCGTGGGGGCTATCGCCATCGCCTTTGGAGTCTCCGTAGCTATCGGTATCGCCTTCGGCTATCTCCCCGCAAATAAGGCCGCAAAGCTCAACCCCATCGACGCCCTGCGGTACGACTGAGGACAGCCGCCAGGAAAAGACTGCCTCTTTTCCCGTTTCGCAGTTTGTGCTATAATCAAAGCGGTTCAAAAGGAGCAAATCGCTCCTTTTGAACCCTGCGGCGAAAATCGCCGCAGGGACCACTCATGCGGCCTTTGGACTTCATAGACGCCGCTGGCGTGCAATGCACGCTCCAGTGGGCCAATGGCCCACTGGAGGAAAAAGCGCATGTTGCGCT
This sequence comes from uncultured Flavonifractor sp., assembly GCA_947384055.1. GTDB lineage: Bacteria > Bacillota > Clostridia > Oscillospirales > Oscillospiraceae > CANAAV01. The sequence continues at coordinate 7,620 of CANDFO010000026.1, forward strand.
TTTTCAACTGGGGCGACTATATCATATAGCTGAACTTATTTGACGGTAGCATCCAGAAATTCTGCAAAAGAAAACCCGGCCGAACCATACGCAAAATGAAGGAGAGAATATGATGAAAAAACGACTGTTGTCCGGCCTGCTGGCCGCGGTGCTGCTGCTGTCCACGCTCCCCGCGGCGCTGGCGGTGTCCAGTGTGGACGACGCTGCCCAGGCGCTGGCGGCCCTGGACATTATGGTAGGAGACCAGGACGGAAACCTGAACCTGGACCGGGTTGTAACCCGTGCGGAATTCACCAAGCTGGCGGTTGCCGCCTCGGTAATGCGGGAGTCGGTGGGGGACATGGTGTCCGTAAAACCCTATCCGGACGTGCCCCAGACCAGCTGGGCCGCCCCCTGGGTGAAGGCCGCCGTGGATCTGGGGCTGGTGCAGGGCGACCTGCGGGGGAACTTCAATCCCGGCCGCTCCATCACCCTGGCGGAGGGTGTGACCATTGTGCTGCGCCTGCTGGGGTATGCGGACGGCGACTTTACCGGCATGTGGCCCACCGGCCAGATGGCCCAGTACCGGGCCCTGGGGCTGGACGAGGGCGTCACCTGTTCCGCCAATGAGCCCATGAAGCGCCGGGATGCCCTGTACTTATTTTATAACCTCCTGCTGACCAAAAACAAAAACGGGCAGTACCATCTGAACACCCTGGAGCCCACCCTGAACCTGGTAAACGCCGCCGGGGAGCTGGACCAGGTGGCGCTGGTCAACTCGGCTATGGACGGGCCGCTGGTGGCGGCGCGGGGCTGGCAGAGCCAGATCCCCTTTGAACTTTCCTCCGTCAAAGTCTATCGGAACGGCAGCGCCGCTACGCTCGGCGCCATTCAGGAGCAGGATGTGGTATACTGGTCCAAGTCCATGCGCACGCTCTGGGCCTACAGCCGCAAAGTCACCGGTACCTATGAGCAGGCGGCGCCCTCCGCCGCCAATCCCTCCTCCGTGACCGTGGCGGGGAAGACCTATGCCATTGAGACCACCTCCGCGGCCTTCGCGCTGTCCGACCTGGGGTCTTACAAGGTGGGAGACACCGTCACGCTTCTGCTGGGCCGGGGGGACGGCGTAGCCGCTGTAGCCGCGCCGGGTGAGGCTGTTACGCTGATTTACGGCATGGTATCCCAGATTGCCGACCTGCCCTACGACGACGGGGCGGGGGGAACCTACCGCACCCGTACCGCCACCATTGCGGCCACCGACGGCAATACGTATAATTATCCCGTCAGCAACAAGCGGCTGAATGTGGGCGCCGTGGTGCGGGTGGACCTCACGGAGGACGGGCCGGAGATTAAGGCGCTCAGCTCTCCCCAAATCAGCGGCCGGGTCAACGCCGAGGGCACCATGCTGGGCAATTACCGGCTGGCCGGCGACGTGGAGATTATCGACGTCTACGAATCCTGCACCCCTGTGCGGGTCTACCCCAGCCGTCTGGCGGGAGTGAATCTGAGCCGGGAAATGGTCCGGTTTTACGCCCTTAACGCCAGCGGGGAAATCAGCCATATGATTCTCAACGATGTGACCGGAGATATGCACCAGTACGGCGTCATCACCAGCGTCAGCGAGGTCTCCGCAGGGCTGACCACCATGTCCAGCTATGTATACGATGTGGGCGGACAGCCGCAGGTATTTAATTCGGATACTACGGTGTATAAACTGAAAAACGGCCCCTGCATGGTGAAGCTGGAGGACCCCCGCACTGTGGAGCGGCTGTATAACCTGACCGAGCTGAAGGTGGACCGGGTTGTTGAGGGGCAGGTCATCTCCGACAAGAACCAGAAGTATACCATTTCGGACAATGCAGCGGTATATATCCGGGATCTGGATGGAGACTATACCCTCTCTACCCTCGCCCATGTGCTGGAGGGGGAGTATACCCTTACCGCCTGGTACGACAAGGCTGAAAACGAGGGCGGCCGGGTCCGGGTCATCATTGCGCGCTGACCTCTTCCACGGGTATAAAATATGCGGCTGCGGCCTATGCCGCCCGCGGAACGCGATTCTTTTTCAAGCGCTTTGACTGCGTAGAAGCCCTCCGCCTGCTGTCAGCAGGCGGAGGGCTCAGCTTGTCGAAAAAGGCCTCTGGCCTTTTTCGACAAAGGGGATACGGCCTGCTGCGCGCACCTTTTGGGCACACTTGCAGGCCGAGAAGTGTCATTTTCGAGGCACATGTCCCCGAAAATGACCGATTTTGACTTTATTTTGCCGCCTTTGGGCGGCAAAACTCTGCGAGGCTTTCCCGTGGGGGAAGTTTTTCGACAGCGGAAGCCCTCCGCCTGCTGTCAGCAGGCGGAGGGCTTCCGCTGATTTCGGGCAGACAGGGGGAAGGGCCGCAGCCCTTCCCCCGTATCATTTCACCGGTTATGGGGCAAGTTACTTCATGCCGTTCTCGTAGGCTTCAATCATCTTTTTGACCATCTGGCCGCCCACAGAACCGGCCTCGCGGCTGGTCAGGTTGCCGTTGTAGCCCTGGTTGAGGTTGACGCCGACCTCCTGAGCCGCCTCCATCTTGAACTTGTTGAGGGCCTCACGAGCGCTGGGGACGACAGGCTGATTGGAATTGTTGGAATTAGACATCGTTGAGCATCTCCTTGTCTATTTGGTTTGTTGGATTGGAGAATCCGAGCATAGCTTTACCTGACGCGGTTTTTCTATGCGCCTGTCCGTCTGCCAATCCATGGAGGAAGAACCAATTCGGCGCTGTGACCGGCGGCTTTTGCGGCCTGCATACCCGAAAGATGCGGGCCGTCACATCCGCCGCCGGCTCTGTTTCTTCTCGTGTCTGTACTCCCCATAACTAATTCCACCTGTCCGCAGCAAAGATACTATATGTTTTAAAAATGCAGAAAAAAGACCGGCAGCTCCTGCCGCGGTCTGTGCGGAGGATATGCCGGTCCCTGGTTCGGCCTTATGGTCCCTGATGAAACGCACAGCGCCGCCATACGGGAGAGCCGGAACTGTACAAATCTGAGGGAAAAATGTTCTCAGATTTGAAGGCTGACGGTTTCGCCGCCGGAGGAGGGGGACGGAGACGCCTGGGCGGTATACTGCCGGGCGGCGGCGTCCAGGGAGGGCTTTACCGCCTCGGCCAGGGCCTGGGCCTGGGCCCGCAGCTCCATGCGGGTTTCGGCCAGATGGGATTGAAGGCGGCTGTCTACTTCCGCCTCCCGGATGTAGCCCCCTTCCCGGATAATCCGCATAGCCTTCCGGCGGGCCAGCTCCAGCTTGATCCGCTGGGCCTGCCGCCGCTGGTTTTCCCGCTCCAGCTTGCGCCGCCGGCAGTTGTCCAGCCGCTCACGCTCCAGGTCGTTTTTTTTCTTACCTGCCCGGCTGACCGCCTTTTGAAGCTGGTTGATCGCCGCCTGAATCTGTTCGGCGTTCTCGCTGTCCTGGCGTTTGGCGGCTTTCAGCTGCATGATCCGCCGCCGGGCATACCCGGAGGCAGCGCTGACCTCCGCCGGGGTCCGGGCCCGGGACAGGCGGGCGTAGGCCTCAATGGGGGCGTCCCCGTATCGGGCGGGAGTTTTCAGTCGGAGGGCATCCCGGCGCTCTTCGGCCTTTTCTCTGGCTTCCCGCAGCATCTCCTGGAGGGTTTTCCCCTCCGCCTCGCGGACCCCGGAGAGAGCCTCTGTCTGCTGTTCCCGCCCGGCGTTCTGGGGCTCCGCCGCGGCAGGCGCCTGGGTGACGACGGGGGCGCCTATGCCGCCCACACTCATACCGCTCATCGCTGACCCTCCCGCTTTTTATTGGATAAGAAACTGCCGATTGCACCGGCGCTGTTCCTGTCATATATATCGGCAGAATTCGGCGGGCGGGAAAGGGCGGAACGGGAGTTTTAAGGACTACTGAAAAAAACGCACCAGCAGCATGGCTCCGCCCAGCACCGCCAGCACGACGCCTGTTACCCGGTTGAGGGCGGCGGGACTGGCTCTGTTGGCAAAGAGGGCCGAGCCCCGGGCTCCGGCCAGGGTCGCGGCGACGCAGAGGACCAGGGCGGCCGGGTCGGGCGCGCCGCCGATGGCGAAGTGGGACACCGCCCCGGTAAAGGCGGTAAACGCCATGATAAACACACTGGTGCCTACCGCGGTCTTGAGCTCATACCCCAGCACGGAAGTGAGCACTAAAAGCAGCATCATGCCGCCCCCCGCGCCGATAAAGCCGCAGATGGAACCTACCAGCGTGCCGCACAGGAGGGACTGCACCGCCATCTGTGCCCTGGTTTTGCCCTTCTGGGTCTCCCGGGTGTTCATGACCGGGCGGACGATGAATTTGATGCCCAGCAGGAAGGTCATGAACACGGAAAACCCGCCCATTGTGGCGTTGGGCACCAGGCTGGCGATAAAACTTCCAATTACAGTAAATACCAGCACGGCGCAGAGCATAATAAGGCCGTTTTTAACATCCAAATGTTTGTTTTTTCCATACGTGTAGGCGGACACCGCCGAGGCCAGCACATCGGAGGCCAGGGAGATACCCACCGCCTCGTAAGCGGGAAAGCCGAGGAATGTAATCAGCATAGGGGAGATGACCGCGGCGGCGGACAGTCCCGCCAGCCCCGTGCCGATTCCGGCCCCCAGCCCCGCAACGATACAGACAATAAGTGTTTTCATTCCGATTCCTCCTTCAGATTGCGGAGCAGGCGTTTCAGGCTCTGAGCCAGCATCTGTTCTTCAGCCGGAGTGCTCCCCCGGCTGAGCCGTTGTAAAAACAGCTTTTGGGCCTGTTGTGCCTCCTGCACTGCCGGGGCCGCGCCGGGAAGCAGGGTCAGATGGACGCAGCGGCGGTCCCGCTGGTCCTGCCGCCCGGACAGAAACCCCCGCCGGGTAAGGCTGTCCACCGATTTGCACACGTGGGATTTGGACAGGGACCGCATTTCGACGATATCCCGGGCGGTGTCGTGAGCGGGGTGGTTGGACAGAAACAGCATAACGTCAATTTCATTGCGGGTCAGGCCGTATTTCCGCTCCACCGGACGCAGTGCCTCGGCATAGCGGCGCTTCCCCAGCTGGGCCAGCTGAAGGTAATCGAATACAGGGTGCACAGCGGCGTCCCCCTTTCACCAGGCTTAAATAGTTTAAAATTGGAATGTTGAAATTAGAACTATTATAGCACACCGCCAGGTAAAGTCAATCAAAATGATGCTTTTGCGTGTTTCAACAATAACGGCCGGCCGAACGGGGAAAATCTGCAAATGCCCCTTGTGTTTTCCCGGACCTTCGCATATGATAGGGCTACAGACCTTCCAGCGCCGTCCCGACGGAATATAGGGGATACCCCTCTCTCTGGGCCGGCGCCGGGCGGGTTAGATACAGAAGGGAGGATATGCCTGTGGACGAGAGACCGGTGGGGGTGTTTGACTCCGGACTGGGGGGACTTACGGCGGTGCGGGAGCTGCGCCGCCTGCTGCCCGGAGAGGAGATTGTCTATTTTGGGGATACGGGGAGGGTGCCCTACGGCAGCCGTTCCCCCGAGACCATTGTGAAATATGCCAGGCAGGACGTGGCGTTTCTGCGGGAGTTTGACCTGAAAGCGATCGTCATCGCCTGCGGCACGGTTTCTACCACTGCCCTGGAGGTGCTGGCGGAGGAAAATTCACTTCCGGTGCTGGGGGTAGTGGCTCCGGCGGCCAGAGCTGCCGCCCGGCGGACCCGCAGCGGGAGAATCGGGCTCATTGGCACGCAGGCCTCCATCCGCAGCGGAGCCTATGAGCGGTACATCCGGCAGGAGCGGCCCGACGCGCAGGTATTCGCACAGGCCTGCCCGCTGTTTGTCCCCCTGGTGGAGAACGGCCGCACCCGTCCCGGCGACGTGGTGATTGAGACAGTGGCGGCGGAATACCTGGCTCCGCTGCGGGACAGCCGGGTGGACACTCTGGTCCTGGGCTGTACCCACTATCCCCTGCTGGAGGCGGTAATCCGCAGCATTATGGGGCCCCAGGTGGACCTGATCAGCGCCGGGGCGGAGGGGGCCCGGGCGGTGGCGGAGCTTCTCCGGGCCAGAGATGCCCTGGCCCCCCGGCAGTCCCGGGGGGGATGCCGCTATTTTGTCAGCGACCAGGTGCAGGACTTTTCCCGCCTGGCCTCGCTGTTTCTGGGCTGGGACGTGACCGGCGAGGTGGGACAGGTGGACATAGACCGATACTGAGCGGGAACATGGGCACAGCGCCGGCCGGGACTGGCGCCCGTACCGCCCCGGCGTGTTCCGGCGAAAAAGAGGTTGCTTTATGCGGTACAATCCGCTACAATGAAAGCTGATCGCATTCCCAATATTTTATATCGGAGGTTATCTTATGCCTTTTACCCTGCCGGAATATCAGGCTCCCGTCTTTACCCTGCCCCAGTTCTGCTCCGCTCCGGACGCCCGTCTGGACCCGGCTCCCCGGGACGGCGTGGCCCCCGAGGGCTACCACGCCACCAGCATCTTCCCCGAATACTTTAAAATTGACGGCCAGTGGCGGCTGGTGGAGGAGAGCCGCATGGACTGTGTGGCCGTGCTGCGCGCCGGAAAGCTGGAGGCTGTGGAATTCCGCAATTTGAAGGCTGGAGAGCCGGTGGTAGTGGGCCGCACGGAGGACGGCTCCGAGGGAATCTATATCCACGCCGGAGGCTTTGAGGCGGCTGGAGCGGGAGAACGCGAGACCTTTGCCTTCCGCCAGGGCCGCTCCCGGGAGACCGCCTATTCCATGGACTACGATTCCATTTACGAGCTGCTCCGCCACGAGCGGGAACATGGATACATCGTGTGGGTGCTTGGGCCCGCCTGTGCGTTCGACGCCGACGCCCGGGCCGCCTTTTCCGCGCTGGTGCGGGACGGGTATGTCCACGCGCTGCTGGCGGGCAATGCCCTGGCCACCCATGACCTGGAGGCGGGCTACCTCCGCACCGCCCTGGGGCAGGATATTTACACCCAGCAGAGCCGCCCCAACGGTCACTATAACCACATCGACACCATCAACGCTGTGCGGAACCACGGTTCAACGGCCGCCTTTATTGAAAGCGGTGCGGTAAAGGACGGCATTATTTATGAGTGTGTCAAGCGCCATGTCCCCTATGTGCTGGTGGGCTCCGTCCGGGACGACGGCCCCCTGCCGGAGGTATACGGCAATGTCTATGAGGGACAGAACGCCATGCGGGAGCAGGTGCGCCGGGCCACCACGGTGATCTGCATGGCGTCCACCCTCCATACGGTGGCCACAGGGAATATGACCCCCTCTTACCGGCTGGTGGGCGGGGTGATCCGGCCGGTGTACTTCTATTCGGTGGACATCTCCGAGTTCGCCGTCAATAAGCTGCGGGACCGGGGAAGCCTGTCGGTGCGCACCATCGTCACCAATGTACAGGACTTTATTGTCAACGTCCAAAAGGGTGTGGCCGGAGGCACGGAAAACGGATAAGGCCGCCGCGCGGCCCCTGCTCCCCGCTGCACACCCTCATCAACGATTGGAGGAAATTCCTATGGAAGGCCGTTCCAGCGGTATTCTGCTCCCTGTCTCCGCCCTGCCTGGGCCCTTCGGCGGCGGCACCCTGGGCGGGAGCGCCCGGCAGTTCATCGACTTTCTGGCCCAGGCGGGCCAGCACTATTGGCAAATTCTCCCGCTGGTGCCCCCCGGCGGCGGAGAGTCACCTTATATGTCTCCCTCCTCGTTCGCGGGCAATCCCCTTTACCTGGACCCGGAGCTTCTGGCGGAGGACGGCCTGCTCACCCGGGAGGAGCTGGAGAGCGCCCGCTATCCCGGCTCTCCCGACCGGGTGGACTACCCCTGGCTGCACGAAACCCGCCCGCCCCTTCTCCGCCGGGCCTGGGAGCGCGGCCGGGAGAAATATGCCGGGGAGCTGCGGGAATTTTTGGAGGAGGAGGCCGACTGGCTTCCGGATTTTGCCTTTTTCCTGGCGCTTCGGGCCTATTTTGACGGGGCAGAGCTCAAGGACTGGCCCGCCCCGGCCCGCAAGCGGGACCCGGAGACGCTGGAGCGGCTGCGGGAGGAGCTGTCCGGGGAGATCGCGTACCACGCTTTCCTGCAAATGCTGTTTGTCCGCCAGTGGACCGCGGTGCGGACCTACGCCCATGAAAAGGGGGTCTCCATCATTGGAGACCTGCCCATCTACGTCTCCCCCGACAGCGCCGAGGTGTGGGGCAATCCCCATCTGTTCCTGCTGGACGAGGATTTTGTCCCAACGGCCCAGGCGGGGGTGCCGCCGGATGCCTTCTCCGCCACGGGCCAGCACTGGGGCAACCCTCTGTACGATTGGAGCTATCACAAAAAAACCGGATTCCAATGGTGGAAGCGCCGCTGCTCCCACATGGCCCGGCTGTACGATGTGGTGCGCATCGACCACTTCCGGGCGTTCCACACCTACTGGTCTATCCCCGCCGGCGCGGAGGACGCCCGAGAGGGCTGCTGGAAGAAGGGGCCCGGCATGCCCCTGCTGAAAGCTCTGAAAGAGGTGGAGGGCCTTCAGCTGATTGCCGAGGACCTGGGAGACCTGGACGACGGGGCCAGGGCCTTTATCGCCAAAAGCGGACTGCCCGGAATGAAGATTTTGGTGTACGCCTTTGACCCCGTGGGTGAGAGCGCGTATCTTCCCCACAACTGCCCGGTAAACGCCGTCGCCTATACCGGGACCCACGACACGCCCACCTTCGTCCAGTGGCTCTTTGACGAAGCCACGGAGGGGGAGCGGCAGTACGCCTTCGATTACCTGCGCCTGCGGGAGGACGAGGGGTTCGGCTGGGGGGCCATATGCGGGGCCTGGATGTCCCCCTGCCGCCTGGCCATCGCCCCCATGCAGGACCTGCTGGGCCTGGGGGCCGACGCCCGCATGAACGCCCCGGGCACCATGGGCGCGGAAAATTGGAGCTGGCGGGTGCGGGAGGCCGCCCTCAACCCAGACGTAGCCCAGCGGATGCGGCATATCACCCGCACCTACCGGCGGAGCTGATTTGCCCTCCATAGCGTCGAAACAGTCTGAGCGGGGCACACAGGGGATTCTGTGTGCCCCGCGGAGCCTGTCGAAAAAGGCCAAAGGCCTTTTTCGACAAAGGGGATACGGCCTGCTGCGCGCACCCTTTGGGCACACTTGCAGGCCGAGAAGTGTCATTTTCGAGGCACATGTCCCCGAAAATGACCAATTTTGACTTTATTTTGCCGCCCTCAGGCGGCAAAACCCTGCGGGGCTTTCCTGTGAGGGAAGGTTTTCGACAGTCTGAGCGGGGCACACAGAAGATTCTGTGTGCCCCGCGTTTTATCAGAAAACCGCGTCAGACCTCCATGATGACAGGCAGGATCATCGGGTTGCGCTTGGTCTTTTTGTAGAGGAAATTGGACAGCGCACTTTTCATCTCAGATTTGATGGCGGCCCAGTCGGTGCAGTAATCCAGCTGACAGCTGTCCAGGGCGCTGACCGCCACCCGGCGCAGCTCCTCCATCAGCCCCTCGGACTCCTTGACGTACACAAAGCCCCGGGTGATGATGTCGGGACCGGAGACAACGCTGCCGTCCTGCCCGGACATGGAGACCACCACCACAATCATGCCGTCCTCCGCCAGATGCTTGCGGTCCCGGAGTACCACGCTGCCCACATCGCCTACTCCGTAGCCGTCCACGAATACCCGCCCCGCGGGGACAGTTCCGTTGAGCTTGGCGGAGTTGGGGGTGAGCTCGATAACCCGTCCGATGTCGCTGATGAGAATGCGCCTGGGGTCCATGCCCATCTCCCGGGCAAGCCTGGCGTGGGTCTTTAAGTGGCGCTGCTCCCCGTGGACAGGGATGAAGAATTTGGGCTGGAGCAGGGCGTGGACAATTTTCAATTCCTCCTGGCAGGCGTGGCCGGACACATGGAGGGGCAGCTCCCGCTCGTTGACCACCTCGGCGTCCTTGCGATAGAGCTCGTTAACCACGCTGCCGATGGCGTTCTCGTTGCCGGGAATGGCGGAGGCGGACAGGATCACCCGGTCCCCCGCCTGAATGTCCACCTGCCGGTGGGTATTAAAGGCCATACGGGTGAGGGCGGACATAGCCTCCCCCTGGCTGCCGGTGGTGATGATGCAGATTTTGTGCTTGGGCAGGCTCTTGATATGGTCGATGGGCACCAGGACGCCGTCAGGGATCTTCATATACCCCAGCTCCGTAGAGACCCGCATGGCGTTCTCCATGCTCCGCCCGGTGACGGCCACCTTCCGGCCGTAGCGCACGGCCACGTCAATAATCTGCTGAATGCGGTCCACGTTGGAGGCGAAGGTGGTGACAATGATCCGCTGCTCACACCCCCGGAACAGGGCGTCAAAAGAGGCGCCTACGCTGCGTTCGCTCTTGGTGAAGCCGGGGCGCTCCACGTTGGTGGAGTCGGCCAGCAGCGCCAGCACCCCCTCCTTGCCCAGCTGTCCCAGGCGGCCCAGGTCCATCATGCCGCCCTGAATGGGGGTGGGGTCGATTTTAAAATCCCCGGTGTGGACCACCGTGCCCACGGGCGTCTTGATAGCAAAGCACACCGCGTCGGCAATGGAGTGGTTGGCGTGGATAAACTCCACACTGAACCGGCCCAGGCGGACCACCTCGCCCGCCTCGCAGGTGATGAGCTTGGTCTTGTCCAGCAGACGGTGCTCCTCCAGCTTGAGCTGCACCAGGCCCGCCGTCATGCGGGTGGCGTAGATGGGCACGTTCACATCACGGAGCAGGTAGGGAATGGAACCGATGTGGTCCTCATGCCCGTGGGTGAGGAAGATGCCCCGGATGCGGTCGCGGTTTTTAATAAGATAGGTAAAGTCCGGAATCACCACGTCGATGCCATACATGTCGTCATCGGGAAAGCCCATGCCTACATCCACAATGATTATCTCGCCGCCGTACTCATAGACGGTCAGGTTCTTGCCGATTTCGTTGAGCCCGCCGAGGGAAATAATTTTCAGTTTTTCAGCCATAAAAAAATTGGAACACTCCTTTTTTCCGCATGGGGCAGGCGCCGGTCCGGCCGGGCCCGTCCCTGTACATGGAAAGATATGTATGCCCCGGGGTCCGCGGAACCGGCCGGGGAAAGGGACACAAAAGAAATGCGCACAAAACCAGAGCGCTGCCGCCTCCACCCTTCCCGGCCCTGCCTCGCCGGGAAAGGGGAGCGCCCCGCACCGCTGGACGGATTTCTGTAGATACTGTGTCCTGCCTTATACAAAGCGCGGGTTGGCCGCGCATAAAGCCATGTTAATTTTATTAGTATACCACAGCCCGGTGGGAAAGTATACCATAAAATTTCCGCAAAAGCAAGGCGAAATAAGGCGTATTTTTTGTCGATTCTGCCCGATGACCCGCTGCGGGCTCACTCCTCCCGGTCGGCCTCCCGCGTGGTGTCGGCGCAGAAGCCGCACAGCTCCTCTGCCAGCTCCGCGCTGGCCGCCTCACCGATTACCCGCAGGGCGTTCCGGCGGGTGAGGGGGACCAGGTAGGCGGAGCCCTGTCCCCGGCGGAAGCGCAGGCCCTCCCCGGAGGACTCCGCGTTGGGCAGGAGCCGTTTCAGCGCCTGCATCACGGTTCCGCGGTCCCCATGGAGGGGGATCTCCCGGCGGCGGAGAGCGAAAGGGGGGAGCTTTCCGGCCAGCCCCCGCAGCCGCTCCCCGGAGCAGCCCATGTGGGCGCAGATGCGGCAGGCGGCAAAGACGGCGTCCCACAGCCATGGGGAGGCGGCGTAGCGCTCCCGGGCCTCCCGGCCGTCCCTGTCCAGCCGCAGGACGGCGGAGCCGTATCGGGCCGCCAGGGTGTCCAGGACGGCCGGGGCGGCGGGCGGCACGGCCAGCGGTCCCCGCTGGTGTTCCAGCTCCACCAGGGCGGCAATGCCCAGCACCGCCTCGGCGGGGAGGGGCTCCCCCTCCTCATCCCAGGCCAGCAGGCGGAATCCCCCCCGGCTGGTGCAGAAGGAGGGAACCCCCGGCCGGGGCATCCGCACCACGGCGCAGCCCAGGGCGCTTAAGGCCTCGGCCAGCGCCCGGTCCGCCGCCGTCCGGCCGGTGACGGCCACCTCCAGCCGCCGCAGAGGGGCGGAGGAAAAACGGCTTCGCCGGGCTGCGTCTCTGGCGTAGGCCCCCGCTACACCGGTGACAATCTCCCGCCGCCCAATTCGTCCGGCGGGGACGCGGAGCTGTTCGCCCCGCAGCAGAGCCCCCTCCAGCTTCCGCTGCCGCTCCCGGCTCAGAGGCATTCCCGCGCTGTCGAACAGGTGGATAAAGGCCCTCTCCTCCCGCTGCTCCACGTAGAGGGTAGCGGGGAGGCTCCATGCCGCCGCCAGCCATGCCGCCGCGGAGGGAGCCGGGGCGTCGTGGGCCAGCACCTTGGCGCCGGCGGCGCAGGCGCCGCAGCCCGCTGCCTGCGCCAGCATCCGGGCCCCCTCGCCGCCGCCGTGGGCGATGCCCACGCTTCTGCCATCTCCCAGGGCGCCTCCCAGCAGCAGGAGGGCTTCCGCTGTCAGCTCCTGGCCGATCTCACCCCGGATTACTCCGCCGTCGGAGAAGGCCAGCGGTCCCCGCAGTCCTCCGGTGGTCAGGGACGCGGTGAGCCGGGCTCCGGCGGGGGCCGTCCGGTTGGGCCAGATCTTGACGCCCTCCATCAGAATGGCGTCCTCCCCGGCGGCGGCCTCCTCCCCCAGCACGGCGCCCTCGTTGAGCACCGAGCCGTTCCCCGCCCAGGCGTTCCGGCAGAGGATGCTGCCGTAGAGGGTGGCCCGGTCTCCCACGGCGGCCCCATGGAGCACCGACCGCTGGACCATGCTCTGCCGGCCCACGGTGCTCCCCGCCCCGAGGACCGCATAGGGGCCGATCAGGGAGCCCGCTCCCACTTCCACGCCGGGGCCCAGCCAGCAGGGGGGCGTCAGCTCCACATCCCGGGGAAGGGCGCCGGCGCACCAGATGCCCGGCGCGGCCATGGGGAGCCCCATATCCAGCCGGACCTTCCGGTCCAGCGCGGCGGCGGTGCAGTCCAGGTAGGCGGCGCAGTCCCCCATATCGCACCAGTAGCCCTTGGGGGCAAAGCCGTACAGCTCTGCCCCGCCCGCCAGCAGAGCGGGAAACAGATCCCGGCCGAAATCCCAGGAGCGGCCGGCGGGGACGGCGTCCATGGCCCGCCGGGAGAGCAGGTAGATGCCGGTATTGACCATGTTGGTAAAAACTTCGCCCCAGCCGGGCTTTTCAATGAACCGCTCCACACGGCCGGAGGGACCGGTGAGCACCAGGCCGTACTCCAGGGGCCTGGGGTGGCGGTAGAGCACCAGGGTGGCGACGGCCTTGCGGCTGGCGTGAAATTCCATGGCGGATTTCAAGTCCAGGTCGCACACCGCGTCCCCGCTGACTACCAGGAAATCCTCATCTCCCAAAAAATCCATGCACGCCTTTACCGCTCCGGCGGTGCCCAGGGGTTCGCGCTCCGTAAAATAGGTCAGGCGCACCCCCTGGGCCTCCCCGTCTCCGAAGTAATCGGTGACGCAGCGGGGCATGTACTGAAGGGTGACGGCAATATCGGTAATTCCGCAGCGGCGGAGCAGGGTAAGCATGTGCTCCAGCACGGGCTTGTCCAGCAGGGGAGTCATGGGCTTGGGCTGTCCCAGACTCAGGGGCCGCAGGCGGGTGCCTTCGCCTCCGGCTAAGATCACGGCTTTCAACGCGGAAACCATCCTTTCCAAAGGTGTTTCCGCTATTATTGCCCAATAAAGGGCATTTTATAGTCGATGCGGTTGAGAAGTGGTAAAAAGGAGGCGAGGGAAAACGGGGCGCGGCAAGGCGGAGGACGCGGGCGGGCTGACGCCCGCCAAGGACGACAACGCCGTCCACGCCCCGCTTTACCCGCCAAACTTTACCGTTTCTCAGCCGCTTCGACTATATGGCCCTGCCTGCCAGAGCGGGCCGGCGGCGCGCCGCACCCTTCCAAAATTTTTCGGGCGACCCCTTGACAAATGTATTCTATTGGGATAGAATACAAATAGATTCTATCGCGATAGAACGCATTTGGAAAGGAGCGAATCCCATGGAACTGAAACTGTTCGACTCAGAGCGCAAAGTTCTGGAGGTCCTCTGGGACAGCGGAGACCTGAGCGCCAAAGAGCTGGCCCATCGGCTTCAGGCCCAGGTGGGGTGGAGCAAAACCACCACCTACACCGTCATAAAAAAATGCATTGACAAGAAGGCGGTGTCCCGCACGGACCCGGGCTTCCTCTGCCGCCCGCTGGTGACGCGGGAGCAGGTCCGGGAGCGGGAGACCGACGCGCTGATTGACAAAATGTACGGTGGCTCCGCGGACCTGCTGGTGTCCGCCCTCCTGGGACGGAAGCGGCTGTCCGCCGAAGAGGTGGAGCGGCTGAAGCGGCAGATTGAAGAGTGGGAGTGAGGACATGCTGAGCTTAGTGGAAATGAGCGTTGCCGGCGGCATTCTGATCACCGCCGCTGTGATTCTCCGGGCCGTGGCCGTTCAGCGGCTCCCCCGGCAGACCTTTCTGGCCCTGTGGGGCGTGGCCCTGGTCCGGCTGCTGGTCCCCTTCTCCCTGCCTGCCCCTACCAGCATCTACCGGGGGCTGGATACCCTGGAGACCACCGTCCGGCGGGCGGGGGCGGCCGTCCCTGCCGCCCTGTCACCCGGGGAGCTGCCCCAGGCGGCAGAAAGCCTTTCAGCGGGCCCCGGCGGGCTTGTGCTGGTATGGGCCGGAGGAGCCCTGGCGGTGGCGGCCGTTTTTCTGCTGACCCATCTGCGGTGGCGGCGGGATTACCGGGCCTCCCTGCCCGCGGAGGAGCCTTTTATCCGGATGTGGCTGGCGGAGCATCCTCTGAGGCGCTCCATGCAGGTGCGGGTCTCCGACCGGATCGACACCCCCTTGACCTACGGCATTTTCCGCCCGGTGATCCTCCTGCCCAAAGGACTGGACCGCTCCGGCGGGGACAGGCTCTCCTTTGTACTGGCCCACGAGCTGACCCATGTGCGCCGGTGGGATTCCCTGATAAAATGGGTTCTGTGCGCCGCTGTGTGCGTCCACTGGTTCAACCCCCTGGTGTGGGTGATGTTCCTGCTGGCAGGGCGGGACCTGGAGGTCTCCTGCGACCAAAAGGTGGTGCGGATGTACGGCCGGGAGGCCAGAGGCCCCTATGCCCGCACCCTGCTGGACCTGGAATCCCAGCGGACCGGCCTGTTTCCCCTGGCCAGCGGGTTCAGCAAAAGCGCCCTGGAGGAGCGCATCGGGGCCATTATGAGGTCCGGGAAAATCGGCGTCTGGGGCCTCATCGCGGCGGTGGTTATTGTGGCGGTGGCCACGGCGGTCTTTGCCACCACCGCGCCCGGGTCGGAAAAAGAGACACAGATACCCGCGGCCGCCAGCACCGGCGGCGCGGTCTCTGCCGACGGGGTCCTCAGCGGCGTTACATTTTTTAAGGAGGGGACGGTGGTCCAGTCTTCTGAATACGGCTTTGGGGGGGAACTCAGGCCCGACCCGGAGACCGGGCACTGTTATACCAAAGCCCAGTACGACCTGATGGCTGCACTCAAAACCGAAGGCTATGAGGATTTGTCCATCGCGGAGTTCAACCGCGCCATTTACGCCGCCCTGAGCGGCGGTGAGCAGGGGGATATGACGATGCTGACGGCCTATGAGCGGGTCCTGATGGACCTGCCCGGGGAGGACCCGCTGGCCCCGTTCCTGCTGAACACCGTTCAGGCGTCTTTTCGTGAGTATCAGGACCGCCTCGACGAGGTCCTTTCCGGCAGGCGGAATGATTCCTCCTTCACCGGCCACGCTGAGCGCACCGAGAACGCCGACGTATTCGGCGACACCGTTCAGGTGGGCTGGGCCCAGGCGGACTATACCTTTTTCTACCGAATCCTGGACCAGGACAGCCTGACCGTCAGAGAGCGGGACGCCTTCCTCCAGGCCATTCTGGACGGGATGCAGGCGTGGCTGGACGGCCGGGACGCCAAGGGCCTCACCAACCAGGAGAACATGGAAAAGGCCCTTCAGGAGGAGCTGGACCGGCTGGGCAAAGCGGCCTCCACCGCCGAGATCGCGTATTCCGGGGGGACCGTCGATAACTATTACGGCGAGTTTTACTACGAGGGTATCGGCTTCAGCTCCCAGAAGGACGGCATAGGCGCTGTAACCCAGGGGGTCTGGTCATGAGGGGCGGCGCGGCACGCAAAAAACTGTGCGGGGCGCTTCTGCTGCTGGTCTGTGTCTCGGGGGCGACCTTTCTGGGAGTCCGGGCTCTGGCGGCCCCCGCCCGGGGGAGCGGCGGGTCCGGCGGCGTCTATACCGCGGCCTGGGGCGGCAAGGGGGGCGGAGCCGGGGAATCCGATAGACAGTATACCCCCGCGGATTTGAAGCTGATGGAAGACCTGGGGGCGGAGGGCTGGGAAGCCCGGAGCGTCAGTGATTTTTCCAAAGCCCTGGCGGACTGGACCGATGAGGACGCGTTCCACGCCGGGGAGGAGGCTATGGAGCGGCTGGAGCGCACCTATGAGGCGGGCGGAGCCTATGACCGGTTTCTCCGCCGCACCTTGTCCGCCTCCTTAGGGGAGGCCGGCACCCGGCACTACGGCGGCTACTGCGCCCGGCACAGGGATTCCTTTTCTGACAGCGCCGTCCGGGAGCGGCAGGCCGACGTATTCGGAGACCAATACACCGTTTTTCAGGCCGCGGCGGACTATCAGGTCCGCTATGTCATCCAGGATGGGGACAAGCTCACGGTGGGCGAGCGGGACCGCATTCTGAACGACTACCGGGCGGAGGTCCGCCAGTACCTGGACGGCTTTACCGAAAAACAGCTCCTGGACGAAAAGACCATGGCAAAGAAAGTGGAAGTCTATCTGGAGAGCCTGGACGGGCAGCTCTCCACCGACCTGATGAAACTGGAGGGGAGCAGCCTTGTATGGTACAGCGCCTGGGGACCGGAGTATGGCGGCTGAGGAACGCCGGGGATTGGACGGGGAGACCCTGAAGCTGATTGCCATTGCCGCAATGACCATCGACCACATCGCCTTTGCCTTTGTGCCGGACGGCACGGCGTTGGCCATCCTCATGCACGCCGTGGGCCGTATCACCGGGCCCGTCATGTTCTGCCTGGCCGCGGAGGGCTATCACCACACCCGCAGCGTCCCCCGGTATATCCTGCGGCTGGCAGTCTTTGCCCTGGTCAGCTTCCTGCCCTTCCAGCTGTTCGTCTATGGCAGGGAGCTGCCGGTCCGCTTCAGCCTCACCCGGCTGAACGTCATTTACACCATCCTGCTGGGGGTTCTGGCGGTGCACGTCCGGCACAAGGTGCGGCCCATGCCGCTGAAAATTCTGCTGATTGGCGCGCTGGCCCTGCTGAGCGTGCCGGGGGACTGGGGAACCACAGGATTTTTTCTGGTTCTTACATTTGAATTCTACTACGGGGACTTCCGGAACCAGGCCTTTGCCTATACCCTCGTAGTCCTGTTTGACCAATATGTGCTTCACCTGTTCACCAGCCCTGTCTTCAGCCTGCTCTATGAGGGGACCCTGGACCTTTCGGCGTGGCGGTACGGCGCAGAAAATCTGGGCCTTGTTCTCCCGCTGCTCCTGTTGCGGCGGTACAATGGACGCAGAGGCGGACGCGGCAGGTGGGACAAATGGCTGTTTTACGCGTACTATCCGGCCCATCTGCTGGTTTTAGGCGGCATCCGCGTTCTGACCGGGGTGTAGTCTGCCCGACCCGCCCTCGGACGGCGAAGCTCTGCGAGGCTTTCCTGCAGGGGAAGTTTTTCGACAGACTGAGATTTCCCTGCCATACTGATGTGTGGCGGGGAAATCTGTTCTTATCCGGCCGCCCGCCTCCTCCGCTCTGCTTTATAGTCGCCGCAGGGTTCAAAAGGAGCAAACCGCTCCTTTTGAACCCAGCGGCGACTATACCATTTTGCAAAAGTTTCGACTGTAAAATATTTTTTCCATTTACGGCCGGGAAAACAAATGGTAAAATAGAAAAAACCTCTTGCAGTGTAAAGGAGATATTATGAAACAGACTCGATTTGCAAATGCGGCCCTGGCGCTGGCGCTGGCCGTTGCTTTGGCCGCCTGCCACAGCGCCGCCCCGGAGGAAACGCCGCCGTCCAGCGTTGTGCCCGGCCCGGTGGAGACCGCTGGTCCGGTTCAAAGCACCCCCGCGCCGCCCCCCGAGCCCCCTGTCTGGGGCGAGCAGACCTTTTCCCGAGAATTCTGCGCCGGAGACGGTACTCCGGTGCTTCAGGTAAGCTATACCCTGCCCATGGTGCAGAACGCCGCCGCCTGCCCCGCGGGAGCGGCCATCAACGCCTGGTATCAGGCGGAGGGACAGGCCCGCCTCACCGAGGCCGAGGAGCAGCACGAGGCGCAGGTGGCCGATTATGACGTGTCCTCCGCCCTGGGCTTCCCGTTCGAGCCCACTGTGGAGGAGATGCGCTCTGAGGTCGTCTACGAGGACCGGGGGGTCGTCAGCGTCCGGCGGGAGCTGTACGTGAGCTTTGGCGGAGCGCACCCCATGGTCTATCGTCTGTCGGAGCAGTTCCATGCCGAAAGCGGGGAAAAGCTGGCCTTTGCGGACTTTTTTACCGACGCAGATGCGGTGATGGAACGAGTAGCTGCCGCTTTTTGGGAGACGGAGCTGGGGGACGGAGCCCTCAGCCGGGAGGAGGTGGCGGTGGCCTGCCACCCGGAAAACTTTTACTGCACCCGGGAGGGCTATGTGTTTTGGATTCAGGGGGGCAGTTTCCCCGCCGTCAACAGCCCGATGGAGGTCGTCATCCCCTGGGACAGTCTCGCGGATGTGAGCCGCTATGGATAAGCGGCCGGCGGAGGGGAGCGTCCATCAGCTGCTGGTCAGCGGCTACGCCAGCGACGGCTCGGGCGTGGCCCGGCTGGAGGGCATGGTAGTGTTTGTCCAGGGCGCCCTGCGGGGAGAGCTTTGCAGTGTGCGGCTGGTCAAGGTGGGCCGCAGCGCCATCTGGGGATGCGTGGAGAAAGTAGTCACACCTTCACCCGCCCGGGTTGTCTCAGACTGTCCCTACAGCGGAGCCTGCGGCGGCTGTCAGCTCCGGCACATGAGCTATCAGGAGGAGCTGGAATTCAAGCGTACCCGGGTGGAGGACGCCCTGCGGCGCATTGGCGGGGCGGACATTGAGGTGGAGGAGATCCTGGGCGCTCCACAGCAGGACCGCTACCGCAATAAAGTTCAGTTTCCGGTGAGCCAGGGGCCGCGGATCGGTTTTTACCGGCCGCGGAGCCACAACGTGACCGATGTGGAGTCATGCCTGCTCCAGCCGGACGCCGCCGCCCGCCTGCGGCGGGCGGTAAAAGACTGGATGGACCGCTGGCAGGTCCCCGCCTACGACGAGCGCCGCCGGAAGGGGTTGATCCGGCATGTCTATGTGCGTGTCAACCGGGCGGGAGAGAGCCTGCTCTGCCTGCTGGTCAACGGCAAAAGCGTTCCGCAGGAGCGGGAGCTGGTTCGCCTGCTCCGTCAGGCGGAACCGCGGCTGGCCGGGGTGGTTCTGGGGAGCAATGAGACCCACAGCAATGTTATTTTAGGGGACTGCTACCGCACGCTCTGGGGGGCGGACTGCCTGTTTGACACACTGTGCGGATACCGGTTCCGCCTGTCGGTCCCCTCGTTTTATCAGGTCAACTCCGACCAGGCCGAGGTGCTGTATGGAAAGGTGCTGGAGCTGGCCGCCCTGACAGGGACGGAGACCGTACTGGACCTCTACTGCGGCATCGGAACCATCAGTCTGGTGCTGGCCGGCCGCGCAGGGCAGGTGTGGGGCGCTGAGGTGGTGCCCCAGGCGGTTGCCGATGCGCAGGAAAATGCCCGGCGGAACGGTGTCGGCAACGCGCGGTTTCTCTGCGCCGACGCGGGGGAGGCATCCCGCCGCTTTCGTGCCGATGGAATACGCCCGCAGGTGGTCTGCGTGGACCCGCCCCGTAAAGGACTGTCGGAAGATGTGGTGGACACAATCGCCCGAATGGAGCCCCGACGGGTGGTGTATGTCTCCTGCGACCCCGGTACCCTGGGACGGGATATCGCCCGTTTCCGCCGGCTGGGTTATTCCCCTGGGAGGGCCCTGGCTGTAGATCTGTTCCCGAGGACACAGCATGTGGAGACTATTGTGCTGCTGCAAAGAGAAGACCCGTAGAAATCCTGTGTTTCCAGCACGTTGCCCGTCATGCTGCGTTTGACGCCGGCGGCGTCTATGAAGGCCAAAGCAGGGCCGCATGAGCGGACCCTGCGGCGATTTTCGCCGCAGGGTTCAAAAGGAGCGATTTGCTCCTTTTGAACCGCTTTGACTATAAGCGCCACAGCTGAATTGAGCAGGGACAGGCAAGCGCCGCAGGCCTTTTTAAAAGTCTGCGGCGTTGAGTCTGTCGAAAAAGTCTGCGTCTTTTCGACAAAAGGGATACGGCCTGCCGCGCACCCCTTTTGGGCGCACTTGCAGGCCGAGAAGCGTCATTTCCGAGGTACATGTCCTCAAAAATGACCGATTTAAGTGGTGTAAAAAAAGCGGAACAGACGATAGACCGTCTGCTCCGCTGTGGAGGCGACACCCAGACTTGAACTGGGGGTGGAGCTTTTGCAGAGCTCTGCCTTACCACTTGGCTATGTCGCCGGATGGACGGCGGAATAGACATCCCGCCGTCATTTGTTTTGATGGAGCAGGTGACGAGGCTCGAACTCGCTACCTCCACCTTGGCAAGGTGGCGCTC
>CANDFO010000027.1 GCA_947384055.1 uncultured Flavonifractor sp.
GGATGCGAACCGTGCGCTCTCCCAGCTGAGCTACAGGCCCAAATCGGCACTTTTTATGCGGGAAAAGTTGCAAATTTTGGGTTTCTCAAATATCCGATTTTCAGGAAAAAGTCCAACAAATCGGACAGGAACAAGAAAACCAAACCAGATGTGTCACGCTATGAGCAAAACCAAAATGACCGCCCAGACTGAGGTACAAACTCAAACAAATTACTGACAGATCAAAGGTGTACTTTCTTAGTATAGCATAAATTTTTCAAATGTAAAGACCTTTTTCCAAAAAGGTTCAAGTTTGTTGATTTACGATCAATGGACAGTCGGCACAGGTCTGACTGCTTTTTTACAGATTGTCTTTGGCGCTCGGTCTGTTGAATTTCAACATTTGAAACCTGCCCATATTAAGACACCCTCATCAGGGGCTGTACTGTTTCATGCTCTATGTGTTCTGCAAACGCTGACATAGGGCTGCGGTGATATTGCACTTTTTGTTGAGAAATAGTATAATATCAAAAAAGGTTTTTCACGGAGAGAGGCGTAAATATGGCCAAGGCAGTTTTTATCGACTACACAGGGGCCACGGGGGATGAGCGCAGCCTGGAACTGGCGGAAATTATCCGCCTGCATCTGCAAAAGCAACGCCATCCGGGAGAAACAGCGGGGGGAGCTCTCCGGGGTGAGGGGGCGCTGATATGACAGACTATAAAACGCTGCACGCACAGCTCGCCGCCCTGGTGCATGGGGTGCCTCACCGCACTGCGAATCTGGCCAACGCCGCAGCGCTGCTTTACCACGGGCTGGAGGGGCTCAATTGGGCCGGGTTCTATCTGCTGGAACGGGATATGCTGGTGTTGGGACCATTCCAGGGCAGGCCTGCCTGCATTGAGATCCCGGTGGGGCAGGGGGTATGCGGAACTGCCGTGGCGGAAGACCGAACGCAGCTGGTTCAGGATGTCCACCAGTTTCCCAGACACATTGCCTGCGACAGCGCGTCCAATGCCGAGCTTGTTGTGCCCATCCATGTGGGCGGGAAAATCGTAGGTGTTCTGGATGTGGACAGCCCATATATCGGGCACTTTACTGAGGAGGACCGCATAGGGCTGGAGGCATTTGTACGCATTTTAGCGGCAGAGGGATGGTCAGAGGAGTGACAGCACGCAAAAAGCTCCGGCGGCAGAACGCTTACTGCCGGGGTACTTGATATCAATTTATGTTGGGAGGTCTTTTTTACATGTCATCAAAACCGCCGCTGGCCGGCAGAAACAAGAGCCGACTTCCCCACGTCTTTCTGTTGTTGTTTGCCATCATCGTGGTCTGCACGCTTCTCACCTGGGTGCTGCCTGCCGGGGAATTTGAACGGACCGTCAACTCTTCCGGGAGCACCGTAGTTGTTCCGGGTACATATCACACCGTGGAACCGTCGCCGGTGGGCCCCTTTCAGATGCTCCAGCAGATCTATAACGGTATGTGTGATTCCGCCTCTATCAGCTTTTTTGTATTCATCTCCTATGCCTCTGTCAATATCATCATCGCCAGCGGCGCCTTCCATGGTCTGGTGGCATTCCTGCTGCGCATCTTCAAGGGCCGGGCCCGTCTAGCCATCATTCCCATTTTTATCACGCTGATCGGGGCGGGCTCGTCCACCATCGGCCTGTTTTCCGAGTGGTTCCCCTTTATACCGGTATTTGTAGGTATTGCTATCGCCATGGGTTATGACGCTGTTGTAGGGCTGGCGATTGTGGCGCTGGGGGCGGGTATGGGCTATTCGGGCTCCACCATCAATCCCTTTACAGTCAGCGTCGCCCAGACCATCGCCGAGGTGCCCCCCATGTCCGGCGTGGGATTCAGGGCGTTGTGCCATGTGTGCATGATTGCGGCCGCCTCCCTGATGACCATGCGCTACGCCGCAAAAGTTGCCGCCGACCCCGCTAAAAGCCTGGTTTACGGCGATGATTTCAGCGCTCTGTCCATGAGCGAAACCCGCGCAAAGGACGCCCCCTTCGGCGTGCGGGAAAAGCTGGTTCTGCTGATTCTGGCGGCCGGGGCCGCAGCGGTAATCTGGGGCTGCGGCGCGTATCACTGGGGATTTTCAGAGCTGTCTGCCGTCTTTTTGCTCATGGGCATTCTCAGTGCCGCGGTGACGGGCTGCGGTCCTAATGAGATTGCCCGGCGGTTTGAGCAGGGCTTTCTCCAGGTGACCACCGCATGTATGATGATCGGGCTGGCCCGGGGCATTCTGATGGTGCTTACCGCCGGTTCTATCATCGACACCGTGGTATACTATCTGTCCATCCCCTTGTCCGCCTTTCCCGGCTGGTTGTGCGGGGTAGCTATGCTGCTGATGCAGACCCTGCTCAATTTCCTGATTCCCTCCGGCTCCGGACAGGCCGCCACCAGTATGCCCATCATGGCGCCGCTGGCCGATCTGCTGGGCCTGTCCAGAGATACCGCCGTCTTGGCCTTCCAGTTTGGCGACGGTCTGTCCAACATCGTGTGGCCCACCGGGTTTGCCATCATTATGTCTAGTCTGGCGGGGGTTAAGGTGGAGAAATGGTGGAAATTCGTTATCCCCGTTTTTCTGGTTCTGTTTGCTGTTCAGTCTGTGCTGATGGTGGCTGCCGTAGCCATCGGCTTTGGCACGTGACGCCTTCCGGCAGAGGGATGGCCCCTCCGAACCGCTGTCTGGGGCCTGCGTCTGCCGGAGCGCTCCGTCCTCAGACTTTGCCTGTCAGGACGGCCAGCGGCTGGGACTTGTTTGATAAACAGCGAAATGCCCAAGGGCGAGAGGATTTTTTCGCCAGGCAAGGCAGATTTTCGCGGGAATACTTGGTGTATTGGAAGTAATAATCAATTTATGACACGCTTTATAGGAGGAATAATTTATGACAGTCCATCAATTCCAGGGACATACGCCATCTGTAGACCCGGAGGCTCGCGTTGCGGAAAACGCTGTCCTGGCAGGGCAGGTGACACTGGCCGCCAGAGTCAATATCTGGTACGGAGCGGTACTGCGGGGTGATATGGCCTCCATAACCATAGAGGAGGGCTCCAACGTTCAGGACGGCGCGGTTTTTCACGGCGGCGTCGGATATCCCGTCCGGGTGGGCAGAAGCGTAACCGTGGGCCACAGGGCCGTTGTGCACGGGTGCACGGTGGAAGACGGATGTCTGGTGGGCATGGGGGCAATTCTGATGAACGGCTGTGTGATTGGGGCGGGAAGTCTGATTGCCGCCGGAGCACTGGTGACGCAGAACACCGTCATTCCACCGGGAAGCCTGGTTATGGGGGCGCCGGGCCGGGTCGTGCGGGCCCTGGAGGAGCAGGAGGTCAAGAATCTGCTCCGCTCCGCCGAGCGCTACCGGGCCCTGGCCGCAGAGGAGCTGCCTGCCTGGGGTGATATGGAGGAGAGCCGTTGAAGCAGGGCAGGAAACGGTCCAGAAAATCCGTAAAGGAACAGATTCGGGAAAATCCCCGGCTGGCCGCGGTCTATGTGATTCTGCGGGTGCTGGTAGTGCTGGTGATGATTGCGCAGATTTTCAACGGCAATTTTGAAAATGTCTTTCTCTGTGTGCTCACCTTGATGCTTTTCACCATTCCCAGTTTTATCGAGCGTACCATCCGTATCGACGTACCGGATACGCTGGAGATCATCATCCTTTTGTTCATCTTCGCCGCTGAGATTCTGGGGGAAATTCAGGCCTACTACATTCATTTTCCCCACTGGGACACGATGCTGCATACCCTCAACGGCTTTCTCTGCGCCGCAATTGGCTTTTCCCTGCTGGATATCCTCAACCGCAGCGAGCGACTGGCCTTCACCCTGTCTCCGGTCTATCTGGCTGTAATGTCTTTTTGCTTCTCCATGACCATCGGCGTGCTGTGGGAGTTTTTCGAGTGTGCTATGGACCAGTTTTTTTATCTGGATATGCAGAAGGATACCGTGGTCAATACCATCAGCTCAGTAATGCTGGCCCCGGGCCGGAGCAATGTGCCCACGGCCATCCGGGATATTACCGATGTCATTCTCGTCACCGCCGACGGGGAACAGCATGCCTTGGGCCTGGGCGGATATCTGGATATCGGTATCCTGGACACCATGAAGGACCTCTTTGTCAATTTCATCGGAGCGGTGGTTTTTTCCATTATCGGATACTTCTATGTGAAAAACCGCGGAAAAGGGAACTTTGCCCGGCGGTTCATTCCACAGGTGCTTCGGCAGGAACCGCCGGACGAATGAGTCGGGAAGCGGTTTGGAAATAACTGGTCGGTGCATAGTTCTCCCCTTGCGGCGACATACTATTGATGAAATGCTTTAAATGAATCTTTACGGTTCTTTTAAAGCCTGCGGCAAGATACGCCGCAGGAGGCCGCGCAAGGGGCCTCTTTTCGGAGTGTATCGTCAGCACCCGTGTGTCGGGGCGCACATGCGGCGGGCTGTGTCCGCTGTATGTGAAAAAACAGTCTGGATTTTTTCACTCGTGTTGACGACACAGTCAGATTAGCAGAGGAGGAATTTCACCATGAGTTGGAATGTCAATCCCAGCATCAAATGTTCCGTAACCAGCTGCAGCCACCACTGCAGCGACAAGAACTACTGCTCGCTCAACGAGATTAAGGTGGGCTGCTGCGACCCCGCTGTTACCAATTGTGCCTCTACGGAGTGCGCATCTTTTGAGCTGGGCAGCGGCAGCGGATGCAGCTGTAAGCACTAATACTCTACCAGGCCTTGTTTGAAAAATGAGAATGTGACCGACAGCGAAAAATTTTCACGTCCGGCAAAGGATTTTTTGCAGTCATACTGACGTGTGGCAAGGAAAAATCACGCTGCCCAGGCGGGAAGAGCTCCGCTGCCCGGGCGATTCAACAATTTTTAATCAAGGCTTAAACACACCGAAAGCTGAGCCCCTGTTTCCGTATCCCCGCGCGCGCAGGGAATTGCTGCACAGGCTCGGTATGATCCACAGATAAAAACAGTGCGCTCCTGAAGGAGCGCACTGTTTTTATCTGCATGACGGGCAGTTTACTTCGCTTCGCCGGCTGCGGCGGGAGCCTCTTCCACCTTGGCGGGCTCCGCTTTGGGGGCGGCTGTCTTGGAAGCCGCCGCCCCTGCAGCCGCGGGCTTGGGGGGCTGGGGCTTGACCTCGGGCACCTTGCCGTCTACGGTGATCAGCTTGCGGGGGCACTTCTGAGCGCAGATACCGCAGCCGATACACTTTTCGTAGTCGATGACGGCCAGGTTGTTGACCATATTGATGGCCTCCTTGGGGCAGGCCTTGGCGCACAGCGTACAGCCGATACAGCCGTTGTCACAGCTCTTGCGGACATCGACGCCCTTGTCGTGGGAAGAGCAGGCAATGGCCACATGGCGCTTGGTCTTGTAGGGCACCAGAGAGATCAAATGCTTGGGACAGGCCTCCACGCACTTGCCGCAGGATTTGCAGGCCTCCTCGTCCACCTTGGCCACCCCGTTTACCACATGGATGGCGTCAAAAGGACAGGCTTTTACGCAGGAGCCCAGACCCAGACAGCCAAAACCGCAGCCCAAGTCTCCGCCGCCGGGGAGGATGGAGGCCGCCGTACAATCCTGGAGACCCACATACTCATATTTTTTATAATTCTGTCCGCAGCCGGTGCAGTGAACCTGGGCCAGCATCTTCACGCTGTCCCCGGCGGAGACGCCCATAATCTCGCCGATCTGCTGGGCTACCGCCGCACCACCGGCGGCGCAGGCATTAACCGGGGCCTTGCCCGCCGCTACCGCAGCGGCGTAGCCGCCGCAGCCGGGAAAGCCGCAGCCGCCGCAGTTGGCGCCCGGGAGAATGGCGGCAATGGCCTCCTCCCGTGGGTCCTTTTCCACGGCAAAGGCTTTGGCGGCAAAGGCCAGCACCAGGGCAAACAGCGCGCCCAGGACGGCCAGCACCACCGTGCCAATGATGAGGGCATTAAGCAATTCAGGATTCATTTCGTCTGCCCCTCCTTAACCGAAAACTTTCAGGCCGGAGAACCCCATAAAGGCCAGGGCAATCAGTCCGGCGGCAACCAGGGCAATGGGGAAGCCCTCAAAGGACTTGGGGAACTCGGAAAACTCCATCCGCTCCCGGATGCTGGCAAAAAGCACGATGACCACCAGGAAGCCTACGCCGCCGGTGACGCCGTATACCACGCTCTCAATGAAGTTATAGCTGTTCTGCGTGTTCTGAAGCACCACACCCAGCACGGCACAGTTGGTGGTAATCAGAGGCAGATACACACCCAGGGCCTCGTACAGGGCGGGCATAGCTTTCTGGAGGAACATCTCGATAAACTGCACCAGGGAGGCGATGACCAGAATATAGGTCACGGTCTGCATGAAGTTCAGCTTAAAGGGCACCAGGATAAAGGCGTTAATGGGCCAGCAGATAGCGCTGGCCAGTCCCATGACGAAGATAACCGCCATGCCCATGCCGGAGGCGGTCTCTACCTTCTTGGAGACGCCCATGAAGGGGCAGATGCCCAAAAACTGCGCCACAATGAAGTTGTTTACCAGCACGGCGCCCAGAGCGATGGAAAAGAGCTTGGTCCACTCCATTACTTGGCCACCTCCTCGCTCTTAGTCTCATTTTTCTTGGGCTTGTTGAGGATATACTGCATGGCGGCGATGACGCAGGCCAGGGTCAGGAAGCCGCCCACCGGGAGGATCATGCCCAGAGCGGGAATGCTCTCAGGCAGGATGCGGATGCCCTCGCCGCCGTTGAGGATGCCGCCGCCGAAGGTGCCGGCCCCCAGGAACTCGCGGATGACACACATGATTACCAGAATTACCGTGTAACCCAGCCCCTGAAACACGCCGTCCAGCGCAGAGGCTGCCACGCCGTTTTTAGAGGCGAAGGACTCGGCCCGGCCCAGGATAATGCAGTTTACTACAATCAGGGGGATAAACAGGCCCAGGGACTCGGACAGGTCGGGCAGGAAGGCCTTGAGCACCAGGTCCACAATGGTCACAAAGCCCGCAATGACCACGATGTAGCAGGCAATGCGGATTTTATTGGGGATGATCTTCCGCAGCAGGGAGATTACCACATTGGCGCAGGTGAGGATTACCAGCACGGACAGGCCCATGCCGATGCCGTTAAATAAGGTGGTGGTGATAGCCAGCACCGAGCACATGCCCAGCAGCTGGACGGTGACGGGGTTCTGGAAGAACATGCCGTCTAAAAACTGCTTCTTTACATTCATACTTCGCTGCCCTCCTTAGCCCATGCTGGCGGCGGCGGCCAGGGCGCTGGTAACGGCCTCGCTGACACCGCGGGAGGTGATGGTGGCGCCGGTAATGGCGTTGATGGTGCCGCCGTCCTTGGTGACGGTGACGGTACCGCTGACACCCACAAACTGGTCCTTGAACACCGGCTTGCTGGCGTTGGAGCCCAGGCCGGAGGTCTCTCCGGTAGCCACAATGGAGATGCCGGTGCAGGTTCCGTCGTTGCCCACACCCACCATGACGCTGAGGGTGCCGCTGAAGGAGGTGGCGGGCGTCACCTGGACCACATAGCCCGCGTCTCCGGCCTTGTAGACCTTATTGACGGTGCTGTCGCCGCCGGTGTAGGTCATCTCCTCATAGCTGTCGGCGGGGAGCACCTCGTTCATGGCCCGCTCCTCTTTCAAGCGGGCGTTCTCTTTGATGTAAGGGTCGGTAATCATGTTGGTCAGGCCCAGCAGCAGCGCCACCACCAGGCTGATGCCGAAGAGCACCAGCACCAGGGTTGCCATGCCGGGGTCTTTTTTCACGGCTGCTTCGCTCATGACTTACCCCTCCTTTCCGGCTTTCTGGGCCGCTTTCTGCTGCTGGCGCATCTCTTTGGTGACGCCGTAGCGGGCGGGCTTGCCCACCTTATCCAGCAGCCACACGCAGCAGTTCATAATGAGGATGGCATAGGACACGCCCTCGGGATAGCCGCCGAAGTAGCGGATAAAAACGGTCAGCAGTCCGCAGCCGATGCCGAAGATGATCTCGCCGTTCTTGGTGACGGGGCTGGTCACATAGTCGGTAGCCATAAAGAACGCGCCCAGCATCAGTCCGCCGGAGCACAGCTCATAGAGCATCCAGGTCAGGCGGTCGTTGCCCCCCATGGGGAACAGGAAGGTGAGCACCGCCACGGTGCCAATGAATGCTACCGGCACACGGGCCCGGATGACGCCCCGGACAATCAGATAGATGCCGCCCAGAATCAGCAGCACCGCGGAGACCTCGCCGATACAGCCGCCCACATTGCCCACGAAGGTGTCCAGCAGGGTGGCGTCGGGGAGCATCTTGCCGTGCATGAAGTCCACGCTCAGAGGGGTGGCGCCGGTGAAGGCGTCGATGTACTCCTGGCTGACGCTCATGCCCAGCGGGGCCCAGTTTCCGGTGCCGGCCTTGGCCCAGGTAGTCATGGCCACCGGGTAGCAGAGCATCAGGAATGCCCGGCCGCCCAGGGCGGGGTTCATAAAGTTCTGGCCCAGGCCGCCGAAGAGCTGCTTCACCACTACGATGGCGAAGAAGTCGCCGATAACCAGCACCCAGTAGGGCAGTGTTACCGGGCACACGAAGGCCAGCAGCACGCCGGTAACGGCGGCGGACAGGTCCCCGTTGGCGGTAGACTTGTGCATCAGCTTGCGGTAGCCCCACTCGAAGAACTCACAGGCCGCCACGGACACCGCCGTGGCGATAAGGGCCCGGAAGCCGAAGAAATAGACCGCCGCGACCAGGGCGGGGACCAGGGCAATCAAAACGTCCCGCATCAGGGACACGGTGTCGATGGGAGAGGCTACATGGGGGGAAGACGCCACCGTGAGCCTCAGCTTCTTTTCCTCGTTCATGCTTTGGCCGCCTCCTTTGCCGCTTTTTCTTTGGCCGCCAGATTCCGCAGCTCCAGCTTGGTGACGCGGAAGGACTGGACCAGGTGCATCCGGGCGGGACAGATGTAGTTACAGGAGCCGCACTCAATGCAGTCCATGACATTGAGGGCCTCCGCTTCCTTCCACAGGCCCTTCTCGGCATACAGGTGCATGTACACGGGGGTCAGGTGCATGGGGCAGACGTTGACGCACCGCCCGCAGCGCAGGCAGACCTCTTCCGCCGCCACAGGCGCGGCCTCCGCCTTGGTGAGGCAGAGTACGGCGTTGGTACCCTTGATGATGCCCACATCCAGGGTAAACTGGGCAATGCCCATCATGGGGCCGCCGGTGAGCACCCGGTCGGGCTCCTCCCGGAAGCCCTTGGCCTCGTCAATCAGATACTGGAAGGAGGTACCCAGAGGCACCAGGCGGTTGCAGGGCTCCTGAATGGCGCCGCCGGTGATGGTGACAATGCGGTGGGTCAGGGGCCGACCGTCCACCACCGCGTTGTAGACGGCGGCGGCGGTGCCCACGTTAAAGACCGCGCAGCCCACATGGGCGGGCAGTCCGCCGGGGGGCACCTCCCGGCCGGTGATGCGCTGGATGAGCTGCTTCTCCGCGCCCTGGGGGTAGCGGGTGCGCAGGGACTCCACATGGATGTCCCCTTTGTCCCCCACCAGGGACTGGAGATGGGCGATGGCATCCTCCTTATTGGCCTCCACGCCGATGGTGGCGGTCTTGAGACCGAATGCCTGCATGAGGATGCGCACACCTCCCAGCACCCGCTCTCCCTGCTCCAGCATCAGCCGGTGGTCGGCGGTGATGTAGGGCTCGCACTCCGCGCCGTTGAGAATCAGCGTGTCTACTTTGCCGATGCCGGAGCTGATTTTCACGTGGGAGGGGAAGCCTGCGCCGCCCATGCCGGTGATGCCGGCCTCCTTGACGATTTCGATAATCTCGTCAGGGGAGAGCCCGGTATAGTCGGGATGGGGGGTGAGGGCGGAGCCAAAGGTGTCCTGAAAATCGTTTTCGATGACCACGGACATGACCTTCGCGCCGCCGGGGTAGGGGCGGGGCTCCACCGCCGTGACCGTGCCGGACACGGAGGCGTGAATGGGGGCGCCGAGACCAGCGGTCTCGCCGATTTTCTGTCCCACCGTCACCTGGTCGCCCTTGGCGACAATGGGCTTGCAGGGGGCGCCGATGTGCATCGACATGGCAATGACCACCTGCTTGGGCGGTGCGCTCAGGGGCTTTACCGCCTGTTCGCGGGTTGCACCCTTCCGGTCATTGGGGTGCACGCCGCCGTAAAAGGTTTGCTTCATAGGTCCACCTCGCAAATCAGGCCCACACACGGGCCGTTTTTATGAGCCGTTTGACCGGTATCTCAAACAGGTTTATCATAACGCAAATAAGGGAAAATGTCCAGTGAAACCGTGCAGTTTTCGATGGTTTTCCTACAAGTCCCTGCAAGCGGGGTGCACAGCCGGCAGGCTTGCACCCAACCCCGCCGGCCGGCCCCTCGGCGGCGGCGGAAGCCGCCCCCGCTCTTTTTCATTCCGAATAATAGCCTCTGTCCACTCCACTGCATCGGACATCATACAGCACTGTTCGACCTGCCGGCCGTTTTGCCGCCGCGCTCCCGGTTTCCGGCAGGTATATGCCGAACCACACTAGGGCTTTAGAACCTGTATTCACAACGGTTGAACGCCGTCTGAGCGATTCTTTTCCCGCCCATCCAGCATTTCCCGGTTATGAATACAGGTTCTTAGACAAGAAGAAACCCGGAAATCCTCAAATTTCCGGGTTTCCAGTCTGTCGAAAAACTTCCCCAACGGGAAAGCCTCGCAGAGTTTTGCCGCCCGAGGGCGGCAAAATAAAGCTAAAATCGGTCATTTTCGGGGACATGTGCCTCGAAAATGACACATCTCGGCCTGCAAGTGTGCCTAAAGGGTGCGCGCGGCAGGCCGTATCCCTTTTGTCGAAAAAGGCCTCCAGCCTTTTTCGACAGGCTCAAATCCCGGAAATCCTCAAATTTCCGGGATTCTTGCACATTTTTGGCTGGATAAGTTTTAATATGTAAGGCGTCACCCCGTCTGCTCCATCAGGCCCTGAAAAACGCCCGGTTGTGGTGCACTGCCGGTGAATCCGGTTTGCAGAATGCGGCCAGCTCGTTGAAAACCTCCGCTCGTTTCGGATCTCCCAGACGGTGGTAACAGACGCACAGCTGGATACAGGGAAGGTAGCCATAGCAGTCTGGGGAAACAAACGCGCCCCGGCGGTCGTCCCTGGGGCAGGTCAGGGCCAGGGCATACCAATAGGCTGCCTGGCGGTATTGCTCCCGCTGGAAAAACCAAAAGCCGATTTCGCAGCAAGCCTCGGCCCGGGGGCGGTCATATTCAAACGTGCGGAACAGGGCCGCCAGCGCCTCCTGGTCTTGCCCCAGCTCCTTATGACAGTAGGCGCAGTGGCAGCAGGCGTCGATTTCATTTTCCACCCACCCCCGGCCTTCCGACAGGAACCGCTCAAAGATGGCCAGCGCCTCCGTCCAGCGGTGGTGGTAGTACAGCTCCCGTCCATAGTAAAACTGCTGGCGGGGCTCCAAATCCTTTCCGGCGGCCAGCTGCGCCTCATAAATCCGCAGGTTTCGGTCTGGATCGGAGGGGCGGGTTTTTCGATGGGTGACGGCAAAATCTGCATACAGGATTTTGCCGGTCGGTGTGATGACCTCATGGACGGCCCCCGTCCAGCGCATTCCGGTACGGTTTTTGATCAGGCGCTCCCGATAGTAGGAGAAGGTAACATGGCCGCTCTCATCAAATCCGGCGTGGTAAGGCGCCATAACCACCGAGACAGTGGAGTCCAGCGTCTCCTTTAAGGCAAGAAATGCCTTTCGGTCCTCCTCCAGCAGCACGTCGTCCGCATCCAGCCACATGCAGTAATCCATAGAGGCATGGGAAAAGGATTCGTTCCGAGCGGCGGAAAAATCATCCTGCCAGAGGAAATCGAAGATTCGGTTGGTGAAACGGGCGGCAATCTCCTTGGTACGGTCGGTGGAACCGGTGTCCACGATGATAATTTCGTCCACCAGGTCCGCCGCGCTCTCCAAACAGCGCTCCAGTACGTCCTCCTCGTTTTTCACAATCATGCACAGGCTGACACTCGCCATAAAGAGGCCTCCTTCTAATCGTCGTTATCCGCTTCCGCCGGCAAAGGCCAGCGGAAGTAATATCTCAGCGGCGTTCCGGTCATCAGTCCCCTGCTCCTATTAAATTATATCCTCTATATCGGAGCCGCGGTCCCCGAAGTTAGCCTATGCGTCCGCCGGCTGGAGCGTTCCCGCTGGAACAGGGCCGCCCCGGCCGTCATAGAGTAGAACAGCGGCATGAATACCTTGCCGCGCATTCTCGTTCCGGTACTGCCTGGAACACATTATGGAGTTTTGAATATGTCGATGCCTTCCTTTCCGTCCAACGGGGCGGATATGACACGAGAGGAAGCTCTGACCATGATTATTGCGTCCATCGCCATGGAGGAGCTTGCCCTAAGCCATATCCTCAATGCCGAGGGTGAGAAGCTGCAATATGTCTTAGGAACTTTGCCGGGCACGAGTCCCTGCGCTTGTCCACAGGATGTTCTGACCGTCAACAAAAGCGTGACCGCTCTTGTCGAGGCGGTTACACAGAACCAGATGCTGCTGAAAAATAAGTTAAGCCAGGTGCTGGAGTTCTGCCCGCGTCCCCCGGCGCCGCCGCCCTGCCCTCCGGAGCCCTGTCCCCCGCCCTGTCAGCCCTGCCCCTGCCCTGTGCCCCATAAAGCGCAGCCCTGTGAAGGCAGCGTCCTCCAGCTGGCAGGCCGGCGGGAAGGGGCGCTGTGGAATCCGGGCTGCCGCCTGGCCTGGAAAATGCGGAGCCGGTCGGGTAAGACCATTCGTTGGGACGAGTGCGCTCCCACCGAGATTTATCTGAGTCCAGGAAAAGCTTACGCAGTTCAGTACGCGCTGAATGTCCGCACGGAGACTCCGGCGGAAGGGACAGGAACAATTTTTCTCAGACAGTCGCCCTGCGGTATGTTTACAGACACGCTGCCGCTGTATTTTTCAATGGGAGACCTGGCCCACAGACCCCAGTCTCTGCATATGGTCTTTGTGCTACATCCCTGTCCGAATTGTGGCTGCGATATAAGCCTGTCTCTGGTGCTGGATGCCAAAAGCGCCTTATGTGTGGATGGCGCCGTAATGGATGTGATAGAGCTGCCATAAACGGCCCGTAAATTAACCGGTGGTGTCCAAAGGCGGCATTTATGCGGTGAGGGCTGAACAAGGACTGACAATCAAAGAGCAGCTGGTCAATTCCAACAACTGCGGAGATAAAGCCGCGAGGAACGCAGCCTGCTGTCAGCAAACTGTGGTGCGGGCAAGCGCTCAACTGCTTTGTGGATGATACCGCCATTTATCAGCAACGCAAACTCCATCCGCGTGGAGCTTTTCAGCATGGTTCAGGATGAAATCTGCCGGGCTGCGGAGTTCCCGCCCGCAGGCGGGAAAACAATCAGATTTGTTTTCTCCGGCGGCGTGTACGTTGGAGAAAACACAATTGGGCCCGCAAGCGTGTGCGCACTCATTGTCCGCTAAAGGCGGACAATGAGTGCGCACGGTGGGGCTGCATTCCCGCTGTCGAAAAAGATTGTGCCTTTTTCGACAAAAGGAATACGGCCTGCTGCGCGTACCCTTTTGGCACACTTGCAGGCCGAGAAGTGTCATTTTCGAGGGGCATGTCCCCAAAAATGACCAATTTTGACTTTGCTTTGCCGCCCTCGGGCGGCAAAATTCTGCTTTATGCGCATCCAAAAGAATTTCTTTTAACGGCAGCTCAGGACTAATCCACAGCGGCAACGCCCGCGGATTCCAGCTCCGCAGAGGCTTCCGGCTGTCGGCCGGTCAGTCCCCGGGCGTTGGCCAGCATGAGCTTGATCCGGTTTTCCTGGTTGATTTTGGTAGCCCCCGGATCGTAATCAATCGCCACGATATTACTGTTTGGATAGTCGTCTTTCAGCTTGCGGATCATCCCCTTGCCCACAATGTGATTGGGCAGGCATCCAAAGGGCTGTGTGCAGACAATATTGGGCGTACCGGAGTGAATGAGCTCCAGCATCTCGGCGGTCAGCAGCCACCCCTCGCCCATCTTGTTGCCTTCGCCCAGATAGCCCTGAATCAGCCGCCGCAGGTCCTCAAACGTCCCCGGAGCCCGGAACCCGCTGCGCTCCATGGCGGCAATCATCGCCCGCTGGCACTTCTCCACATAGCCCTTGAGAATTTGACAGGCCTTTTTCTTAATCCACCTGCCGCCGTAGATGCCCACGTCCACCTCGCGGTTGTAGATTTTGAAAATGATGAAATCGGTAAGCCCGGGCACCACCGGCTCCGCCCCCTCGCTGAGAAGGAACTGCTCCAGATTATTGTTGCCCAGCGGGGAATATTTGATATAAATCTCCCCCACAACGCCCACCCGGACCTTGGGTTCTCCCGCTGTGGGGACCGCTCTGAGCGCCGCGGTGATGTGGTCAAAATGCGCCACCATGCTCTTGAAGGACAGTCCCCGGCCGTGCTCCATCTCCTCCAGCAGGTGGTCCTCCAGCCGGCGGATGGTCTGGTCGGTCTCGCCGGGGGTGACTTCGTAGGGCCGCACCTGGTTGGCGGTCTGGACGATGATATCCCCGTACATCATGGCGAACACCGCCTTGCGCAGGGTGTTCAGCCCCAGCTTGAAGCCGGGATTGGCCTCCAGGCCGGACAGGTTCAGGGAGATCACCGGCACATAGCTCAGCCCCGCCTTTTCCAGGGCCTTGCGCAGCAGGTGGATGTAGTTGGACGCCCGGCAGCCGCCGCCGGTCTGGGTAATCAGCAGAGCTACCTTGTGAGGGTCGTACCGGCCGCTTTTTACCGCGTCGATGAGCTGGCCGATTACCAGCAGGGCGGGGTAGCAGGTGTCGTTGTGGACATATTTGAGACCCTCGTCCACAATGCCCCGGTGGTTGGTGGTGAGCATCTCCACCTTGTACCCCAGATTCTCGATGATGCGGGCCATCAGGCCGAAATGCACCGGCAGCATGGTGGGGAAGAGGATAGTATACTCCTCCTTCATCTCCTTTGTAAACAGCAGGCGGCCGGTCTTGTCGTAAACTAATTCTGCCATAGCGTCAGGTTCCTTTCGGTTTGGCGTACAGGTAGGCGAACCCGGGCCGGAAGCCAGCCCGGAGCGCCACAGTCTGGGAGGCCAGATGGCTTTCGGCGGTGCCGTAGAAGGGAACCAGCTTCCGCCGGAGGAGCTCGTCTTTCAACAGGGCGGTGAGATTGACCGCCAGCCCCTTCCCCCGGTGCTCCGGCAGGACGTTGATGCCGATCTGCCACAGCCGGGCTCCGTCCTGACTGGCCCCGGCCATGGCCATGGGCGCACCTGCCTCGTCCAGCGCCGCAGCCGCGATCCGGTCGGGAAACAGAGGGTTGAAGCACAGTGCGTCCCCCCAATAGGGCACGTCCCGAAACTGCTCCAGCGCCTCCTCCTCATACCAGCGCACCTCCCCCAGGGGGCGGGCGGCGGGGACGGTCAGGTCGGGCAGATAAAACTTGCGGGCTGAGCCGATCTCATACCCGAAGGGGGACAGGGCGGCGTCAATGGCCCGGCAGCAAGGAGCCTGAAACAGCCACTGGGCGGGCCGCTCCAGAAGATATTCCCGGGCCCAAGGCAGTAATTCCGCCCGGCACGCGGCGGTCAGCTTCCCCCGCCAAATGGCAATCTCCAAAAAGGGCGTATCCTTGCCGTACAAGCGGCGCCCCGGCCTGTCCTTCCACTCCGTCACCACGTTTTCCGGAGCGTCCAGCAGGGCCGGTTCGCAGCCCAGGTCCAGGGCCAGCTGGTCCCGGACGATCTGATTCAATTCGTTCTGTGTCATAGAGGGGACCTTTCGTATATCCGGTATGCTTACAGGGAATGCCTTACGGAAGTTTTCTCCGGTCACTTTCTTTTTCAAAAGAAAGGACGCCCGGCGGGGCCATATGCTGCGGGATGTCTCGTTGTACATCCGGTATGCCCGTGGGAATGCCTTATGGAAGTTTTCTTTGGTCACTTTCTTTTTCAAAAGAAAGTGACCGGGCCTCCATTGCCGCCATCAG
This sequence comes from uncultured Flavonifractor sp., assembly GCA_947384055.1. Lineage (GTDB taxonomy): Bacteria > Bacillota > Clostridia > Oscillospirales > Oscillospiraceae > CANAAV01. The sequence continues at coordinate 16,022 of CANDFO010000027.1, forward strand.
AGAACGGATGCGGATTTTTACCGCGCCCAGGTTGCTGATGTCGTCAATTTTCAGCTGGGTGTACAGCTTGCCGCCCTCCTCCAGGATGGCGCGGAGCTCGTCGGTGGTAATGGCGTCGGTGCCGCAGCCGAAGCTCACAAGCTGAACCACCTGCATATCCGGCTGGGTGCACACGTACCGGGCGGCGTTGTACATGCGGCTCTGGAAGGTCCACTGGTTGAGCACCTTCCGGGGTGCGTAGCCCTCCAGGTAGCTCAGGGCGTCCTCCGTGACCAGCACAAAGCCGAAGGAGGTAATCAGACCGTTGATGCCGTGGTTGATCTCCGGGTCGATGTGGTAGGGCCGCCCGCAGGCCACAATAATGGGCATATGGTGTTCTCTGGCATATTCGATGTACTTCCGCCCGGTCTCCCGGACGTCGCCGACATAGGCGTCGTAGGCGTCATAGGCGGCTTTAACGGCGGCGGCGGTCTCCTTTTTGGGAATATCGAAGGTCTCCAGCATCATCTGAGCAATGCGCTTTTCAAAATCCTTCCGCCGCCACAGGCCCACATAGGGGTTCAGGTATCGGGTCTGATTGAGCACCGGCATGTTGGCGGCCAGCAGCTCCGGATAGTAGGCCACCACCGGGCAGTTGTAGTGGTTGTCCCCGATGCCCTCGTCGTTGTTGTAGCTCATGCAGGGATACCAGATGGCATCCACGCCCGCCTCCGCCAGGGCCTCCACATGGCCGTGGAGGAGCTTGGCCGGATAGCACACCGTGTCCGAGGGGATGGTCTGCTGGCCTTTTAGATAGAGCTGCCGGGAGGACTCCGGAGAGAGCACCACCTCAAAATTCAGCCTGGTGAAGAAAGCAAACCAGAAGGGCAGATTTTCGTACATATTCAGTCCGAAGGGAATGCCGATTTTCCCGCGGAGCCCGCTTCCGGAGCCCTTGCCCTGGAGGGACCGGAGGACCCGGTACTTGTAGTTCATCAGGTCGGGATTTTCCACCCGCTCCTTCCCCAGGGGCCGGGAACAGCGGTTGCCCGAGATAAACCGCCGTCCGCCGTCAAAGGTGTTGACGGTGAGGGAGCAGTGATTGGTGCACAGGCCGCAGGCGGCGGGTTTGGCTGTATGGGAGAAGGTTTCCAGAGCCTCCGGCCCCAGCAGGGCGCTGCGTGGCAGGCGCAGGTCTCTGGCGGCCAGGGCTGCGCCGAAGGCGCCCATAAGTCCCGCGATGGTGGGGCGCGTCACCTCCCGGCCCAGCTCCTGTTCAAAGGCCCGGAGCACCGCGTCGTTGTGGAAGGTGCCCCCCTGGACCACAATGTGCCTGCCCAGGTCGTCGGCGCTGGCGGCGCGGATGACCTTGTAGACGGCGTTTTTCACAATGGAGATGGACAGCCCCGCGGAAATATCCTCTACGCTGGCCCCGTCCTTCTGGGCCTGCTTCACCGAGGAGTTCATAAACACCGTACAGCGGGAGCCCAGGTTTACCGGGTGGGGGGCCAGCAGTCCCAGCCGGGCAAAGGAGGCGATATCATATCCCAGCGCTTTGGCAAAGGTCTCAATGAAGGAGCCGCAGCCGGAGGAGCATGCCTCGTTCAGCAGGATGGAGTCCACCGCGCCGTTGCGGATTTTGAAGCACTTCATGTCCTGGCCGCCGATGTCGATGATAAAATCCACCTGGGGGTTGAAATGCCGGGCGGCGTTGTAGTGGGCCACCGTCTCCACCAGTCCCAGGTCGCAGGAGAAGGCATTTTTGATCAGGTCCTCCCCGTAGCCGGTGACGGCCGCGCCTTTGATGGAAATCCGCTCCCCGCACAGGCGGTATAGCTCCCTGAGCTGCTCCAGCACAATGGCCACCGGATTGCCCTGGTTGGAGTGATAATAGGTGTACAGCAGTCCGCCGTCGGCGGTGATCAGGGCCATCTTTGTTGTGGTGGACCCGGCGTCGATCCCCAGCCAGGCGTCTCCGGAGTAGGCGCGGATATCCACCTCCGGGGGATGGGTGGCATTGTGCCGGGCGGTAAAAGCGTCGTATTCCTCCTGACCGGCGAACAGGGCGGGCATGGTGTCCACCAGCCCCACATCCCCCACGCTCTCCTCCAGCCGCGTCAAGAGCGCGTCGAAGGGATGCTCCCCATAATCTGAGGCGCACAGGGCCGCGCCGATGCCGGCAAAGCAGTCCCCGTCCTGGGGGAATACGGCGTGCTCGGCGTCCAGCTTCAGGGTCTCCACAAAGCGCTCCCGCAGACCCGCCAGGAAATGCAGGGGCCCGCCCAGAAAGACGATTTTCCCCTTCAGCGGCCGGCCCTGGGTGAGCCCCGCCACAGTCTGGTCCACCACCGCCTGGAAGATGGAGGCGGCCACGTCCTCCTTCCGCCCCCCCTGATTGAGAATGGGCTGTATATCGCTTTTGGCAAAGACGCCGCAGCGGGAGGCAATGGGATAGATTTTCTCGTGCTGCAGGGACAGGGCGTCCAGCTCCTCCGGCGTCACGTTCATGAGGGTGGCCATCTGGTCGATGAACGCCCCGGTGCCCCCGGCGCAGGAGCCGTTCATGCGCTCCTCCAGGGCCCCGCCAAAGAAGATGATTTTGGCATCCTCCCCGCCCAGCTCAATGACGGCGTCCGTGTCGGGTATGTACTGGCTGACGGCGGCGGCGGTGGCGTAGACCTCCTGGACAAAGTCGATGCCCGCCGCCTTCGCCACCCCCAGCCCCGCCGAGCCGGTGATAACCATGCGCACCTGGCGGCCGGAGAGCATGTCCGAGATGGAGCGCAGGGTTTCCGCCGCCCGCTCCCGGGCTTTGGAATAATGCCGCTCATAAGAGCGGAAGAGAAGCTCATTTTTTTCGTTCAGCACCACAACCTTCACCGTGGTGCTGCCGATATCAATTCCAATGCGAAGGCTCATACGTTCCCCCAAATTTGTGTTGTAATGGGAGGAGCGGCAGCCACTGCCGGCCCCTCGGCATAATTGTATTTTATATCATAGTACAAATCGACAGGATTTACAACCGGGAAATTCCTGTGTCCCTGCTACAAAAGCTGAAATTTGTAAAAATTTGTCCCTGGCCGCCGGCCGCGGGCCCATCGTCAGGCACGTCCTTTTTTATAATAGATATTGACAGACAATATTATATAATATATAATATTGTTAAACCAAAAGAAAGGAGATGGCGGTATGACCTTTCCACTGGGCGCGCCGTTGCTGGACGCCTGCGTGCTGGGGGTGCTCACCCGGGGGGACGCTTACGGGTACAGCCTTACCCAGCGGATGAAGGAGGAGGTGGAGCTATCAGAATCCACCCTCTATCCGGTGCTGCGGCGTCTTCAGCAGGCCGGATGCCTGAATGTGTATGACCGGCCCTACCAGGGCCGCAACCGGCGGTACTATGCCATTACGCCTGTGGGCCGCACGCTGCTCAGCGGCTACCGGGAGGCCTGGGCCGAGTACCGGGGGCAGATCGAGCGGCTGCTGTTTGCGGAGGAATCCGGGGAAGGAGGCGGTGACCATGACAAAGGCTGAGTTTTTGGACGGCCTGCGGAGGGAGCTGGAGCCCCGGCTTCCGGCGGAGGAGCTCTCCGACGTGCTGACCTATTACGGGGAATACTTTGCCGATGCCGGGATAGACCGGGAGGACCAGGTAATCCAGGAGCTGGAGAGTCCCGCCGCCGTAGCCGCAAAGGTTCTGGAGGACCGGGGAGAGGAGCTTCCGCCGCCGCCGGGAAAGACTCTGTCCAGGAAAACCCGGCTGATGCTGCTGGGGGCCGGAATTCTGACCGCCTGCGGCGTGCTGGTGGCGGCACTGCTGCTCCTGGTCCCCTCGGGTCACGGTGTCCGGCCGCCGGCGCCCTATTGTGTGGTGCCCTTCGGGACAGACTATTGGGACGTTTTGGACGAGGGCATTTGCCGCGTGGAAGCGGATCTGCCCGCCGCCCTGATAACGGTTTCCGCCGGAGAGGAGAGGGCGGAGCTCCATGTGGACAGCTGGAAGGACCCCAGCTATGACCTGTGCTACGCGGTGGAAGAGGGAACCCTGCGGCTCTGGGCAGTCAGCAGGTATGGCGAAAAAGCGGCGGAAGGAGAGCCGGGGCCCCAAAGCTGCGAAATTCAACTGTTTCTGCCCCAAAGCCTCTACAGGGCGGAGGTCAGCCTGAACAGCGGCTCTGTATCGGTCAGCGGTCTTGCGGTTGAGGACCTGGACATCGCCCTCGCCGCAGGCGACGTGGTTTTGGAGCGCCTGACTGTGCGGACCGCGGACGCGGCGGTGGGGACAGGTACGATCCGCCTCTCCGAAGTGGAGGGACGGGAGCTCACCGCGACGGTGGAGGAAAAGGGGGACAACGCGGCGCTGGACCAGCGGGTCTCTGAGCTGGTGCAGGCAGAGCGGCGGCAGGCCGCGCTGCTGGTGAAGGACTGCCGGGCGGATACCCTGCTGAAGCTCTCCTGCAGGACAGGGGACCTGGCCGTCACCGGCGACTACCCCGGCCAGGTCAGCCTGGATGTTCCGGGCAGCCACTGCTACATCTTTACAAAACAGTCCAGCGCGGATTATACATTTGCCGTCACCGCCAGGGGCGGGCTGTTTCTGCACGGCGCAGACCGGGACACCGTCTTTCTGACCTCCGGCGGAGAGAATGAAACCTTCCGCGCCCTCAGCGGCGGCAGCATGAACCTGCACTTTAACCAGGTTTTTTAGGCAAGAAAGAGCGTCCATCCCCGGCCGGGGATGGACGCTGAGCCTGTCGAAAAAGGCCTCTGGCCTTTTTCGACAAAAGGGATGCGGCCTGCTGTGCGCACCCTTTGGGCACACTTGCAGGCCGAGAAGTGTCATTTTCGAGGCGCATGTCCCCGAAAATGACCGATTTTGACGCTATTTTGCCGCCCTTGGGCGGCAAAACTCTGCGAGGCTTTTCCGTGTGGGAAGTTTTTCGACAAACTGAGCGTCCATCCCCGGCCGGGGACGGACGCTCTTTGTGGAGGTTTTTTGACTGGTTCTGCGGAGAACCCGCTCAATTTTTGGGCTTGTTGGGCTCTACGCTGTCAAAGACTGCCTTGGCGGAGGCGCACAGCCCCGCCAGAGACTGAATCTCGCTGGGGATAATGATCTTGGTGGCCTTGCCGTCGGCGGCGGCCTGGAACGCTTCCAGCGCCTTGATCTTGACCACCTGGTCGTTGGGGCAGGCGTCGTTCAGCAGCTTCAGAGCCTCGGCGGTGGCCTGCTGAACCTTCAGAATGGCCTCGGCTTCGCCCTCGGCCTTGAGTATGGCGGCCTGCTTTGCGGCGTCGGCCTGGAGAATCATGGCCTCCTTTTCACCCTCGGCTACCAGAATCTGGCTCTGCCGCTGGCCCTCGGCCCGGAGGACTGCCTCGCGCTTCTCGCGGTCGGCCTTCATCTGCTTCTCCATGGCGTTCTGGATATCCGGAGGCGGCTGGATGTTCTTGACCTCCACACGGTTTACCTTGATGCCCCAGGGGTCGGTGGCCTCATCCAGAAGAGAGCGCATCTGGGCATTGATGGTGTCCCGGCTGGTGAGCGTCTGCTCCAGATCCAGGTCGCCGATGATATTGCGCATGGTGGTGACGGACAGGTTCTCAATGGCGCTCATGGGGCGCTCCACGCCGTAGGCGTAGAGCTTGGGGTCGGTAATCTGAAAATAGAGCACCGTGTCGATCTGCATGGTGACGTTGTCCTTGGTGATGACCGGCTGAGGCGGGAAATCCACCACCTGCTCCTTGAGGGAGACCACCTTGGCGATTTTCTCCAGGAAGGGGATTTTAAAGTGGGGCCCCACGTTCCAGATGGCGTGGAAGGCCCCCAGCCGTTCAATGACATAGGCCTTGGACTGCTGGACAAATTTGATGCTGGTGGCTATCACGGCGATTACCAGAATCACCAGAATCACCAAAACAATACGGACAGGTACGGGCATTCTGACTCCTCCTTCTTTTTTCTGTTCACTGCTCCTGCACTGCGGCGGGGACGGGGATCACGATGGCCCGCACCCCCTCGATGCGCAGGACCTGTACATGGGCTCCCTCGGGAACCACCACGCCGTCGGCTTCGGTCCGGGCAGTCCAGACGGCGCCCTTTACCTTGACCTGGCCTTTCGCGGCGATGTTGTCGATGGCCTCCAGCACGATTCCCTCGGCTCCGATGGCCCGGTCCGCGTTGGTGGCGGCCTTTTTGGGGGCCGCGTAACGCACCGCCAAGGGACGCACGGCCACCAGGCACACAGCGGCCACCGCCAGAAATACGGCAAGCTGAATCCACACGTTTCCGGTGATAAAAGACGTCACCAGTCCCGCCAGAGCGCCCACGCCAAACCAAATGGAGACCAGACCGATGGTCAGCGCTTCCACCGCGAAAAGCAGCACCACCGCCGCCAGCCAACAGATGCTTTGTACCGGCATTCATGACCCTCCTTTGCTCGGTTGATATGGTTAGTTTACCACAGTCCTGTCGAAAAGGGAAGTATCAGATCTTATTTAAAAAATTCCAGATGAAACCATTCCACGGGAACTTTTTCCCATTTCCTCGCTGTGTAATTCAAATTTTGAACAAAATCCTCTCTTTTGCACCCTCCAACAAAATTTGCCGGCGGCCCGGAACGGAGGAAAAGCCGCAAAAAAGCGTCGGAAGGGTTTGCCAACCAGCGTAAAATAAGTTATACTGAATACCAAATATGGAGGGCTGTCCCCAGGGGCATCCACCGGTTGATTGATCAGGAAAATGGAGCTGTCAGATATGACGTCAACACTGCAATTGTGGATTCCCACGCTTTTCGGGCTGGAGGGCCTCTGCGCCGGGGAGCTGCGGCGGCTGGGGCTGCCGTCGGTCCGGGCGGAGAACGGCCGGGTGCTGTGCGGCGCGCGGCCGGAGGATATTCCCCGGGTCAATTTGAACCTGCGCACCGGTGAGCGGGCGCTGATTCTGCTGGGCCAGTTTCCGGCGGACAGCTTTGACGCCCTTTTTGAGGGGACCCGCGCCCTGCCCTGGGAGGCCTTTATCCCCCGGGACGGGGCCTTTCCGGTCAAAGGACACGCGCTGAATTCCGCCCTCCACGCGGTGCCCGCCTGTCAGTCCGTGGTGAAAAAGGCTATAGCCGCCCGGCTGGGACAGCGCTGGGGTCTCACGGTCCTGCCGGAGACCGGGGCGCTGTATCAGGTGCAGTTTTCCATCATGGGGGACATCGCCTCCCTGCTGCTGGACACCTCCGGGGCGGGCCTCCACAAGCGGGGCTACCGGGCGGTGGGGGTGGCCGCTCCTCTGCGGGAGACCCTGGCGGCGGCTATGGTGCAGCTCTCCCGCTACCGGGGCCGGGACCCCTTCTGCGACCCCTTCTGCGGCTCAGGAACCATTGTCATTGAGGCGGCTCTCATTGCCAAAAACCGCGCGCCGGGCCTGGAGCGCTCCTTTGCCGCCCAGAAATGGAGCTGGCTGGACAGCCGGTACTGGATGGATGCCGCCGGGGAAGCCATTGACCGGGAATTTGACGGGAGGTACGACATCTGGGGCGGAGACATCGACCCCCATGCGGTAGAGCTGGCCCGTGCCAACGCCGGCAAAGCGGGGGTGGAGGAGCTGGTGCGCTTTGAGACGGCAGACGCCGCCCGCTTCCGCCGTACTGCCCCAAAGGGCCGGATTGTGACCAATCCCCCCTATGGGGAGCGTATTCTGCAAAAACGGGAGGCGGAGGACCTCTACCGGGCTTTTGGCCGGGCGGTGCGGGACCTGCCGGAGGGCTGGCAGATCGGCGTCCTCTCCTCCCATACGGAGTTTGAGCGGGCCTTTGGACGCACGGCGGACAAAAAACGAAAGCTGTATAACGGTATGCTGAAATGCGACCTGTTTATGTACGGAACATCGTAAGTGAAGCGGGAGAAGCTTTTTCCGCAGAGAGGAATGGGATATGAGAGATATGGGGAGAACAGCCGGCGGCCTGCTGCTGCGGGGGCTGGCGCTGGCGCTCTGCGCCGGTCTGCTGGCCGGAAGCGCGCGGGCTGCCCCGGAGGGAGCCACCGTCTGGGGATACAGCGAGGGCCTGGCCCTGTGTGAGCACAGGGGGAAATGGGGCTATGTAAACGGCAGCCGCAGCGTGGCGGTTCCCATTCAGTATGACAGCGCCGTCTCCTTTTCCCTGGGGTTTGCGGCGGTGAACCTGGGGGGCAGGCTGGGGGTAATCCGCCAGGACGGGGCCTATCTGATTCAGCCGGAATACGACAGCCTGATGCCTATTGACTGCGGCCTGTACATCGCCCAGAAGGGCACCCGGTGGGGGGTGGTCAGCATTCTTCCCTGCTCCGGCGGCGGGAACGTGCTCTATGACCTGATTTACGACAGCGTCCAGGTGGTCCAGCAGGGGGGCGCCAAGGTGCTTACGCTTACCCTGGCCGGAAACAGCACCATGATTCCGGTGTTCGAGCTGCCTGCGGTGCTCCTCCGGCGGGGGGTGGAGTCCGCCCGCTTTCCCCTGACCCGGGGGCGTCTGCCCAGCTTCTCCGACGTGTCCCCCAGGGAGTGGTACGCCCTGTGGGTGGACATTGCCTATAATGTGGGACTGACCTCCGGGGTAGGCGGGGGCTGCTTCGCCCCCGAGCGGACCCTCACCGTGGCGGAGGCCATTCAGCTGGCGGCAACGCTGGAGAGCCGCTGCCGGGGGGACGATTTTCATCTGCGGTCCAGCCAGGGCGGAAGCTGGTACTCTCCCGCCGTGGACTACTGTCTGGCCAGCGGCATCCTCCGGCGGGGGAGCCTGGAGCCGGCGGATTACGGCCGCCCGATTACGAGACAGGAGATGGTGCAGCTCTTCGCCGCCACCTCCCTGGCCCGGGACATGCCGGTCATCAACAGTCTGGAGCGGATGCGGGAGCTGATTCCGGACGTGGATCGGGAAGACCCTGCCTCCGGCGCGGTCTATGAGCTCTATGCCAAGGGCATACTGGCCGGCACGGACGGCCACAGGACCTTCAACGGTGGCGGCACCGTTACCCGGGCCGAGGCCGCGGCGATCGTCTCCCGCATGGCCCGGGCAGAGCAGCGGCTCATCCTGTAATATATCCCGAAGGGAGGAAACAAACCATGAAGCATCTCTTCATTGTCAACCCCCAGGCGGGAAAAATCGACCGCAGCCATGAATTTCAGGAGCGGGTCACGGCCCTGATGTCGGGCCGGACGCTGGACTGGGAGCTCCTGGTGACACAGTACGCCGGTCACGGGACAGAGTATGTGCGCCGGGCGGCCGGGCAGGGGGAGCCGCTGCGGGTGTACGCCTGCGGCGGGGACGGCACGCTCAACGAGTGCGCGGCGGGGGCGGCGGGATGCCCTAACGCGGCCGTCACCCACTATCCCATGGGCTCCGGCAACGACTTTATCCGCATGTTTGGGCCGGATGCCAGCCGGTTTCAGGAGCTGTCCGCCCTGCTGGAGGGACCGCAGGCCCCGGTAGACCTGATCGAGTGCAACGGGCGGACCGCGCTGAATATCTGTTCGGTGGGGCTTGATGCCCGTATCGGACTGGGCATGCTGGATTTTAAGCGCCTGCCGCTGGTGGGCGGTTCTCTGGCCTATCAGCTCTCCACCGTGCGCAGCTTTATTCAGGGCATCCACCGGCCCTATCAGGTGGAGGTGGACGGAGAAGCGCTGCCCGAGCGGGAGTTCACTCTTGTCTGCGCCTGCAACGGAAGATATTACGGCGGCGGCTTCAACCCTTCGCGTTCGGCAATGCCCGACGACGGTATACTGGAATTTATCATCATCCGTGCGGTGTCCCGGCTGACGGTAGCCGCGCTGATCGGCGCTTACAGCCGGGGAGACGCCCCTGACATCCCGGATAAGGCGGTTATCCGCCGGGGACACTCTCTGAAAATCGTCTGTTCGGAGGAGGAGCCGGTCAATCTGGACGGAGAGAGGATGGACGCCGCCGAGCTCTCTATCTGCCTGTCTGCTAAAAAACTGAATTTCTTCTTCCCGGAAGGCAGCCACTGGGACCCGGCGCGTCGAGGCTGATTATTTGAAAACAGGAGAAAACAGAAGATATCGGCCGCTTTGAGCAGGAAATTTCAGATAAGCAGAGAAGAAACCCCAGTTGTTTTTAAAATTCACAAAATATTCAAAAAATAAGACTTGCGTATTTTGGCAGAGCGGGGTATTATAATAAGCGTGTTAGCACTCCGATAAAATGAGTGCTAACACGCTTAACAGGTTTTCACGAAAAAACTAACACATAGATGAAGGAGGAACCCCAGATGAAACTTAAACCCCTTGCAGACCGTGTCGTCCTCAAAATGGTGGAGGCCGAGGAGAAGACCAAGAGTGGCATTATCCTCACCGGCTCCGCCAAGGAGAAGCCCGAGGTGGCCGAAGTGATCGAGGTAGGCCCCGGCGGACTGGTGGACGGCAAGGAAGTTACCATGACCGTCAAAAAGGGCGACAAGGTGATTACCAGCAAGTATTCCGGCACAGAGGTCAAAGTAGACGGCGAGGAATATACCATCGTCCGTCAGAACGACATTTTGGCGATTGTAGAGTAAATCTGAATTTCTCAGACCGGACCATACTGTAGAACAACTTTGAAACATTGCATAACAATGAATGACTGACGAGAGCCTTTCGGAAGCTCTCATTTCGATGGAGGTAATGCAAAATGGCTAAAATTATCTGCTACGGCGAGGAGGCCCGCCACGCTCTGGAGCGGGGCGTCAATCAGCTGGCCGACACCGTAAAGATCACCATGGGTCCCAAGGGCCGCAACGTCGTACTGGACAAAAAGTTTGGCGCTCCCCTGATCACCAACGACGGTGTGACCATCGCCAAGGAGATCGAGCTGGAGGACCCCTTTGAGAACATGGGTGCTCAGCTGGTGAAGGAAGTTGCAGATCGGAAGAGCACACGTCTGAACTCCAGTCACTTACAGGAATCTC
>CANDFO010000028.1 GCA_947384055.1 uncultured Flavonifractor sp.
TGCAGGCCGAGAAGTATCATTTTCGAGGCACATGTCCCCGAAAATGACCAATTTTCACTTTATTTTGCCGCCCTCGGGCGGCAAAACTCTGCGAGGCTTTCCCGTGAACGGAAGGTTTTCCACAGGCTGTCCGGAGCTGGCTTTTATCCGCTCCGGTCCTGTTTTAAGAGCCTGTTTTGTATCTCAACGCATGCAAATTGGCAAGCGTACTTTTTTGTCCTGCAAAGCAAAAATCCTTGCCATCCTGACGGATGGCAAGGATTTTTAACACAGCCAGGGCGGAAAATACACCGTCGAGGGACGTGCCCGGGGGGATGCTAAACAGGCGCTAAGCCGTCCGCAGCATGTTTTCCTCATTCTTCGGTCAGCTTCGCCCTTTGCGGACAGGCCGTATGCCGCCAAACCCGGAGGCAATTGCCCCGGTGGGACAGACAGATTTGCATGCTCCGCAGCAGATGCACTCCGGGCTGTTGATATTCTTTGTGACCTCTACCGCCATAGGGCAGACGCGCTCACATTGCCGGCAGCCCACACATTTGTCCTTTTCCAGGTGCATCTGAAAAAAACTGAACCGGTAAAACAGCGCGTAAAAAGCCCCCAGGGGGCAGAGATACCGGCAAAACGGGCGGTGAATAACTGCGGACACCGCTGCAATCGCAGCCAGCACCAGCACCTTCCACCGGAACAACCCTCCAGCCAATGTCCGCAGGGCCGGGTCCGCAATCATCAGGGGAATCCCCCCTTCCAGCGTTCCGGCGGGGCAGAGGTATTCGCAGAAATAGGGCGGCGTCACCCCGGTTTTCGTCACGGCAAAGGCTGGAAGCAAAATCACCAGCAGGGCCAGAACCACATATTTGAGATACCGGGCGGGCCGGTCAATGATTTTTGGCACCCTCCACTTGGGCACAGGAATTTTGTGGAGCAGGTCCTGCACCAGTCCAAAGGGACACAGCAGGCCGCACGCCAGCCGGCCCAGAACCACCCCGAACAGCATCAGCGTACCCAGCACATAAAAGGGGAAATGATGCCGGACGCCGCCTACCGCTGCCTGGAGAGCGCCGATGGGACAGGCCCCCAGCGCTCCGGGGCAGGAATAGCAGTTGAGGACGGGAACACAGACGGCCTTTATCCCGCCGGTAAAAATCCTGCCCCTTTGAAATCCGGCGGCATAACCGTTTATCAGAACGGCGGAGACGACCTGCACCACCCGCCGGAGAGAAGGCCGCCGCCCGTTCATCCTCTCTTCCTTTATCCGATGCCGATGCACTCCAGGCATATCCTCACCGCCTTTTGCAGAACCTCCCGGTGCTCCTGCCGCAGCAGCCCAGCGGCGATAAACGTCGCCGCCGCCGTCAGAAGGCCATAGCGTGTAAAGCGCAGAACTCTAGGATTCAAGGCTGATCTCTTCCTTTCCGCCCGCCGCCAGCACCCGGTTGACCGCTTCCAGGAACGTCTCCGCCAGGTCCTTCTGCCCACCAACGACGGCATCTCCTACAAGGTTGCCCTCTGCGTCCGCAAAAACGGTGGTGGGGGTGTACATCAGGTTGCCGCAGAGCGCCTGGAGGTCGCCATCCCCGGAGACCAGGGTAACGCCTGCAAAGCCCGCCTCCTCCAGAACCATCCTGACATATTCCTCACTGCCCGCCCCGTCCAGACAGACGGTAATCACCTGCACGTTGTCCGGCAGAGCCGCGGCAAAAGCCGCCAGATCCGGCATCTCTGCAATGCAGGGACCGCAGGTCAACGCCCAGAAATTGATTACCGTTACGTCTTTTTCCTGGATATCATCCTGGGTAAAGGTCCCGCCGTCCAGCGTGCCCGCCGAAAAGGAGGCCAGCGCGCCCAAAGCGGCGGCGCCGCTGTCCTCCTGCTGACCCTTCGCGCCCTGATTGGCGGCGGAGATCGTCGCCGGGGCGGAGGAACAGCCGGAGACCAGCAGTCCCACCGCCAGCAGGACCGCCGCCAGCGCCAGATGTTTGTCTTTCATGAAAAAAACTCCTCTGTCTGCCCTGTGCTGCGGCTCTCCCGGAACGCCGCAGCGGGGGTCTCATACCCTAAGACGGCTCAGCCGCCGGCCTCTACTTCCGCCACCAGCGGCGGAAGCTGAGAGATCATGTTGTCAATATCTTCAAACATCGCGCTTTTGGTGGTCCCCAGGCGGCTGGCACTGTCAATGTGCTTGATAACCTCCTGATACTGGTCTTTAATTCCACGAAAGAACTGACAGATCGCCTCCAGCTCCCGCTGGGACTGCTCAATGACGGAGGAAATCTCTGTCTGTACAGCCGCCGCTCCCTCTGCGGCAGACGTAATCTTCCGAAAACTTTCGTCCGTCTGATTGACAATTCCTACGCCCTGCCCCAGCGTCTGCTGGGACGTACCGATGCTCTCGCTGAGCTGTCCGGCCCGGTCTTCCACATCACAGATACCGGAATCCACTTCTCCGGCCAGCACCTTGATCTCCTTTGCCAGCTCCTTTACCTGCGCGGCCACCACCGCAAATCCGCGGCCTTCCGCCCCCGCCCGGGCCGCCTCTATTGAGGCGTTCACCGCAAGAATATTGGTCTGGTCCGCGATGGAGACGATCTTTCCCATGCACTGCTGGATTCCCTTGATGGCCGATTGCAGCTGTGCAAAGAGCTCGGCCATGGTCTCATAGCCCTTCTGCACCTGCATGGAGGTCTGCTCCAGCTCCTCCATCTGGCCCTGAGCCTCTAGCACCGTCTGAGCGATTTCAGCCTTGACCTGGTTAAACCGCCCCGCCGTCTGGTCAATGTTGGAAAAAGATTGGTCCAGCTCCTGCAGCTTCTCCTGAAAGTGGTCCGTCTCCTTCAGCACCTTGGTAAACGAGCTCCCGACCATGCTCAGCTCCCACAGGGAAGCGACCTCCTTTTTCACCAGTTCCTTCTGATAGTCCTTTAAACTGTCCGCCACATGCAGCACCGGATAAAGACCGCCTCCAACCTGGGGCTGAGTTGTCCTTTCCTGCTTTTTTCCCCCAAACAGCATGCCATACTCCCCCTTATTCAAATACCACGCAGGTCATAGACTGGTTGACAAAACGGTTATTATAGTGCTCCCCATACCCTACAAACCCGGCATGGGCGCCCAGTCCCGCCATCTCCTGCAGGTAATTCTGCATATAGCCGTGTTCAGAGAACAGCTTATAGCGAAAGAGGCAGTTTACTGAAAATACCGCAGAGCGGCGCGGGAAATCCTGACAGATCTGGCGGATGGTATTCTGCGTAATGGCCTTATAATCCCCCAGCTCCAGCAGAATCAGGACATCGGAGTCATTGACCTGACGGAAGCAGGCCAGCGCGTTGCCCTTGACCTCTTTAATGGAAATGATGCAGGTGTCGTCCCCGTTGATTTTGCCAAAAGGGTTTTGAAAGGTCCGCGTCAGGATCTCCTGGTCCGTTACGTGGAGAATGCTCTGATAGACCTGCTTCGCGGGCCGGCCGTTCAGAGACCCCAGTATGTAATTGGCCCGGTCCGTATTGGAGGCGATAAACCGGTAATTTCCCAGCTGGTGATAGATGTTTTCCTTATATGTTTTGACGCGGCCGTTTTGATTTCGGACCAGCCCGTAGGCCACCGCATCCTCGTATACCCGCCCGTTGGCGGAGACCTTCCCCTGGTCTCCGGTCCCGCCCACCAGGGAGATCCCCTGCTTCCGGAGGACCGTGTTGACGGTTGTCAGCACGCAGGCGTCGTTTCCCGCGCAGAAATCAATACATACAGTATCACGGTTTGAGCCGCCCACAGCCTGCATATCCCGCTCCAACCGCTGAATGTATTTCACCGGCATCGTGGATGCCTGCTCCAGCACATTGGCCGCCGCCGTAACGCCATCGGTAAAGGCAATAACCCCTACGCCAGCTTCTACAATCCTGGTCTGGTAGCTCATTCCGATACATCCAATGCTGGGTACGCCGGGAAAAAGTTTTTCTAAGGTCTTTACATGGTCCTCAAACTGGACGCTGTTTGATAAAAGCATAATAAATTGAGGATTATGAAGACCCTGAACCGCCTCTTTCAGGTTTCCGCTGTGGCTCATGCCAAAAAACTGCTTCACACTGCCCTCTCCTCTATCAATTTTATAGATTTACCAATTATACTTGAAATACCCAGCGGTGTCAATGCGCAGAGTGGGAGCTCCCGTTTACTTTTTGTGTTGATGGAGCCAGACACTGGCGGTTTCACTAATCGCAGTTGAATGTAAAGCGTGGCCGTGCTATAATCAGAGCAACAAATTATTACTAAGATATCGCAGATTGGGGATTAATATGAAACAAAACATAGTCATTGCAACAATATTTTTGCTTGTATCATTCACATTTTCTGCTTGCGCACCTGTATCCCCTAGCGACCAAGCATCAGAAGACTCCAATATTGCGGAAAATGGTATATCAACGGAAATTCCAGGCTATAGCAATACAAGCACACCTGAATTTTTTAATGACATTGAAAAAACGCTTAATGAATTAAAAAACGAATATCCTGAAGGCGAATTTATTGTAAGTTTAGATGGATTCCCAGATAGTGCTGCCGCATGTTTTGGGGAACCGGGGGCGGAATATGCTTACTTCTTTTTTGGCGGACAGAGCGGTGATTTTGAAAAGGCCATGAACGAATGTGAAGAACAGATAAAATGCGCCGGTTTTATAACAACGGCAGGCATACTCTTTACAGACATGGAAGATGACATGCCCTTTCAAGATTTCTTCTCCTTGATCGGTGTCGACGACTATGAGTACTTATTAGGAGAAGACACGAAGACTGCAGAAGGTTGGTTAAGATTTACGTATAAAGGCATGGAAGTAATGGTGAATACAAACGAAGCTGTTGCCGGCGGCGGATGGGATATCACAGGAGCGGAAAGAGTGAAGAGCACTGCTCCGGTGTCTATTGTAGACCTGGAAATACTAAATACCAATCAAGATTTAGCTGATGCGGTTATGTTCGATTGAACTATTTTCCATAAGAAACGGAATCTAAACTATATTCTGCGGATTTGACAAGAGCAGAAAATGAGATGATATGCTTTTTGCGCTTTTTCAACTGCGGCGACTATAACACAAAAGGTAAAAGGGAGAACAGGAGCGGGAGTATTCATAGCCAAGATATATTGACGGATTTCCCCCGCCTCCAACGGAGGAAACACAGATAAAATCTCTGCGTTTAGGACACTCCCAACGGGAGCCAAAACCATTCAGATGCGCAGAGCTTCCATCCTGCGGACGGAAGCTCTGCGCATCTTTTGGCGCCCCGAAGCAGGGCCCGCCGTGGGGCCCCGCTCCGATTTTCCCATTTGCCCGGCTCAGGCGGCGGGCTTCAGTGTGGAGCAGTTCAGCAGAATCTGGGCCAGCTCCGCGCGGATGGCGGTGCCGGTGGGATTGAGCGCGCCGCCGCTGCCCTTGAGAATCCCCAGAGCCACAGCGGTCTCCATGCCCTCCCTGGCCCAATCCGCCACGGAAGCGCTGTCGGTGAAGCTATCCAGCGCCGCCGGTGTCTCGGGCTTAATGTTCTGCCCGGCGGCGTAGTCGGCAAAGACCTTGGCCAGCTCCTGGCGGCTCATAGCCCGGTCGCCGGAGAAGAGACCGCTGCCGGTGCCAGCCGTGAGGCCGGTGTCCTCCGCCCAGGCAGCGGCGTCGGCATACCACTTGCCGGAGACATCGGTGAAGGTGGCGGCCTCCGCCACAGCGGGACGGCCCGCAATATTGTACAGGGTCTGGTACACGGTGCCGCGGGTGACAATGCCGCTGGGCTCAAAGCCCGCGCCGGTGCCGGACATGATGCGGTTGTCCAGCACATAGGCGGCGGCGCTGTAGTACCAGGCGCCGCTCTCTACGTCGGCGGGATAATTGCCCACGATGGTGATGCGGCCGGCGGGCTTGCCGTAAGCTTCGGCGGTGATGGTGCCGCCCAGCACGTCGCGGGTATAGCTGACCAGGGCGTCCTCCAGAGCGACGCCGGTCTTATAGACGGTCTTGCCTACAAACACGCCGTAGGTATCGCCGCCGGCGGCGGTAAAGTCATTGGTGGCCAAGGTATAGGTGGCCTCCAGATCCAGAGCCTCACCGTTCACCGTCACATCCTGAATACGGCTGCCGGGCTTGGCGGGAGCGTAGTAAGTGGAGTCCGTGTACTGGGGACCGTTCTCATAGGGAACGGAGACGTCAATGGTAAAGCTCATGCCGGAAACCTGGGGGAACGCGCCGATGGCAGTGGGGGTAGAGCAGGTGGCAGCTTCCAGGGCCTCCAGCAGCTCGGCTCCGGTGAGGTCAATGGTGGCCACCTCATTGCCGAAAGGAAACACCGTTTTCATGGTGTTCATGGTAATATCGCCGGCCTCTACGGTGGCGCGAATGCCGCCGCCGTTGGTAAGCGCCACATCCACGGCCTCCTCACCCAGCGCCTGCCTGGAAGCCCACAGAATGGCGTCGGCGGCGAAATCCCCCAGGTTGGTCTCTTCAGTACGGTTGCCGGGGTCGCGCTCACCGTTGAGCAGAACCTCTGTGGTGGCAAACACCTTCTCCAGCTCGGCCTTTACCTGGGCGTCCTTGTCGTTGACCAGCTTGGCCACAGTCTCGTCCACCTTGGTGTAGGCGGCGGCGGAGACCAGCCGGGCGGAGGCGTTCTTCCCGCTGTCGATAATCACCACGCCGACGTTATTCAGGTACTCGCCGGTAGAGACTACCAGGGCGCCGCCCACTTTCTGGCCGCCGTCCATCTCGTCGTGGGAGTGTCCGTCAATCACCAGGTCCACACCGGTGACTTTGGCAAACACGTCGGTGGAGCGGTTGGGTTCGCTCTCGGGAGCGATTCCCAGGTGGGACAGAGCGATAATGTAGTCACAGCCCTCACCGCTGAGGGCTGTCACCTGTGCCTGGGCACAGGCGACAAGCTCCTCGCCCTGGTAGAAGGTCAGACCCTTTACATTGTCGGGGTGGGCTTTGGTCATGGTCTCGGGGGTATCCAGACCGAAAATGCCTACCTTGCCGATAGCGGTATCAACCGTCATGTGGTCGCCGAAGAGGGGCTTCCCCGTCTCAGTCACCACGATATTGGCCGCCAGAATTGGGAACTCAGCGGCGGCGGCGTTGGCCTTCAGCGCCTCCATCTTGTAGTCAAACTCGTGGTTGCCCAGAGAGGCGGCATCATACCCCGCGGCATTCATAAACGCCACGGAAGAGGCGCCTTTATCCAGGCTCACCAGAGTGGTGCCCTGGCTGAAATCACCTGCTGAAAGCAGCAGCACAGTGGCGCCCGCGGCCTCAAAATCTGCTTTCAAAGCGGCCACTCCGGCGGTGCCAATGGTCTTGCCTTCCACAGCGGCATCGCGGCCATGGGTGTCGTTGGTGTGGAGAATCACCAGCTTGCCGGCCACGTCAGGGATGACGTAGGGCTCGACAGGCGCGGTGGTTTCCTCCGCGGCGGCGGGCACCAGCATGGCAAACGCCATAGCCGCCGCCAGAAGCAGGGATAGAAGTTTACGCTGTTTCATCTGTACTTTTCCACCTTTCATTCCTCTAGAATCATTCCCCAAACAGCGGCAGCCCTCAAAAGCCACGGCGGGCAGAAGGGAAAACCCCGGTACAGAGCAGGGCGGCGCAGGCGGACCTGACCGCCGGAACGTCTGCCGAGTGTTTTGACAACTGCCGCGAGGGACACGCTTATAGTAACAAAGCGGCGGTAAGAATGCAAGCATGCACACCGAAAAAAATGTGGAAAAACCGCGGGATTCCGCAAGAGGTAAAATCTGCTGTCGAAACGCTCCCCCAATAAATCGCGCCGGGACCGGCGGACGGCGGCGGTTGGGCTGACCGGCCCGCGGAACCGCAGGGGAGATGTCATGTCCGGGCGCCCCTCCACATAGAGTGTGGACAGGGGGTGGTCTTGTGTTTTTGTCCGGCACAGCGTTTTTTCTGGAGGCCCTTCGGGACCCGGTGCTGGGGCTGACGGCTCTGCTGGTGCTGGCTGTCATCCTGGTCAACGGCTGGACTGATGCGCCTAACGCTATCGCCACAGTGGTCACAACCCAGGTATTGCCCTTCCGTCGGGCGGTGGCGCTGGCGGCGGCCTGCAATCTGCTGGGCGTGTGCTGTGCCACCGCCGCCGGCGCTGCCGTAGCCGAGACGCTGTACTCCATTGCTGATTTTGGCGGGGACGCCAGGTCGGCGCTTTCCGCCCTGTGCGCCGCCCTGTGTGCTATTGTGGTCTGGGCGGTGCTGGCCTGGCGCTTCGGTGTGCCCACCAGCGAGAGCCACGCCCTGATCGCCGGGGTAACGGGGGCCGCCCTGTCCCTTCCGGGCGGTCTGGCCCATGTGCGCCCGGAGGCCTGGGGACGGGTGCTGCTGGGACTGGGGCTGTCGGTGGGTCTGGGTCTCTGGGGAGGCCGGGCCTGCGCCGCCCTGCTCCGGCACAGCCGCCGGGACATGGCCTTTTTCCGCCGGGGGCAGGTCGCCGGAGCCGCGGCGATGGCCTTCCTCCATGGGGCGCAGGACGGTCAAAAATTTATCGGGGTTTTTCTGCTGGGCTGTACCCTGGCCGGAGGCGGCAGGGAACCGGAGCGCTTTTCCGTCCCCCTGTGGCTGATGGCTCTGTGCGCGGCGGTAATGGCCCTGGGCACCCTCATCGGCGGACGGCGGATTGTGGAAACCGTTGGCAGGGGGCTGGAAGGGCTTTCTCCCCGGGAGGGCTTTGCCGCCGACCTGGGGGGCGCGGCCTGTCTGACTGTGTGCACTCTGCTGGGCCTCCCGGTGAGCACCACCCACGCGAAAACCGCCGCCATTCTGGGCGCGGGGACCTGCGCGGCCGGCGGCAGGGGCCGGGGGGCGGCCAGGGAGATCCTGCTCACCTGGCTGCTGACTTTTCCCGGCTGCGGCCTGATGGGTTTTTTTCTCTCCAGACTCTTTCGCATGGCCGGGTAACATGATATAATATGTGCCAAGCGCCCGCTCCCCGGCCCCGCCGGGAGCCTCAAACGGCGGCGCGGCATTCTGCTTTCGCCCTATCATAGGCTCTGTTTAAAAAATGAGAATATGACCGGCAGCGAAAAATTTTCATGCCAGGCAAGAGATTTTTCGCAGGCATACTGACGTATGGCAAGAAAAAGTCGCGCTGTCAGGGCGGGAAAAGGCTTTCTGTTTGGGCGTTTGAACGTTCTCCAGACAAGGCCCGGCCGCAAAGCCCGATATTATACGAAATTCCAAGCCTGCGCCGCGCATACCACATATCACAAAGGAAGCGATTCTATGAGCACGCCCTATCAAGCCGTCATTTTTGACTTGGACGGCACCCTGCTGGATACGCTGGACGACCTGGCAGACAGCGTCAACTACGCACTGTCTCTGCACGGCCTGCCGGAGCGGAGCCGGGAAGAGACCCGCAGCTTTGTGGGCAACGGCGTGGGACGCCTGCTCCACCTGGCCGTGCCCGCGGGCACGGCTCCGGAGCTGGAGGCCCGGTGCCTGTCGGTATTCCGCGCTCACTATCTGAACAATATGGAAAACAAAACCGCGCCCTATCCCGGCGTACTGAAGCTGCTGGACGCCCTGACCGCCCGCCGCATTCCCTTTGCCGTGGTGTCCAACAAATTTGACGGTGCAGTAAAAGGGCTGTGCACGGACTATTTCGGCGGACGGGTTCCCGTCGCCATCGGGGAATCCCAGGGGGTAGCCCGCAAGCCCGCCCCGGATACGGTATTCCGGGCCCTGGAGGAGCTGGGGGCGGAGACCGCCGGCGCGGTGTACGTGGGAGACTCCGACGTGGATATTCAGACCGCCCGGAACGCGGGCCTGCCCTGCCTGTCAGTAAGCTGGGGATTCCGAAGCCGCGCCTTCCTCCAGGCCAACGGCGCGGAGCGCATTGTGGACTCTGTCCAAGACCTGACCGCTCTGCTGACCGGCGGGCTATCCACCGAATCTTGATTTTTTAGGGCCTGAACAGGTTCTTACCGGCCTTATGGCAGAGCGCCTCCGGGCCGGACACAGTCAGAAAACACAACAGCGGGACCGGGCCGTCTGTCGGCCTCCGGTCCCGCTGTTGTGTTTTGATCTCTGGGACAATCAATCCCCAGCGCACCGTCGGAGGAGGCTCAGCCCAGCGTCTCGTCCTGGAGCCTGTCAAAGGCGGCCATGCACTCGTCCACTGTAGCGCCGTTCAGCAGCTCCCGCACAATCAGGCAGGTATTCCCCCACTGCTCCACCTTCATGCCCGCGTTGGACCCAAGCACATAGATGCCCTCCTCAATCCTGGCATTGAGGGGCTCCAGAGCGGGAACGCACTCCACCGAAACATTCCGCGAGGGAGAGATCACCCGGTTCGTCTCCGAGTAAACCTGGAGGGCTTCATCCGACACCATAATGTCCAGCACGCGCATGGCGTCTTCCGCATGTTCCGCGTCGGCGCCGACGGCAAATCCGGTCATGGGCATCACCGGCATCTGTCCCCTGCTGCTGGGGAACCCGATCACCCGCATCTCAAAGTCTGTCTTTCCATAGGCGGTCTCCGTGTTCGCCGCTCCCCAGTAGGCCATGACGATGGGGGTCTTCTGGGCCAGAAAATCCGGTCCCTCCGCCTCGATCGCCTCGCTGACGCGGGCCTTCTCCACGTCAATATACCCCCGGTCGATCAGTTCCTGAAGAAATTCAAACCCGGGCCGCATATAATCGCTGTACCTGGCCTCCCCTCTGTTGAGCGCCGCGATCTCTGCCTCCGTGTTGCCGCCGTTGTAGAGGTCCGCGTAAGCCAGCGCAAATACAAAGGTTTCCAGCCACCAGCGGTTTGCCCCAATGGGCGTTTCAACGCCGTTTTCCTGGAACACCCGGCAGCACTCCAGGAACTCCTCCGGCGTCTCCGGCAAATCCAGGCCGCAGCGGTCAAACATATCCTTGTTGATAAACAGGCCGTAGGCAACCACCTCCTGGGGGATCGCTACCAGCTTGCCGTCCACAGTATTGGCAGTCCGGATAATCTCCCGCAGGTTTTTCGCGCTCTCCAGCCCCGACAGATCCATCAGCCTTTCCTCCGCGCCCAAGAGCAGAATCGTATCCGGATTGAGCAGGTACAGATCGTCCATATCATTGCGCACCCGGTCCAGGGCTACCTCGTCATAGGTCTTGTCCTGGTAGCTTTCCGCCGTATAAGTCCTGTAGGCCACACTCACGCCAAGCGCTTCCTCCGCCATCGCCACGGTCAGGTCCGACGCGCTCCTCGCCACATTCTCCGCGTCCGGGTCGGTCTTCTCCATAGGGCTGAACAAATTGACCGTCCGCTGGGACTGCTCCTCCGCGGTGAGCAGATTTTTGGAATCCCGGCTGTCTCCACAGGCAGCCAGCGCCGCAGCCACAAGCACCGCCAGGCAGACGGCCGTCCACCGCCGGATGCCGCTGTTCTCCACATTTCTCATCATGAATCCTTTCCCCTCATACATTGTCTGATAGTCTGTTTCAGCAGCTCAATATCCAGCGGCTTCGCCACATGCGCGTCCATACCGGCGGCCAGCGCCGCTCTCTCGTCCTCGGCGAAGGCGTTTGCCGTCATAGCGATAATGGGAATGCAGGCCGCATCCGCCCGGGGCAGGGCGCGGATGGCTCTCGCGGCGTCGTGGCCGTTCATAACCGGCATCTGAACATCCATCAGAATCGCGTCAAACTCGCCTTTTTCCGCCTGCCGGAAGCGCTCCACCGCCAGCTGGCCATTTTCGACAATCTCGCAGGCGGCTCCCTCCAGCTCCAGGAGCTCCGCCAGGATTTCCGCATTAATCTCGTTGTCCTCCGCTGCCAGGAAGCGCAGCCTCTCCAGCGTGACGACGGACTCGGGCTCCGGACGCCGCTCCTCTTTTCCGGCATCCGCCCATATCTCCCCAATTTTCTCCATAAACGCGGAGACGAAAAACGGTTTGACCAGAATATTCCCGCCGACGGCCGAAACCGCCGACTCGAGCTCCTCTGCCTCGTCGCATTCCGCCAAAAACAGGATGGGCACGGCGGCCGGAAGAACCGCCCCTATGTCCTTTGCCGCCTGGACACCGTCCATGTCCGGGGCGTCCCAGTCCAGCAGAATCAGCTGGCACTCCCCGCCGTTCCGGAGCCAGTCCACCGCCTCCTCCGGACCGCCGGCCGCTTTCAGCTGCACCCCTGTATCCTCCATGAGCGTCCGTATGCTCTCCCGGCTCTCCGGGTCCCCGTCTATCACCAGAATTTGGGAGATGCCCCGTTCCGTCCAAAACTGCCGGTCTGCCTTCCCCTCCTGAATGCGCAGCTCCAGCTCTACCCGGAACAGGGAGCCCCGGTTCACTTCACTGGACACCTCAATGGTTCCGCCCATAAGTTCCACAATACTCTTGGTGATTGCCATGCCCAGCCCCGTGCCCTGCACCTTATTGGTGGTGCTGTTTTCCGCCCGGGTAAAGGCGTCAAAGATTCTCTCCAGGTACTCCGGCGTCATGCCGTAGCCGTCGTCCTCCACCTCAATCCGGATGTGCTCATACTGGCTGGAGCGCTGCTTCAACCCAATGATGCGCAGCCAGATATGACCGCCCTCCGGCGTATACTTTACCGCGTTGGAGAGGAGGTTGATCAAAATCTGATTCAGCCGTGTCTCATCCCCCACCAGGTATTCGTGCCGGATGCCGGTCACATCCAGATGGAACTCCTGCCGCCGTGCCCTGGCCATGGGCTGAATAATCGCGTCCACGGAGGAGATCACGTCGTTCAGCGCGAACTCCTCCAGATTAAGCACTACCTTTCCGCTCTCGATTTTGGACACATCCAGAATGTCATTGATCAGGCTGAGGAGGTGCTGGCCGGAGGCCGTAATCTTCCGGGTGTATTCCCGGACCTTCGACGGATTCCCGGCATCCCTGTCCAGAAGGGTTGTAAAACCCAGCACCGCATTCATGGGCGTACGGATGTCGTGGGACATATTGGACAGGAAGGTCGTCTTGGATTCGCTGGCAATCTGTGCGGCCTGCAGCGCCTCCGCCAGCTGCTGGCTGTGGAGCTTCCGCTCGGCCTCCTGCTCCTTTCGGATTTTATCCTGCTGCCTCCAGCTGAGATAGTACAGGGCAATGCACAGGAGAAAGGCCGTCAGCATTGACGCTACAACAAACAGAATATTTTGATTGACGGTCCGGCCTTCCCGCTGGATGGCTTCCACGGGCACATAGCCCACCAGAAAAATCGTTCCACCATTGACCGTCCACATATAGTTCAGGGCCTGCTCTTTCCGGATATCGTGGTAAAACAGGATATCCTGCCCGGTCTCCAGACAGCGGTCCACCTCTGCCCGAATCTCCGGGTCCTGAATGTTGTTTGCCCGGTAGAAATCGGCCAGATTCAGGTGGCCCGCGCTACGCATGCCCATTCCCTTGGGCTTCAGAACAAACCGTTCGCTCACCGCGTCCATAATGTACAGGGTCGCCTGCTTGTTGTAGAACCCATCCGGGAGGGAGCGGTCAATGGCGTCATAGACAAATTCGGCATAGAGCGTTCCCAGCTCCTGTCCGTCCCGCACAACGGGACATTTTACAGAGTAGGACCATGTGCCCATATAGTTCAGATAGGACTGAGAAACCGGCAGTCCCATGACCGTTCCGCCCGCAGAAAAATCCAGCCCCTCCTCGGTAAACGGCTCCCCGGTATTGCAGATGCCCTCTGTCTCCCCTGCCAGGATCAGCGCCATCTTTGACACGGTCTGATTTTTTTCACAGGCACGGATATAAGCCTCCGGGTCCTCTGCCCGGCTGAGCTCCTGGGCAATCAGCGTCTGAAATTCCACCTGGCTGCGCAGAATCGCCTCAATGGTGCACTGGATCAGGTCCAGGCTCTCGCTCAGGCTCTGAATCGCCGCCTCGGACATCTCCCGGGAGGTTTTCCGCGATATCATATACACAACCGTGCCCAAAATACAAAAAACCAATACGATGGAAAGGAGCAAGGGCGTTCCCCTCCATCTCTCCCGTTTGTTCGGCGTCTCTTTCATCGGCTGTCTCCATTCCTCCGCATTGGAAAAGCGGCACCCGGGTATTCGTAAAATCTGTATTTATAACCGGGAACGCAGTCTGAACCAATAAGACCCTGCCACCGGGCCGGCAGTTTTTTCGCAGCCGCTGCCACTTGTGCGGATTGGCGGCGGAAGGCCCCCACAGACGGTATCCAGCAGTTGTGAGCAGGCTTCTGGCGTATGCGTTTTTACAAGAGCAGCCCGGCCCCTGAATCCTGCACTCCTATTATACTATTCTTTTCTTTTTTGTGTCAATAGCGGACGCATCTTCTGGGGAGACCGTCAAAACCCTCACCTCCGTCCCGCCACGGCATAAGATAGTCTGGAGGTGGATATTATGGCGGTTTGGATGGAAATTTTGCTGGCTCTGCTAGCGGCGGCAGGGCTCCTGGCCCTGGGATGGATTCTCTTTGGGAAGCTGGTAACGCCTGCGGGAATACATACGCGGGTATACGCGGTGATTCCCGCCTCCGGCGGCGGGGAGGGCCTGGAACAGGCGGTGGAGGGCCTGCTGTGGCTGCGGGGCGGTGAACTGGCACGGTTTTCCATTGTCATCGCCGACTGCGGCCTGAATCCCCAGGGCCGGGCCGCCGCCGCCGCGCTGTCTCTCCGGGGCGCGGCGGTCTGCCCCCTGGAAAGCCTGCCCGCCTGCCTGAGCGCCGGCCCCTCTGCTTAAAAGCCTGTATTCATAACCGGGGGGATGCCGGCTGGACAGGGATTTTTCTGCCAGATAAAAATTGATACGATATGGCGGGAAATGGCTGGCCAGTCCGCATTCAACGGTTGTGAATGCAGGTTTTCGGACTTTGGCGGATGTCCCTGGATTCCGCTCCATGCACAGACCCTGCCGGAAAAGTATTCCAATTTATGCAGGATGGATATTGGACCGGCGGCTTCTCCTGTGATACAATATAGCGGCAGATCAATACGAAAAGGAGGACCAGCATGGTTTATCGGGAGTTTCAGGGCATCAAGCTGTCCAATCTGGGCATGGGGGCCATGCGCCTGCCCCTGACGGATGAAAACGACGCCCATGTAGACCAGGCGGCAGTGGATGAGATGGTCGCCCTTGCCATGGAGCGGGGGATCAACTACTATGACACCGCCTGGGGCTATCACGGGGGCAATTCAGAGCTGGCCATGGGGCAGGCTCTGCGCCGCTATCCCCGGGAGCAGTTCTGTCTGGCGGACAAGTTCCCCGGCTACGACCTGTCCAACATGGGCAAAACGGCGGAAATCTTTGAGGCACAGCTGAAAAAGTGCCAGGTGGAATATTTTGATTTCTATCTGTTCCACAACGTGTGCGAGATGAATATTGACGCCTACCTGGACCCGCAGTACGGTACGTTTGACTACCTGATGGAGCAGAAAAGGCTGGGCCGCATCCGGCATCTGGGCTTTTCCGCCCACGGCAGCCCGGCGGTTATCCGACGCTTTCTGGAGGCCTATGGGTCCCACATGGAATTCTGCCAGCTTCAGCTGAACTATCTGGACTGGACTTTCCAGGAGGGCCGGGAGAAAGTGGAGCTGCTCCGGGAATACCACATTCCCGTGTGGGTTATGGAGCCCCTGCGGGGCGGGCGGCTGGCCAGACTCACGGAGGAGCACGCCGCCCGGCTGGACGCCCTGCGCCCCGGCGAAGGGGCTGTGGGCTGGGCCTTCCGGTATCTCCAGACCATCTCCGACGTCAAGGTTATCCTCTCCGGCATGTCCAGCCTCCGGCAGATGGAGGAAAATCTGCGCATCTTTGACCAGGATGCCCCGCTGACCGAGCCGGAGGCCGCCGCGCTGATGCATATTGCCGAGGAAATGCTGGAGGTTAAGACCCTCCCCTGCACCGCCTGCCATTACTGCACCGGCCACTGTCCCCAGCAGTTGGACATTCCCCGGCTGCTGGAGCTGTACAACGAGCACAAATTCACCGGCGGCGGCTTTATCGCGCCCATGGCGCTGAGGGCAGTGCCCCCGGAGAAGCAGCCCGGCGCCTGTGTCGGCTGCCGCAGCTGTGAGGCTGTCTGTCCCCAGCAGCTCAAAATCTCAGAGGCTCTCTCTGATTTCGCATCCCAGCTCAAGGGCTGATTCTGTACGCCGCTGAAAATGTAATTCTTACCCTGCCGGGGAACGAAACGCAGTACCTATTGCCAAACAGAGGCTGTACCATCCACGGAGCAAATATCCGCGGGCGGTACAGCCTCTTCCTGATAATCTACAACGCCGTACAGGAGGATAAGGGCGGGATCACATATCGCTCCAGTCCATAACGTCTTTGTTCTTGATAAAATACTCCAGACCAGAGTAGACGGTGGTGGCCAAAATCACAATTGTGCAGACCAGGTCCAGCGCCGGAACTTCCGTCAGCGCCAGCATCAGGCAGATACACACCATGGTGGAGGCGGTCTTGATTTTGCCGGACCATCCGGCGGCAATGACCCGCCCCCCCTCCACCGCAATCAGCCGCAGGGCTGTGACGGCGAATTCCCGCACAATGACAATGAGCATAGCCCAGGCGGGCAGGCGGCCCAGTTCCACAAAGCAGACCAGCGCGGCCATCACCAGCATCTTGTCGGCCAGCGGGTCCATAAACTTGCCGAAATCCGTCACCAGCCCCCGGCTCCGGGCCATGCGGCCGTCCAGGAAGTCGGTCAGGCTGGCAATGATAAACACCGCCAGGGCCCACAGCATATGGTATGGGAACGACAGGTAGACCAGCACCAGAAACACCGGGATCAGCAGCACCCGCAGGAGCGTCAGCTTATTGGGGGTATTCATCGTATCACTCCTCCATCTCTCCGGTCAGGTCCCCGTCGGACATGCCGGTAATGCGCACATTTACAAAACTGCCCGCCGGGACCAATCCTCCGGCGGTAAAACAGACCCTTCCGTCCACGTCCGGGGAGTCGGCGTAGGAGCGCCCGGCATAACAGCCCATATCCGGGTCGAAGCCCTCGCACAGGACCTCCAGAACCTCTCCCAGCCGCTGGGTGTTCCACTCATCCATAATGCGGGATTGCAGGTCCACCAGCAGCTCCACCCGGCGCTCCGCCGTCTCCGGAGGCACCTGCCCCGCCATCTCCGCCGCGGGGGTGCCCTCCTCCGGGGAGAACTGAAAAATACCCGCCCGCTCAATCCGGGCTTCCCGCAGAAACTCCGCCAGCTCCTCAAACTCCGCCTCCCCCTCTCCGGGCAGGCCGCAGATCAGGGAGGTCCGGAGCACCAGCCCCGGCAGCCGCTCCCGCAGGCGACGCAGCAGGGCGATAATCTCCGCCTTGGTGGACCGGCGGTTCATGGCTTTAAGAATGCCGTCGTTGATGTGCTGGAGCGGTATGTCGATGTACCGGAGGATTTTCCGTTCCGCAGCCAGCACGTCGATCAGCTCTTCGTCCACCTCGTCGGGATACAGGTAGTGCAGCCGCACCCAATGGAAAGGCAGTCTGCACAGCTCCCGCAGCAGCTCACCCAGCATCCGCTTTCCATAGAGATCCGTGCCGTAGCGGGTGATGTCCTGGGCGATCACAATCAGCTCCTGCACACCGCTGTCCGCCAGCGACCGGGCCTCCGCCAGCAGGGAGTCCATGGTCCGGCTCCGGTAGCGCCCCCGCAGGGAGGGAATCACACAGTAGGCACAGCGGTTGTCACAGCCTTCGGCAATCTTCAGATAGGCCGTATAGGGGGGTGTGGACACCATCCGGGCCCCGTCCTCCACCGTGTGGTCGATGTCACCGAAGCGGCTGGGGCGTCCCCCCGCCGCCAGCTCCTCCAGGGCGGAGACAATCTCGGTATAGCTGCCCGTGCCCAGCACGCCGTCCACCTCCGGCAGCTCCCGGGTCAGCTCCTCCTGATACCGCTGGGACAGACAGCCCGCAACCAGCAGCTTCCCCAGCTGCCCCGCCTCTTTCAGCGCCGCCAGCTCCAAAATGTTCTGGATCGCCTCGCTCTTGGCGGAGTCGATGAACCCGCAGGTATTCAGCACCGCGATGTCGGCGCCCCGTGGCTCCCCGGTGACGGTATGTCCGGCATCCCGGACCAGCGCCATCATCTGCTCGGTGTTGACCAGATTCTTGGCGCAGCCAAGGGAGATAAATGCAACCTTCAAAAATCTTCGTCCTCCTCGATCTCCGTTCCATAGCGCCGCAGTCCGTCCTTGATATCCGGCCAGCGGTAGCCCCGCCGGGCCAGGGCGTCGGCGGCCCGCTTCAGGGCCCGCGGGTCTCCCGCCTCCCCCTTGAGCTTATGCCGCAGAAAACGGTCTATGCCCTCCGCCGGATCTTCGGCGGCGGCCAGAGCCTCCTCCCAGCAGTCCCGGGGCACCCCCCGGCGGTAGAGCTCGTCCCGCAGCTTCGCCGGGCCGTACCCCTTGGCGGAACAGTGCTCCGCCAAAGAGCGGGCATAGGCTCTGTCGTCCAGATACCCCAGCTCCTCCAGCCAGGCGGCGGCGGCCTGCGCCTCCTCCTCCGTGGCCAGTGGCTCCCTGTCCCGGTCCCTGGGCCGGGCGGTGAGCTTATCCACCAGCTCCTTCCGGGAGCGGGGCCGGGCGGACAGCAGGTCCAGCGCCTTCTCCTTCACCTGCCCCAGGCGGGCGGCGGCGGTCAGGGCCTCCCGCAGGGCCGCGTCCACCTCCATGCCCGCGTACAGGCCGAAGGAGACCACCTCGCCCTCCCCCAGGCGGAGGAGTTCGCCGTTATCCAGAACGGCCAGCCAGCGGCCCCGCACCCGTTGGGAGGGCTCCAGCTTACTCAGCCGCATCGGAACCGCCGTCGTCGAAGTCCTCGGCGCTCACGTCCACCGCGCGTCCGGCGGCTTTGGCGGCGGCTTTGGACTGGGAGCTCATCAGCTTGTAGGAGTTTTTACGGATCTCCTCCTCCACCTTCTCACAGACCTCGGGGTTTTCCCGGAGGTACTGCTTGGCGGCGTCCCTGCCCTGGCCGATGCGCACCTCGCCCATGGAGAACCAGGAGCCGGATTTCTGGATAATATCCAGCTTCACCGCCAGATCCACAATCTCTCCCACCTTGGAGATGCCCTCGCCGTACATGATGTCGAACTCGGCCTCCTTGAAAGGGGGCGCCACCTTGTTTTTGACGATTTTTGCCCGGGTGCGGTTGCCGATAATCTCGCCGCCGCTCTTGATGGCCTCGATCCGGCGAACCTCAATGCGCACCGACGCATAGAATTTCAGGGCCCGGCCGCCGGTGGTGACTTCCGGGTTGCCGTAGACCACGCCCACCTTTTCCCGCAGCTGGTTGATAAAAATCACAATACAGTTGGTCTTGGAGATGGAGCCCGCCAGCTTCCGCAGGGCCTGACTCATGAGCCGGGCCAGCAGACCCACGTGGGAGTCGCCCATATCCCCCTCGATCTCCGCCCTGGGGGTCAGCGCCGCCACCGAGTCCACCACCACCACGTCGATGGCGCCGGAGCGCACCAGAGCCTCGCAGATCTCCAGTCCCTGCTCTCCGGTGTCCGGCTGAGAGATGAGCATGGAGTCAATGTCCACCCCCAGGGCCCGGGCATAGCTGGGGTCCATGGCGTGCTCGGCGTCGATGTAGGCCACCTCGCCTCCCCGCTTCTGGGCCTCCGCCACCACGTGGAGGGCCAGGGTCGTCTTGCCGGAGGATTCCGGGCCATAGACCTCAATGATGCGCCCCTTGGGGACGCCCCCGATGCCCAGGGCCAAATCCAGAGACAGGGAGCCGGTGGGGATGGACTCCACCACGATTCCGGTGTTCTGCCCCAGGCGCATAACAGTGCCCTTGCCGTAGGTCTTGTCCAGCTGGGCCAGACAGGTCTCCAGCGCCTTCTTCTTGTCTGACGCCGGGGCCGCGCTCTCTATTACGGACTTCTTCTTCTCTGCCATAGTCTGATGTACTCCTCTTCTCTGTGTTTTTGGGCCGTAAGCTCTCCGTTTTTTCAGGCCCTGTTCAGCTGAAGATGTTGCGCAGAGGGACGGCGCCCTCCACCACCCGCCATATGCCCTGGGTATCCTGCCAGGCGCGGATGTGCTCAAAGCCGTTCCCGGCCAGCAGGACCTCCACATCCGCCGACTGGCCGATGCCCACCTCAAAGAGCAGGCTACCCCCCATGCGCAGAGCAGGGGACCACTGGGCACAGATAGCCCGGTAGAAGGTCAGGCCGTCCTCCCCGCCGTCCAGGGCGCGGCGGGGTTCAAAATCCCGGACGGACACGTCCAAGCCGTCGATATCCCCTGTGGGAATATATGGGGGATTGCACACAATCACGTCAAACTCCCCCAGGCCGGCGTCCGGCGGCTCCAGAGCGTCCGCCTGGACGCAGGTGACGCGGGCAGCCAGCCCATTGCGGCGCACATTTTCCCGGCACACCGTCAGGGCCGCCTGGTCCAGCTCCGCCAGCACCACCCGGCTGCCGGGCACATTGGCGGCCACCGCCAGCCCTACACAGCCGCTTCCGGCGCACAGATCCAGTATACGGGCCTCCGTCCCGGCGGTCCGGGCCAGCAGAATGGCCCGCTCCGCCAGCAGCTCCGTGTCCATCCGGGGGATCAGCACGCTCCGGTTTACCGCTAAAGTGAGGCCATAGAACTCCCACTCCCCCACCAGATAGGCCACCGGCTCCCCCGTCAGGCGGCGGCGGACCAGCTCCTCCACCCGTGCCTCCACCTGGCCGGAGGCATACAGGGGAAGGTCCCGGTAAAACTGCTCCCGGTCTTTGCCCGTGACATGGCAGACCAGCTCCCGCGCCTCCAGCTGGGCGGCCTCAATTCCCGCCCCTTTCAAGCGCTTGCGGGCATCCAGGTAGAGATTGTTGTATGTGCTCGCCACGTGCACCACGCTCCTGCCTCGTTCTCTCTTCTCCCGGAATGCCTCCGGGGGCTCGGGGGTACGCGCTCGGGGGATGCCTGTGCCGTCCGCTCACCACCGGTCCTTTCCCTGTTCCTGGGGGAGCACCAGCGTAAACGCGCGGATACCCACCTCAATCATGGTATCGTCCGGCTCAAATGTGGTCCAGTTCTGGAGCCACAGGCCGGGAGCGGTGGCCAGCCGGGTTAGGGGATTGTCGTACTTGCCCACCAGACGGTTGAGCTCATAGGTGATGCTCACCACCAGCGGCAGCATTAAAATATGCAAGCCCATCCGGGCGAAGGTGTTTGTCACTTCGACAAAAGAGAAAAGTACGCTGGATATGAGGATGCTCACCACAATCACCACAAAGAGAAAGCTGGTGCCGCAGCGGGGATGGTGCTTGGGCTGGGCCCGTACGTTCTCCACCGTCAGGGGCAGCCCGTGCTCATAGCAGAAGATGGTCTTGTGCTCCGCCCCGTGATAGGAAAACACCCGGCGCATATCGCGGGTCTTGGAGCAGAGCATCAGGTAAACCGTAAAGATGACAATGCGCACAACGCCCTCCAGCAGGTTGCGCAGCCACATGGGGAGCTCCACCAGCCGCCCCAGCCCGCCTACCAGGGCCGTAGGCAGCAGGAAAAAGAGCAGCACTGAAAAGCAGATGCCCAGCGCCACGGCCAGGGTGACAAAGACGCCCGCCGCCTTCTCGCTGCCCAGGTGCCGGTCCAGCCAGACCTCCAATCTGGAGGGCTCCTCCGGCTCTTCCTCCTCCGGGAAAAAGCTGGCCGAATACATCAGCGCCTTTACCCCGTTGGCCATGGAGGAGCAGAAGTTGAACACCCCCCGGATCAACGGCAGACCCAGCAGGGGGTGCTTGTCCTTGATGAGCACCCGCTCCTCCACCTGTTCCTCCAGCTCTCCGTCCGGCTTGCGGATCACCACGGCTTTTTTCTCCGGCCCCAGCATCATGATGCCCTCGATCAGAGCCTGGCCGCCGATCATAGTCTTGTACGGGGTTGCGCAGGATTGTCCCTTGTTGTCAGCCATTATGTCCTTGTTCTCCTTTGTATGATATAGTCGCCGCAGTTGAAAAAGCGCAAAATGCGCTTTTTCCTCCAGTGGGCCAATGGCCCACTGGAGCGTGCAATGCACGCCAGCGGCGTCTATGAAGTCCAAAGCAGGGCCGCATAAGCGGTCCCTGCGGCGATTTTCGCCGCAGGGTTCAAAAGGAGCGATCTGCTCCTTTTGAACCGCTTTGACTATACGTTGGCTCTATTGTACCAAACCCGCGTCCCGATTGCAAGGGGCGCGGGCGGCGCGGTCCGGTATGGCATCTTTTGCGGGAAAAATTCCCTGCGGCTTCCCCCAGGTCCTACGACTGCTGGATGGGCAGGCGGATCGTTACCAGGCAGCCGCCCTCTGGGGCGTTGCCGATTTCCAGAGAACCGTTGTGCCGGCTGACAATCTCATCGCACACCGCCAGGCCGATGCCGCTGCCCCTGGCCTTGGAGGAGCCCTTGTAAAATTTATATTTCACGTGGGGCAGCTCCTCCTCCGGAATGCCGGGGCCGTAATCCCGGATGGTGATGACCGCCTGCCCCCCGTCGGGAAAAATGGCGGTGTCAATCCGTTTGCCGGCGCCGCCGTGCTTGGCGGCATTGTCCAGCAGATTGCAGAACACCTGCCGCATCCGCTCCGGGTCCCCGGACAGGGGCGGGAATTCCTCCTCACAGTCGAAGTGGTTGAGCTCAATGCCCTCCCGCCGGAAGAATTCCCGGTAGGTATATACCGCGTCCTCCAGCTCCGCCTTGATGTCCATGGGCTCGATGGAGAGGGTAAAGCGGCCGTCCTGTATCCGGGAGAATTCCAGAAGCTCCTCCACCATGTTGGTCAGCCGCCTGGCCTCGGACACGATGATGCCCATACCCTTTTTCACATCCCCGGCGTTGCGCACTTCTCCGTTCATAATGGTCTCCGCCCAACCGTTGATGGCGGTGAGCGGGGTGCGCAGCTCGTGAGAGACCGAGGAGATAAACTCGTTTTTCAGGCTCTCCGCCTGCTTGATCTTCAGCGACATGTCGTTGAGCGCGTCGGTCAGGTCGCCGATCTCGTCGTCATAGCGCTTGTCAATCTGCACACCGTAAGAGCCGGCGGCAATGCGCTTGGCCGTATCCGTAATGTCCGCCACAGGGTCCACAATGGAGGTGACAAAATAGAGGTTGGAGAAATAAACAATGGCCAGAATACCCAGGCCTATGCCTAGCGCAATGGCCACGATAATGATAATCTGCCGGTCCACATTCTTTAGAGAGGTGACATACCGCATGGCCCCCACCACCCGGCCGTTGATAATCAGCGGACTGGAGGCGGCCATAATGTGCTCCCCGGTGCTGGGGTCGGAGCCGGTCCACACCCGGGTGCGGCCCTGGCTGAGGGCCTCGGCAATGTCCGGCGTGCCCGGAGAGCGGAAGGCCGTCAGGTCTGAGCTGGAGAAGCGGATAAGGCCGATGGAGTCGATAAACTCCACCTCCAGCTGCTCCCCCGCCGCGTCGCTGACCACAGCCCGGGCATACTGATAGTACATACTCTCCGACGGGTAGGTCCGGATGACCCGCACGCCCCCCTCCGCTTTGTTCCGCAGGGCGTTGCTCATGGTCGTGTAGTAGTAGCTGCCCATGGCCGCGGAAAAGGCCGTCACCGCCAGCAGAACGATAAACAGCACAACGCTGATGGAATTCATCATCCAGCGCTTACGGATTCCTTTGATTTTTTTCATAGGCCGCCGGCTCCTTCCATATTACGCCGTTTTCCGCGGACCCGGAGCATGTTCCCGCCCCGCCCTCAAAATCCCCACTTATACCCAAATCCCCAGACGGTGGTGATAAACGAGGGATTGGTGGGGTCGTCCTCAATTTTGATGCGCAGCCGCCGGATGTTCACATCCACAATTTTCACTTCCCCAAAATAGTCCCTGCCCCAGACAGTGTCCAGAATCTCCTCCCGGGAGAGGGCCTTGCCGGGGTTGTCCATAAAGAGCTTGATAATGGAGTACTCCACCTGGGTCAGCTTAATCCGCTGCCCGCTTTTCTCCAGAGTCCGGTTGCGGGTGTTCAGCAGGAAGGGCGGCTGGCTGATCTCTCCGGTGCTGACCACCTCTCCCCCTCCCGTGCGGCGGTAGAGGGCGTCAATCCGGGCGGTGAGCTCCGCCGGGGAGAAGGGCTTGGTGACGTAGTCGTCCGCCCCGGTCATCAGTCCGGTGACTTTGTCCATCTCCTGGGTGCGGGCGGTGAGCATGATAATACCGATTTGATTGTCCCCCGCCCGTATGCGGCGGCAGACCTCAAACCCGTCCATGTCCGGCAGCATGATATCCAGCAGGGCCACCTTGATGTCCGGATTGCGTTTCAGCTGGGTCAGGGCCTCCTCCCCTGTTTCCGCTTCGATGGCCTCGTATCCGGCCCGCTTCAGATTGATGACCACAAAGCTGCGGATATTGGCCTCGTCTTCCAGTACAAGCACCTTTTTCATGTCAGATTTCCTCCCCTTCGGGTTATGTGCCCGCCGTCAGGTCAGCCAAAATCAAAGCGAAGCGCTCTATCACGTCCTCCTCGCTGAGACCGCAGTCCCAGTTGTCCGTGTAAAGGCGGGCGGCGTAGATGGTCTCGCTCTCATCCTCCCCCACCGGACGCAGGCGGAAGCGGTTGGACAGGTTGGCGCGGGTCTGCTTATTGTCGCCGTACAGCTGGTAAATGGCCAGGAACGGCGCCGGGTCCACCGACTCGTCCCCCTCCCAGTAGGAGAAGATCACCGCCCGCTCCCCGCCTCCGGCGCGGTCGCTGCGGGTCAAAGTCAGCCTGCCCTCCCACTCGTCCGGCAGAATGAAATACCAGCCGTCCTGCTCGTTGTGGTAGGTGGTGAATACCGGCCAGGCCGTGCCCGCGCTGTCAAACTGCTGCCAGCGGATCGCCCAGAAATTGGGGGCGCTGCCGGTGTTTTTATACTCGGGCAGCCCCTCCGGGGCGGGCAGCTCCAAAATACCGTCGCCGTTAATGTCCGTCCCCGCCACGT
This sequence comes from uncultured Flavonifractor sp., assembly GCA_947384055.1. GTDB lineage: Bacteria > Bacillota > Clostridia > Oscillospirales > Oscillospiraceae > CANAAV01. The sequence goes on from CANDFO010000028.1 coordinate 24,900, forward strand.
TATACCAGCGGATGGTGTTCTGGCTCTGCAAAACGGAGGGATTTTCCGGGTCGGGCCGGAGGGTGATGTTCTCCAGCCGGCCGTCCTTCCAGGCAAAAATATCGGTAATCAGCCCGTTGCTCCCGCCAAAATAGGAGGGCACAAAGATCGCGGGCACCATATCCCGCAGGTAGCCGGTCTTAACGCGACTCTCCAGCATTCCGGTAACATTCTGGGACAGAAGGGCGGAGGAGTCCAGCTTCAGCACTCCATCCTGGGCGTTGTACAGCTCAACCCGGTTGTTCTCCGGGCTGAGGGCCAGGGACATCTCCTCCTGACTGCGGGCCTGGGGAAGGTCGGCCTCATGGAGGACAATCAGCTCCTTCTGTCCGTCGCTGTCCAAGTCAAACAGGCGGATTCCGGTAAACTCCGTGCGCAGCAGCTCCTCCCGCCCACGGTCAATGGAGTAGACCGACAGCAGCTGCCTCTGGTCGCTGACCTGCCAGCTGACAATGATTTCCTTGCAGGGACCGTCGTCCAGGTTCTCATAATATACGGCGTTGATCGCCGCCTCACCGCCCTGCCCCTCAAGAATGGCGGCCACCTCGTAGTCCTCTTCCACCTGGCGGTAAATATAGATTTTCAAGGGGCGCTCGTCGGAGCTCACCCGGAAAAAGGCAATGGCCTCTTTAATCCCGTCCCCATCCAGGTCCTGGAGCTGGACCTTCTGGGTCAGCTCCCCCGTCAAGGGGGCCGCGTACTCTCCGCCCTGGTCCAAAACCTCACTGATCTTATTGTCCAGCATCAAATAGTCGTCCGGGGCCTTGGGCGGGGCATAGAGGTCGTCCACCGACTGGGAAAAGCATCCGGTCAGCAGCGTCAGCACAGCCGCCGCCAGCCAGAGTCTGTGTTTGTTTTGTCTCATGATATCCTCCTGAATCCGCGGCTAAGTCAAAAGCAGAGGCAAAAGGGCGTGTAGGGGCCCCCTTGGAAAAAGGGCGCTGTACACAGCCGCCGGCGGACGCCGCTGCGCCGCTCCGCAGCTATTATAACACAGTATGGCGGCAAATGGTACAGCTATTTCCAATTTCCTTCTGTCAACAGGTCTATAAAGGCCTGAAAAGCCCCGGCCTTACGGCCGGGGCTTGAGCCTGTCGAAAAAGGCCTCCGGCCTTTTTCGACAAACAGGATACGGCCTGCTGCGCGCACCCTTTGGGCACACTTGCAGGCCGAGATGTGTCA
>CANDFO010000029.1 GCA_947384055.1 uncultured Flavonifractor sp.
CGTCTTCCTTCACCGCCACCACGCCGGAGGTGTCCGGTACCTGCTTTACACATACGATACATTTCATGTTGCGTTTTCCTCCTTACTTGAGCAGCTCTTTGGCGATGACGATCTTCTGTACCTCGCTGGTGCCCTCATAAATAGTCAGGATGCGGGCGTCCCGGTAGATGCGCTCAATGGCGTAGTCCTTCATATAGCCGTAGCCGCCGTGAATCTGTACGGCTTTGGCGGCGATCTCATTGGCGGTTTCCGCAGCGAAGAATTTAGCCATGGAGGCGTTCATCCCGGCAGGCTCACCCCGGTCCCGCAAATCGGCGGCCTTCAAAGCCAGGAGCTTGGCGGCCTCCAATTTGGTGGCCATCTCCGCCAGGTACCACTGGAGCCCCTGCTTGGAGGCGATGGGCTTGCCGAACTGAGAACGCTGCTTGGCGTACTCAATGGCGGCGTCCAGGGCGGCCTGGGCCTCACCGCAGGACTGGGAGGCGATACCCACGCGGCCGCTGTCCAGGCCGCTCATGGCGATGTGGAACCCCTTGCCCACCTTGCCCAGGATCTGGGACTTGTGGACCCGGCAGTCCTCAAAGATGAGCTCGGACACCGCTGCGCCGCGGATGCCCATCTTGTCCTCCAGCTTGCCTAGGGTGAAGCCGGGGGTGTCCCGATCTACCAAAAAAGCGGTCATGCCCCCGTGGGTCCTTTTGGCCTTGTCGGTAACAGCAATGACGATGACATACTCGCCCTCGTGGGGGCCGATGTTGCTGATAAAGCACTTGGAGCCGTTGAGAATGTAATAGTCCCCGTCCTGGACGGCAGTAGTCTGGAGCCCACCGGCATCGGAACCCGCACCGGGCTCGGTGAGGCCGAAGGCCCCGATTTTTCCCTCCTTGCAGGTCATGCCCAGGTATTTCTGCTTCTGCGCCTCGGTGCCGTGGTGAACAATGATGTCATTGACCAGCAACTGCACCGCGAACATCTCGCCGGTGCTGGAGCAGGCCCGGGCCACCTCCATGATGGCCAGCACCTTGTCCACGTCCTTCAGTCCGGCGCCGCCGTACTCCCTGGGCACGTTGAGGCCCAGCAGACCCAGCTTACACAGTTTCATTGTCGTCTCGTTGGGGAACTCCCCGGTGCGGTCCAGCTCCTCCGCCAGAGGCGCAATCTCCCGTTCCGAAAATTCCCGCACCATTTTTACCAGCATCTGCTGTTCTTTACTCAGTTCAAACAATGTTGTCACTCCTGTCTGTCAAATAAGAATATTTTGCGATTTGGCCTGGCGTGTCAGCTGATCCCGAAACTTCGGATGTGCGATTTCGATTAACGCCCGTGTCCGCTGGGACAAGGTTTTGCCCCGGAGCTTGGCAATGCCATACTCTGTAACAATGTAATCCACATCATTTTTGCTGGTGGTCACAATGGCTCCGGGGGTCAATGTGGGCGTTATCCGGCTGACCGTCCCGCCCTTCGCGGTGGAGGGGAAGGCAATGAAGCTCTTCCCACCCTTGGATTGGATTGCTCCCCGCACGTAGTCCGCCTGCCCACCTGTGCCGGAAATGTGTCGGGTTCCCATGGACTCCGCACACACCTGTCCAAAAAAGTCTACCTCCAGCGCCGCATTCACCGAGATAAAATTCGGGTGCCGGGCAATGACGGCAGGATCGTTCACATAGTCCACCGGAAGCATCAGAAACGCCGGATTATCGTCAATAAAATCATAGATCCGCTGGGATCCGAACGCCAAAGTCGCCACCGTCTTACCCCGGTTGAGGGGCTTTTTCTCGTTGTTTACGGCTCCCTGCTCAATCAGCTCCACCATACTGTCTGTGAAGAGCTCGGTGTGAATGCCCAAGTCGTGCTTGTCCTTGAGGGCCAGTCCCACGGCCTCCGGAACCGCGCCGATTCCCAATTGAATGGTCGCCCCATCCGGCACCGCTTCTGCGATCAGGCCGCCTATTGTACGGCTGATTTCGTCAATTTCAGCGGGAGGTATGACCGGCAGTGAGGCATCGTTTTCGCACAGGGCAGTTACTTGTGAAATATGGATCACCGGGGCCGATAAAGCCCGGGGCATATGGGGGTTTACTTCCAGATAGATGCGCTTTGCTTTGCGTATCAGATCCAGGCTGTTGGAGCCGGCAGCCCCTGTGGAGAACCAGCCGTGCTTATCCATAGGCGACACGGTGGTCAGGAAAGCGTCCACTTCGACATAGTCTCGGAACAGCCCCGGCATATCCCGATAGTAGCAGGGCATGATGTCGCCCCGCCCGTAGTTGATTGCATCCCGCAGTCCGCCGCCGGAAAACCACGAGACAGGGGTGACGTTCCGAGTGGCTTTAGGGCCCAGGCAGTCCAACGGCGTCAGATCCAACATCGTGTGGAGTATGTACGACCCCCGTTCTTCGGTATCTGCCCCGGCTGCCAGTGCATTCAATATCCCGGCGGGGATTGCTGCCGCGATATCGGTGCAGCAGCTCCACCCGGACTGAAGCTGCGCCGCGATTTCCTCCGGTAAAAGGCGTTTGCTCATATACAATTCGTTAAAATCCATTCATAGGTCCACTCCATTCCGCTCATATCTCGTTGCCACCGCGCTGAGTTGGACTCAAATGATCAGCGGGGTCCAAATAGATGATTTGTTCTGCCTCCAATGAAGAAATATCCGCGCAGCGGGCCATACAGCCGCAGACCACATATAATGCGGCGTAATGCCGTCCCGGCTGCGCCGGAACAAGGGACTTCCGCAGGGCGCGCTCCAGCCGTGCGGCGGCTGCCGTCCGTTCAAAATGCGGATTACAGCCGCCGCAATATTTCACTGCCGCTTCCATGACCAGCTTCTATCCTCCCAGAAGAATCTGCCGGGCAAAGGCCAGCAGTTCCGGCTGCGTGGAACATGCCGTTTCTACGCGGCTGATCTCCGGCAGCTCGGCGCACAGGACCTCCTCGATGTATGCCCGGGTGCTTAAATCGGCGGCGGGACAGCCGGAACAGGCGCCCGAAAGCAGAACCGTTACCAGCCCGTCCTGACAGTCCGCCAGGCGCACATTGCCGCCGTGTGCAGAAAGCACAGGACGGATTTTTTGCTCCAGTACCTGTTCAATTTTTTGCTCAAATGTCATATTCCACCGCCTCCTGATTTAAGCGCGGATGAAAAGCGCAGGCTGCGTTTTTCATCCGCATTCAATCTGCAATTTCTGACTTGGTAGAGTACTAGTACTCTACCAAGCTAGAACATTGCATTTGCCTTTGGGCCGGATTTCCGCATGGCTTCGTTGTCGTCCTTGGTGGGCGTCAGCCCACCGGCGTCCTCCGCCTTGCCCTGCAAAAATCCTGCTCCAAATTCAATCTGTAATTTCTGACTTGGTAGAGTACTAGACCTTGTTTGAAAAATGGGAATATGCTCAAGAGCGAGGGATTTTTTCGGCTGGCAAGCGGTTTTGACGCAGGAGTGCTGACGGACTTCAAGGAGAAACCGCGCCGTCCAGTGGGAAAAAGTCCCGTCACTTAGGCATATTGACAATTTTTAAACAAGGTCTATACCAAATACCAGAAAAGGAAAGGGCCACACCCCACTCTGCCGGGGCCGGGCTGTGTGTGTTTAAGGAGGGAAGTAAAAGAGAGAGCCCCTGTGCGGTGTGGCCTTTTCCCTGCCCGGATGTGTCGGTTTTCTAGCTCAGTGGAGTGCCAGGCGATTTACAGGCAGAGGGAGATTATATCATGTTCCGCCGCCCGCAGCGCGCTGCACAGCCAGAGCCGCACAGCAGCCGATGATGTCCTGACAATTCTTTTTCCGCGGTTTTCCGTCCCAGTCATAGGATTTTGACAGTTCACGGCATACAATTGTGCCATATTTGGCCTCGATATCCTCAATATAGCGGCGAAAAACCTGATATACGCCGGCCTCTCCATTCAGCTCGGCAATCCGCTCCTGAAGGGTCTCTTTCGCCAGGGGGTCTTTTCTTCCATACAGAGTGCCCAGCGCCAACGCTCCGCCCAGTACCGCACCGCACGTATTTCTGGTAAGCCCAATGCCGCCTCCGAAGCCGGAGGCCAGCGCAATGACCTCCGGCGGAAAATCCGTCAGGCCCAGCTCTAAAAAGCTTTTCAGCACACACTCCGCACAGTTCAAACCCTGCCGGAAATACTCCCGGGCGGCCTTTTCTGACTGCTCCTTCAACCGTTCAATATCTTGCGTTGTTTCCACTCCGATCAACTCCTTTCCACAGGCCCCAGTACTCCACCAAGGCTGACGGCAGAGTTATCCTAAAATCCCGCCCAAAGGTGAATACAAGTTCCTGGCTTGGCGGAGTACTGGTAAGCCTTGATGCGGAGATGCGCTACCGATCCTGGAAAACGGGGGTGCGTTTTTCCAGAAAAGCGCGCATGCCTTCTTTTTTGTCGCTGGTAGCGGAAATTACCCCGAAAAGCGCGGCTTCGTACTGCGCTGCGCTGCGCAGGTCGGTTTCCGTTCCATAGTCCACGGCGCGTTTGATAAAATCCAGTACGTTGGCGCTCTTGTTGAGCAGGTCGGCACAGAATTCATCTGCCGCCGCCATCAGCCTGTCCTGGGAAACCACTCTGCTGACCAGGCCGATTCGGTAGGCTTCCTGCGCGTCAACCATTCTGCCCGTCATCAGAATTTCCTTGGCCCGCTGCTTCCCGATGATGCGGGGCAGCCGGATATTGCCGCCAAAGCCGCAGCATACGCCCAGCTTTGATTCGGGAGCGCCGAACCTGGCGTTTTCAGAACAGAGGATAAAATCACAGGCCAGGGCAAATTCAAATCCGCCGCCCAGACAGTATCCGTTTACCGCCGCGACGACCGGTTTTGGGCTGGCCTCAATTGTGGCGCACAGCTTGTGTCCGGTGAGGCTCCAGCGGTACGAGGATAATCCATCCATGCTTAACTCCTCACGGATATCCCCGCCGGAGATGAACGCCTTATCTCCGGAACCGGTCAGGACAACAACCCGGACGGCCTGGTCGTCAATCAGGCGGTCCAGCGCAGCCTGAAGCTGAAAAAAAGTATCCCAGTCAATGGCGTTCAGCACCTGGGGACGGTGGACTGTAATGATGCCTCTGCCCTCCCGACAGGTCACGAAAACAGATTGCGCTTCCATCCGGTTACTCCTTAATGCCGGCGATGCGTTTGGCCAGGGATTTCTTATGCTCAAAATTCCCCTGGCGGGTGATCATGACCTTCTGTGCCTGGGGAGAACCGGCTCCATGCATGGATTCCGTGCGATAGCCTACCGCAGCGGTGCCCAACGCCAGATTTTCGCACAGCCGCAGCGCGCGCAGGCGCGTCGCCGCATCCACCTCATGTCCCACCAGGTATTTTTCCACGTAATGCCCGATCTCCGGATTTTTTAAGTCCGCTTCCGACGGCGCCGTGACCATGATTCCGCCGGCGATATCCTCCATGAGACGGACAATCTCATAGGGATACCGGGTGACATTCAGCTTGCATACATTGGCGAGCAGCAGGTCAACCATGAAGTTGCCGGCTTTGGTCTGCCAGCCCTCCGCTGAGGAGGCGATGCCGGCACAGTAGAGCTGCTCGTTCAGCTGGGTCATCTCCACCAGCTTATCCCTGACATGGCTGGCCTTTTCCGTACCGTTGTACTGGGCAATCAGGCTGGCCGCGCCAATGGCGACATCACCTACACCGGATTTACAGCCGCCGTAGCTGTTCCTGTGATAGCCGGCAAAGCGCTCCACCAGCATTCCGGCAAATTCCACCTCTCCGTTGAGGAAAATGTGTTCGTTGGGGACAAATACGTGGTCGAATACCGTCAGCGCTTCAATGCCCCCGTATTGGGCGTTGCCCAGGTCGATATCGGCGCCGGGCTCCAGCTTTCGGGTATCGCAGGACTGACGTCCGACAATCATTGTGACGCCGGGCGTGTCCAGGGCAGTGGAAAAGGCAATGGCATAATCCTCCTGCCCGGGCCGCAGGGCCTGGGTGGGGAGCACTACAACCTCATGGGCGTTTGTGATGCCGGTTAAGTGGGCCTTTGCCCCGTTGACCACAACCCCGTCAGGACGGCGCTCCACCACATGGACATACAGGTCCTTGTCCTGCTCATCGCCGCCGATTTTGGCGCAGCGGTCCCCTTTGGGGTCGGTCAGCGCGCCGGCGACGACGAGGTCTTCATCCTGACAGCGGATCAGGTAATGTTTGAACCGTTCGAAATATTCTGTTCCGTATTTTTCGTCGATCTCAAATGTAGTGGAATAGAAGGCGTTGGCCATATCCATCATAACACAGCGCTGAAAGCATGACCCTGTGCGCTGTCCCATCAGGCGCTGGAGCTTCACTTTTTTGTTCAGGTCTCCCGTGTCCTTATGGATATGGTTGAAGCGGTTGATCCTGTGTCCGGTAAACTGGCTGGTGGCGGTCAAAAGGTCCTCATATTCCGGCATAAGGGCCATGGTGTAGGTCTCCTCAAGGCACCTCCGGGACGGGATAAGCATGGGATGGCTGATGGGGTCCTGAATTTTCTCCCCCTGGAAGTAAATGCTGCGCTCCATTCTGCGCAGTGACTCCACATATTGCTCGCTGGTCATTAAAGGCATCTCGTCATCTCCTTGTAAAAGGTCCGTATCTGTCAGGACAGCTGGGGAATTCCCAGAATTTCACGGGCTTCGGACGGAGTGGCGATGTCTCTGTCCAATGTCTCCGCCAAAAGGCGCATTTTCTCTACCTGCTCGGCGTTGGTTTTGGCCAGCACGCCCCGCTTGAGGTACACGTTATCCTCGATTCCCACGCGCACATTGCCGCCTAACAGCAGAGCGGTTGTACACATGTTGAACTGCTCTTTCCCGCCGGCGCCGGTGGACCATATGAAATTTTCCCGCCCGATAATGTGGCAGGCCGCGTTGTACATATAGTACAGATTATCAACGCTGGCGCCGATGCCGCCCATGGTGCCCATAATAAACTGCAGATATACGGGCGTTTTCAACAGACCTGTCCTGATAAAATAGGCCACATTTTCAATCATGCCGATGTCGAAACACTCAAATTCGGGCTTTGTGCCGTTTTCCTGCATAATGCGGATATATTCTTCCATATTGGCAAAGGTGTTCCGGGTGTGCATGTCGTAGGTGCTCTCCACAAAAGGCCGCTCCCAGTCAAAGCGGGGATTATCCAGCCGCTTGGCAATCGGCTGCAGGCAGAAATTCATTGTTCCGGCATTCAGGGAGGCCAGTTCAGGCTTCAGCACCGGTACTGCCGCCACACGCTCGGACACAGGCGAGCCCAAGACGCCGCCGGTGGTGATGCACAGGACCGCGTCACTGCGGGCGCGGATGCCGTGGTAGACCTGGCTCATCAGCTCCACGCTGTTGGAGGGCTCTCCGGTCTCAGGTACGCGGACATGCAGATGAATGGCGGCGGCGCCGGCCTCGGCCGCGCCGATGGCGGATTCGATGATCTCGTCCGGCGTAATCGGCAGATAGGGGGACATGGTGGGAATGTTCAGCGCGCCTGTGATGGCGCAGCTGATAATTGTTTTCTTTGTTGCAGACATGATGGCATACTCCTTTCATCCGGGCCGGTCAGGAACGGCTTTTCAGCTTCAAGATTGCACGCGCTTCATCGGGCGACGCAACCTCATGGTCCAGCGCCTCTATAATAGAGCGCATTTTTAAAACCTGCTCGGCGTTGGTTTTGGCCAGCACGCCGCGCTTTAAATAGAGATTGTCTTCCAGGCCTACGCGGACATTTCCGCCCAGCAGCACGGCGGCTGTGCCCATACGAAACTGCTCTTTTCCGGCAGTTCCTACCGACCAGAAAAAGTTTTCCTTCCCAATGATTTCACACGCCGCCTGGTAAAGACGGGTCAGGTTCAGCACGGTGGCTCCGATTCCGCCCATGACGCCTACGACAAACTGGATATATATGGGGCATTCCAGCAGACCAGTAGAGATAAAGTATTGAATATTGTGCAGCATGCCGATATCGAACACTTCAAATTCCGGCCGTGTGCCGTTTTCCTGCATGGTTCTGATATAGACTTCCATTGATTGGAAGGTGTTGTTGGCAAAGCTGTCATAGGTGCCCGCCAAAAAGGGAACTTCCCAATCAAATTTTGGATTCTTCAGCTTCTTTGCCACGGGGGATACGCAGAAATTCATTGTCCCCGAATTGCAGGACGCCAGCTCAGGTTTCAGCAGAGGTACAGGGGCCAGACGGGATTCCACAGGGGAAGCCAGCTTGCCGCCGGTGGTGACGCCGATGACCACGTCGCTGCGGGCTTTAATACCGGCATAAACTTCGGCCATCAGGTTCAGATCATTGGTGGGCTCTCCGTTTTTCGGGTTGCGCACGTGGATATGTACCACAGCGGCGCCGGCTTCAGCGGCCTCGACAGCGGAATCAATAATTTCCTGCTGGGTAATCGGCAGGTAAGGGGACATGGCCGGGGTGTTAATTGCGCCGGTGATAGCGGCAGTCAGAATGACTTTATGGTTGGACATGGTTTCATCTCCTGTGACAAGTGTAGGATGCGTTACGAAATTGTCTCATATCTTGCGCTGGTTTGCAGCTGCATCAGGAGCTTGCGGGTATTTGCCGCGCGAATTTCCTCTTCATGGCCCGCAGGATAGTGAAAATACCCTTCACCGCTGCGGATGCCGTCTTTTCCCTGCCTGTCCATCTCTTCGATGATGCCGCCCGTAGTATCGGTAGCGTTGCACAGGTCCGGCCAGATATTGTCCGCCACGTGGCGGGTCAGTGACAGGCCGTTCATATCGTAGCTGCCCAGCATCCCAATGGCGGCATAGCGGAAAGCGGGGCCGTATTTCAGGCATTCGTCCAGGTCCGCGGCCGTTGTGACCCCCTGGTCCAGAAGGTACGCGGCCTCCCGATAGAGGGTCAGCTGAAGCCGGTTTCCTACCATGCCGGGCACATCCTTTAAAATTTTGATGGGGTGCTTCCGGACGCTGCGGTACAGCTCAGCAACGGCGTCGTACGTTGACTGCGCGGTGTCGCCGAAGAGGGAGAGCTCAATGCAGGGGATAATATTTGCCGGATTAAAATAGTGACAGACGATGCAGCGCTGTCTGCGTTCCTGCGGAAGTCGGTCAATGATTGCCGACAGTGGGAGAGAGGACGTATTCGTACAGAAAATTGTCTCAGGACGGCAGATGCCGTTCAGCGTTTCAAACAGGTCCGCTTTCGCCCCGGCGATTTCCGCGATAGCCTCCACTACAAAATCCGCGTGTTTCCCCGCTTCCTCCAGAGTCTCGCAGACCCTGATATTGCGCAGGGTAGTGGTCCGCTGCTCCGCAGTGAGGAAGCCGTTGTCCACCATAAACTGCAGGTCTTTCGCAATCCGGTCCGGCGCGGCGTCACGGGCGGTCTTTGCCTGGTCAAAAAGGGCAACCTTGTTTCCGTACATAGCGAATTCCGCTGCAATGGCATGGCCCATAACTCCGGCGCCAATTACAGCAATATGTCTTGTCATATTTGTACCACCTCAAATTTTACAGTGTATCTGCGCCTTGCCGATTTGGGGCGCTTTGTATTTCCGACCCGCGATTATCCCGCGTAGCCGCATAACCGCGGAATCAACAGCACAACGTCCGGACAGTAGGTAATGAGCATCAGCGCCGCGACCATGGCCAGGAAGAATGGCAGCAGCGGCCGGACCAGCTCCCGCAGGGAGCAGTCCCCCATACCGACCGCCACAAAAATATTGAGGCCTACAGGCGGTGTAATATAGCCGATAGTCGTATTTGTAATGAACATAACGCCAAAGTGGATGGGGTCAACGCCGTACGCCGCCACAATAGGATAGAGGATCGGCGCCAGGATGGTAATTACAGGTGAGGCGTCCATGACGCACCCCGCGATCAGCAGCACAATGTTAATCAGCAGCAGCACGACAAACTTGCTGTCTGTCGCGGACTGCACGGTTTCGGAGATCAGGCGGGGGATATTTTCCACCGTCATCATGCGGGCCAGGCAGGTGGCTGTGCCAACAATTACCAAAATCTGCGCATTGGTGGAGACAGAACTGATTAGCCCATCCACAATTTTTTTAAAGGTCAGCTCTTTGTACAGGAAAACCCCTGCGAACAGTCCATAAATACAGGCTACGCCCGCCGCCTCGGTAGGGGTGAAGATGCCGCCGTAGATGCCGCCGAGAATGATAATCGGCACCATCAGAGCTCCGATTGCGTCTACAAAGGTGGTAAATACCCGGCGGATAGAGAAATTTTTCCCGTTTCCCTTGTAGCCGCGCACATGGCAGATTACCAAAGCCACGATAATCAGGGCGCCGCCCACCGCGAAGCCGGAGCCAAAGCCGCCCAGAAACAGATTTCCAATTGATGAGTTCGTGGCGATACCGTACAGCACCAGCGGAATACTGGGCGGAATCAGCACACCCAGGCAGCCGGACGCGGTAATCAACGCGTAAGAAAATCCTTTGGAATACCCCATCTCCCGCATGTACGGCACCATGATGGAACCGATTGCGACTACAGTGGCCGCGGCGGAGCCGGACAGCGCGCCGAAAAACATGCAGGTAATGACAGTGATAACTGCCAGACCGCCTGTAATGTGGCCGCAGATAGAATCTGCAAAATTAATTAACCGCTTTGACAGGCCGCCCCCCTCCATCAGTGTTCCGGCCAGCACAAAAAGGGGAATCGCCATCAGGGGAAAGGTGTCGCAGGCCGTATACAGGGTCGTAGCGATATACGTGGGCTGAAACATTCCGGTCATGCCCAGATAAATGGCTACCGGTATGCCGATGGACCAGGCGATGGGAATTCCAATGGCCAGGCATACGGCAAAAACTACAAACATAACGACAACAGGATTCATGCGGCACCGCCTTCCTCTTGGATGCCGTCGTCAGCGGGGTTGTCCCTGACATGCTCCACAATTTTCTGCACCGTCCGGATGGCCATCATGACCATCCCTACCACGGGCGCGGCGTAGCAGTAGACCATGTTGATGCGCAGGGCGGCGGATTTCTGCGGGAAAATCATCAGTTCATTCAGCACCTGCACCCCAAACCAGGCCACATACGCGAAGAATATGAAACAGACAATGTCAATGAACACCGCGTGAATTTTTTTCGCGGTCCCTTTCAGCAGCAGCGGCAGAATATCTACCGAGAGGTGCTTGGCGTTCCGCACACAGCGGCTGGCGCCGAAATACACCGTCCAGGTATTGATATAGCGGGCAAGCTCCTCACTCCAGGGAAGCGACAGCCCAATCGCGCGAAAAAGCACCTGAATAAAGACGATGAGGACGACTATCCCGAACAATATGGCAGTTACCTGCTCCTCAAGGAAACCAAGTATTTTATTTATGATTTGATTCATCATGGACTCCTTCTCATGGAATAGCGGCAGACTTCTGCGCTTTGGTCCAGACCGGCTGCGGCGTGCATCCTGTCCGCGCGAAGCGGAGGGGCACACCGCAGTTTTTCAGCGACACGTCCGCAAGCCCGGTAAGCGTGCATGGATTGCCGTGCCCGCCGGCCTGTACCCAAAAGACGCGGATTACTGGACCGCTGTGTTGGCGGCGTCGATGGCCTCCAGGTATTTGTCCAGATTGGGTTCGTCATATTGCGTGCGGAACCAGTCATATACGGGCTGGACAGCGTCTTTGAATGCGGCGCGCTCTTCATCGGTCAGACGGGTCAAAGTCATCCCGTTTTCCTCCAGCGTACCCAGATAGTCCTTGGAGCAGTACTCCAGCTCGGCCTGACAAGCCTCGCGGCCGCACTCCACCACAACCTGCTGGAGGTCCTCCGGCAGATTCTTGAAGAAATCATAGTTGACGGCGACTGAAATCATATCGTACATAAGATTGGTGTCGCTTACATACTTCTGGACTTCCCAGATGTTTGTTGTGGCCATGACCACCGCAGGATTGACCTGTCCGTCCACAGTTCCCTGCTGCAGTGCGGTAAACAGCTCGGAATACGCAAGGGGGGTAGGGTCGGCGCCCAGGGTTTCATAAATCTTCAAGAGAATGGGGTTCTCCTGGGTGCGGATTTTCAAGCCGGACATGTCGGAGGGCGTATGGATTTCACGTTTGTTGTTGGAAAGCGCCTGAAATCCATTTTCACACATCATCAGCAGGTAGAGATTTGTCTCTTCCGCAATATCCAGCACCAGCTGCTGGCCCACTTCGCCGTTCATGAATTCCTGCACCGCCTCGCGGCTGTCAAACAGCATAGGCAGCGACATAAAGTCGAGCTTGGAGGTAAAGTTGGACATAATAACGGAACCGCCTTCCGCAGCCTGGACCTGCCCCCGCTGACATGCCTCATAGTATTCGCGGATGGACCCCATTTGCAGGTTGGGATAGTACTCTACCTGAATCTGCCCATTGGAGCGCTCCTCCACCAGTTCTTCAAACAGATTCAGCATATAGTCTGTGTGGTTGTCGATTCCGGAACCGGCCACCTTCATTGTGTATACAGTGGACGGCTCGGCAGGCTTTTCCGTCTGAGGGCCTGGAGCGGGAGTGGAACCACTGGCAGGGGGCGTACTGCCGGTACTGGCGCAGGACGCCAGCAGGGAAATCGCTGTCAGGACAGCAAGCGTCAGGGAGACACATCTCTTTAAAGTTAACATAATTTTCCTCCTTTGTTGTCACAACACCTGGCCTTGTCTCACTGTTATGCCGGGCAAAATATACAATCCGTCTCGCCTCCTTTACACTATTCTTTCCCGGCAAACGGAAAGAACTCTTTACAATCAGGTCAATCAAGGATAAACTTGTGTTAATATCACATCCTTTCCGTTGTGCCGGCCATATATATTGCAATTCCCGTGCCAAGCATGAAAGCCTGATGTCCCAAGGGATTGGAGGCAGACAGAAAAGAATCCATGCGCAGTACTGCGCATGGATTCCTCCAGGGTCCATATAACGTGCGGAAATTCCCGTATAATACAGGGAATAAGCATATGCAATACTGCATATGCGAAATTGCGCATGTTTTGTGCTGAGACAGCTCAGGCCTGAGAAGCCGCACTGACAAATGAAAATCACGCGTGCCCAGTCCGGTTTCTGACCGGATAGAGCGCGCGGCAGCAGGCAGTTTTCGGAAAATCCGCATGGCATGGCATGGCATGGCGGCAAGAACTGCCCGGAATATGTGCGGCGTGTAAGAGCCTGTATTCATAACCGGAAAACACAGGGTTTGACGATGGAGGCGATCATGGAACATTTTATCCTGGAACGGTCAAAGGACAATATTTATCTCAACATTGTGAACTCGATTTACGACGGTGTATGTATCTATGATGGGCAAGGACGGCCGGTATATGCGAATGCTGCGCATATGAAGAATCTGGGATTTGAAACAGACGAATTCTGGAAAATTGACCTTCATGCGATGATGAAGATGAATCCCCCGCTGGTCTCCAGGGCGGTTACATTGGAGGTGCTGGAGAACAGGCAGCCGCTTACCGGCGTGGTGGATTATTACCGGACCGGAAAGTCATGCTTGGTATCCGCCATGCCCTTTTACCTGGATACGGGTGAGCTGCTGGTCACTTCCATTATCCGGGATGTCACAGAACTGCTGAATTTACAGCGCCGTGTAGAGGAATCGGAAGCGCTTCAGGAAAACTATCGAAGCCGGGTTAAAGAATTGGAGAGCAATTATATCAATCCCACCATAGCCAGAACCAAAAGCAAGGCCATGTCAGATATCTTTGAAAAAGCGTCGCGAATTTTCAACATCAGCGCGCCTGTGCTCCTGGAGGGGGAGACAGGGGTGGGTAAGGATTTTTTTGCAAAATATCTCTACGAGAACAGCTTAATGGAAGGACCGTTTATCAAGGTCAACTGCGGCGCAATTCCGGATAACCTGTTGGAATCGGAGCTGTTTGGCTATGAAGCCGGAGCTTTTACGGGGGCGAACAAAAAAGGAAAGGCGGGCCTGATTGAATTGGCGGACAACGGCACGCTGTATCTGGATGAAATCGCGGACCTCCCTCTGGCCCTTCAGGTAAAGCTTTTGGGCGTTATCCAGGACCGCCAGGTATCACGACTGGGAAGCACCAAGCAAAAGTCCATCAACTTTCGGATTATCGCGGCCACCAATGCCGACCTGAAAACGCGGATTGCAGCGGGGCAGTTCCGCGCGGACCTCTATTACCGTCTGAATGTGATCGGCTTTTATATCCCTCCCCTGCGCCGCCGGCGGGAAGACATTTTTCCACTGGCAGATTTTTTCCTGAAAGAGCTGAACAGCGAATATGGGAAGCATGTCTTTTTTGAGCCACGGGCAATTCAGCTGCTCAACAGTTATGACTGGCCCGGAAATATTCGAGAACTGAAAAATACGCTGGAGCGCATTGTGGTTATGATCAATCAATCCTGCATTACACGGGAGATTTTAGAGCAGAACTTGCTTTCCTGGAGCAGGAAATCGGATTCAGAGACGGGATTCACATCTGCGCTGTGGGATATGCCGGGCGGATTAAAAGAAAAAATGGCCCGCGTTGAGCAGGCCATTATTGCGGATGCGATTCGTGAACACAGAACGCTGGGGGAAGCGGCGAAGTCTTTGGGAATCGACATATCGACCCTGGTGAGAAAACGGAAGCGTTTTTTGGCCAATCAGCCCCGGCAAAGGCAATGACTGCGTAAAAAACACAGTTTTTACGCAGTCAATCGCGGAAAGCGGCGCCAGAGCAGATTGGAATGACAGGCGGCCCCGCGTGATTTGAAGCGGGGCCGCCTGCTGTTCTTGTATTGCTGCCGCGGATACCGGCCTGCCGGCCCCCTTCACCGCAGCAGCAGGCGGTATACCGCGTCCTGTACGTAATCCAGCTCCTCAAAGGTGAGGTCAGGCCCCAGCTCAAAGCAAGCCGCGCCGTTTTCCCAGCGGCACAGCACCTGCCACCGGTCCCGCAGAGCCCGGACGAGAGCCTCCGTGTCCCCGCCGGGGATATCCGCCCGCACCACCCCCGCGCCCTCCCTGGGGTCCACGGGGGAGAGGACCCGCAGGCCGTCCTCCTCCAGCTCCATGAGCCGGGCCCACAGGTGCCCGGTGAGCTTTTGCACGCGGACGGCTGCCTCCGGCCCGTTTACCGGGGCGGCATGTTCCAGCTCTACCCTGCGCATAGCAGCACCTCCATTATAATTCGCTCTCCACCGCCAGACGGATGTCATAACCTTCGGCACGCAGACGGGGGAGAATATAGCTGAGTACGCCGGAAGAGGCGGCGCTGTCGTCCAGCGTAATGCGGACGCTCCCCCGCCGGGACTGGGCTGCCTCCAGAATGGCGCTGCCTCGGCCGGTCTGTCCCCGCCCGTCGGGGAGACCGTCCACGTTGCCTGTCCAGCAGGTCCAGCCCGCCTGACTGAGGGCCTCCCGCACCTGCCGGGAGGCGCCTTGGAGCAGGACGGTATGGGTGCGCAGGCGGAGGGTGCGCTCCAGCAGGCGGGCGCTCTCCCTCACAGCGGACTGCGCCTCCTCCAGGGAGCCGCCGGGCGCCAGGAGGCCCACTCCGTGGCCGGAGCCCACAATCCGCCGTACCGGCGCGTCCCTGCCATCCAGGGCCTCCGGCGGGAGAAGGAAGAGAGCCCGGCATCCGCTCCGGTCCAGAAGGTCCAATATGGCCTCCAGCCCGCCGCCGTCTGTGCACTGAATAGCCAGGTAGAGGGGAACGCCCTGCTTGTCCGGCCCGCCGCTTTCGGAAGGGGAGGGCACGGGGGCAGAGGAGGTCGGGGAAGAAGGGACGGGCGTCTGGGTGGCGGCGCTCTGCCCCCGGAGATATTCGTTGTAGCGCTCCTGGAGCCGCCCGGTGGCGGTGGCCACCTCGATAAATTTATTGGTGTCATAGGTCTGCTGACCGTTGACCACCCGCAGCAGCGTGCCGTAAGAGGTGGGGGTCAGGTCGCTGGAGAGGCCGAAATACCGGCAGACGCTGCCCAAGGGCAAAAAAATCATACCGTTGCGGCTGATGGCCCGCATATTCATGGATTCCCCGGTATTCTGGTCCATGCAGGTGCCCCGCAGCAGGTCGAAGCGCAGAGTTCCCCCCACGCTGTAGATGGTCAGGCTGTATTCGCTGTCCGTCTGGGTGATGAAGGTGGAGAGCCCCAGCCGCACGCCGGTGACATTCCGGTCAAACATGATATAGGGGATATAGGGTACGCCCTCGGAGCGGAAGGGCATGGTCCCGGCGGTCATCTCCAGGAAGCGGTCGTTGACGGCCATCTGAAAAATGGTCTCGTCGGCAGAGGCGGGAACCTGTGCGATCAGGCCCGTCAGCAGTACCGCCGCCAGCAGACAGGCCGCCGCCCGTCTCAGCTGTTTCACAGGGAGTTCCTCCTTCCGCGGAGCGTCTGCTTTCGCGGGGGCAGACGCTCAGTTCTTCAGGCTCTGCATGGGCGCGGGAATGCGCCCGCCCCGGGCCACAAAGGTATCGCTCCGGAAGGGGTGCACCGGCATCACCGGCGCGGAGCCCAGCAGTCCGCCGAACTCCACCACATCCCCCACCGACTTGCCGGGGGCGGGAATGATGCGCACGGCGGTGGTTTTGGAGTTGACCATGCCGATGGCCGCTTCATCGGCAATGATGGCCGAGATAGTGGCGGCGGAGGTGTCTCCGGGGACGGCGATCATATCCAGGCCCACCGAGCAGACGCAGGTCATGGCCTCCAGCTTGTCCAGATGCAGGGCCCCGCGCTGGGCGGCGGCGATCATGCCCTCATCCTCGCTGACGGGAATAAAAGCCCCGGACAGTCCGCCCACATGGGAGGAGGCCATGACGCCGCCTTTTTTCACCGCGTCGTTGAGCAGGGCCAGAGCTGCGGTGGTGCCGTGGGTGCCGCAGACCTCCAGTCCCATCTCCTCCAGAATCCGGGCCACGCTGTCTCCCACGGCGGGCGTGGGCGCCAGGGACAGGTCCACAATGCCGAAGGGAACCCCCAAACGGCGGCTGGCCTCCTGTGCCACCAGCTGGCCCATGCGCGTCACCCGGAAGGCAGTTTTCTTGATGGTTTCGGCCACCACATCGAAAGGCGCGCCTTTTACCGACTGGAGGGCGTGGTGGACCACCCCGGGGCCGGACACCCCCACGTTGATGATGCAGTCCGGCTCCCCCACCCCGTGGAAGGCCCCCGCCATAAAGGGGTTGTCCTCCACCGCGTTGCAGAAGACCACCAGCTTGGCGCAGGCAAAGCCGCCCCGCTCCGCCGTGCGCTGGGCCGCTTCTTTAACGACGCGGCCCAGCAGCGCCACCGCGTCCATATTGATTCCGGCCCGGGTGGAGCCCACGTTGACCGAGGCGCATACGTAGTCGGTGATATCCAGCGCTTCGGGGATGGAGGAGATCAGCCGCTTGTCTGCCGGTGTCGCCCCCTTCTGAACCAAAGCGGAAAAACCGCCGATAAAATTGACGCCGGTAGCCCTGGCCGCCTTGTCCATGGCCACCGCGAAGGGCACATAGCTGCTACATTGGCTGGCTCCTGCCACCAGAGCCATGGGAGTTACGGAGATGCGCTTGTTGACGATGGGGATGCCGAACTCCCGCTCAATGGCTTCACCGGTGGACACCAGGTGCTCAGCCTTCCCCGCAATTTTGTCGTAAATTTTTTGGCAGGCCGTTTTAGGGTCGGGCCCGGCGCAGTCCAGCAGGGAGATACCCATGGTGATGGTGCGTATGTCCAGGTGCTGCCGGTCGATCATGTGGACGGTCTCTAAAATTTCCTTCTGATTGATCATGAAAAAGCCTCCAGGAAAGGGGAATTCCGCCGCTGGGCACGGACGGCTCCCCGGCGTTAAATCCGGTGCATAGCGTTGAAAATGTCCTCCCGCTGGGCGCGGATGGACAGGTCCCGCTCCCGGCCCGCCTCCTCCAGCAGGGCGGCCAGGTCAGCGAAGGGCACGTCGCTTCCGGCGGTGTCCACCAGCATAACCATCGTAAAATACTCCTGCAAAATCGTCTGGCTGATATCCAGAATGTTGACGTTGTGGGCGGCCAGCAGGGAACAGACGGCGGACATAATGCCCACCCGGTCTTTACCCACTACGGTGACAATCGCTCTCATTATCGCTCTCTCCTTTCTCGTCTCGGCGGTCATTGCAGTTCGTCCAGGGTCAGTCCGAAGGCGGGCAGGAAGCGCTCCATAAAATACGCCACCTCCGGCAGGGGGGAGCCCTTCAGAGCCTGACGGGTCTGCTCCGCCGCCAAGCGGAACTCCGTATTGCCCGCCTTGAGCTCCTCCAGGCACTTAATGTAAGCGGAGAGCTTGTCCGCAGCCTTTACCACCGCCCGCAGCTCCGGGCTGTAGTCCTCGGTGAGCAGGCCCTCATAGGCCGGGCGAAGCTCCGCCGGAAGCATGGACAGCAGCTTTCGGGCCGACACATCCTCCACTTCCTTATAGGCGTCCCTTATCTCCGGATTGTAGTACTTCACAGGGGTGGGCAGGTCTCCGGTGAGGATTTCCGGCGCGTCATGGAACAGCGCCGCCGCCGCCGCCTCGCCGGGGTCGATGCCGCCGCCGTACACCTCACGGCGGATCACCGCCAGGGCGTGGGCCAGCACCGCCACCATGTGGGAGTGTTCCTGAATATTCTCCTGGAAGGTATTGCGCATAAGCCCCCAGCGGTTGATATACCGCATCCGGGACAGATAAGCAAAAAAGTGAAAATTCTCCGGCACGCCTGATTTCCTCCCCTGCCGCGGACAGACCGCCCGTAGATGTCAGTTATTCTACCATAGGCCGGGCGGAATTGTAAACCATAAAATGCGCGGCTCCCGTGAGGGAGCCGCAGCGGGGTCAGCCGTTTTGTTTTCTTGTCCTGGACAGCAGGAACAGCAGCCCGGCCGTCACCAGCACCACCGCCCCCACCAGCGCAGCGGGGAGGGGGGAGACGGGGGGCGGCGCCGGGGGCTGGGCGGGAATCAGCTCCGGCTGCGGGATTTCCCGGACGGAAAAGTCTGTCTCTGCCGGGTCGTCCAGACAGATCCAGAAATTTCTGTGGCCGTAGAGGTAGGGCACATAGCCCCAGTCCAGCCCCGTCTCGTCGGTAAAGACCGCGGAAAAGCTGTTGGGTTCCCGGAGGCCGGAGAGGATGTCCGAATCGTAGTCCCAGACCAGATTGGGCTCCGGCGCGCCGGGGTATTCCCAAAAGGCGATACCCTGAGCGGCGCCGCTGTAGTCCGCGAATTCGCCGCTGTAGGCCCGGAATTGGCCGCCGTAGGCCTCCTCAAAGGAGATGTGGTCGTAAATAAGCTCCAGCTGAGACATGGGAACCCAGCCGTCGGTGTGGCCCGCATCTCCCCAGACGGAAATGCAGCCCCAGTCCTGATAGAGCCAGTAGACCCACAGTCTGGTCCCGTTTTCGTACTGGGCTTCCACACCGCTGCCGCCGGGCGCATCCCAGAGGGTGACAAAGCCGGCGGCTCCATTGGCATAGTAGCTCCGCCCCACATAGGTGCACTGGTCGGAATGCCGCTCAAAAAAACGGTTGTCCGGGGTCCAGAGCAGGTCCGCCCGGGCGGGCCGGGCCAGCGCGCACACCGCCAGCAGAGCCAGCAGCGCACCGCGTACTCGTTTCATAGACCGTTCCTCCTTCAGAATAGAATCAGGCAGCCTGAAAAGAATCACGGATTCGTTTCAGGCGCCCGGCTTTTCGGCCTGGGCAGGCCACTTTTGCGTTGTTTAGCAGGGCCTATATCATATTGAGGATACAGCCGGCGCCATAGGAAAAAAGATTTGCCAGCAGAGCGAACCGAAAGGGATGGCGCAGGCTCTCCGAACAGGCGCGGTAACAGCGCCACTCCGCCAGCACCGCGATGCACTCCACCGCGGCGGTCGTCGGCAGGCCGGGCCAGCGCCACAGCCCCGCGGCGGTATGGTAGAACAGCACCGCCGGAGGGTTGGTCAGGCAGTTGACTAGGGCTACCGTCAGCAGCTCCCGCCGACCCCGCACCCCCCACGCCAGGGCAAAGCCCAGCTCCAGCAGGAGGGTGAGCAGCAGGGAGACCGCCAGAATGCTCAGCATGGCGCCGGCTCCTCCCTTCCCAGGGGGATCAGCAGCAGCGCCAGGGAGAGCAGCGCGGCCGCGGCGCAGGCCCAGGGCCCGGTGAGGAGGGAGGGCCAGCCCATCCAGCTGGGCAGATAGCCCAGAAACAGCGCGAAGGTGAGCAGACCGAAGGTAAAGCCTTTGGCCCCCGGCACCAGACACACCGCTCCCCAGAGCGTAACCGGCATGGTCATGTTAAAAAGGAATACGGCCAGGGTCCCGGGCAGAGGCGCGGCGGACAGCAGATAGAGCGCCGCCGCCGGCCCCAGAGAGGCGGCCGACGCCCGGCGGGGACCCAGGCGGTCTGTCAGGAAGCCGCCGGCCGCCTTGCCCAGCACCAGCGCCAGGGTGAGCGCCAGCGCCCAGGGGCCGGTCCCGCTCCAGGGGAACTGCTGGTTCAGCCCCATATAGGAGCGCAGAACCACCACCAGAAACAGGGGGAGCATAGAGCCGAAAGTCCCGGACAGCTCCAGGGGGGCATTTTCGGAGCGCAGAGAGCCGAAGGACTTCCGGCTCAGGAGCAGGATGGCCAGGCCCAGCGCCGCCAGACCCAGCGCCCCCAGCCACAGAGGAACCGCCTCCTCCCGCCCCCAGCGTATCCCCAGCCAGAGGCCCAGGGCCCCGGGGGAGACGAACACCCCCAGGGCGGCCGCCCGGTTTCCGCTGACGTTCAGCGTGTCAATGCCGCCGCCCAGATGAAAAAGGGCGTTTCCCACCCCGGCCGCCGCGGTGAGAAGGGGGGCGGAGGAGACGTAGGCCAGGGCCGCCAGAGCGCATCCCGCCGCGGCTGCCGCGCCGTTGCGGTTCAGCCGGTCGGCCAGCAGGCCCAGGGGCATTTGCAGGGCAAAGGCGCAGAAGTTGTAGACCAGCAGGCAGAGGGCAAACTGCGCTTCTCCGGACAGGGTGCGGACCAGCAGCAGCGCACAGCTCAGATCCACCCAGAAGTGAGCCGCGCTGTACAGGGCAATCAGCGGTTTATGGGGCATAGGGACCTCCTTTTTTCATTCCATCCGCACCACCGGACTGCGGGTCCAGTCCAGTCCGCAGGGGCGCGGCCGGGAAAAGCACAGCCCGTACAGGTCCCCGGCCCTGGCCTCCAGACGGAACAGCCTCTGCGCGTCCGGCGGAAGGGCCTTTACATGGGCGGGCTTGGTGATGACGGGGAGCGCGGCGGTCTCCTTCATCTGCCGCAGCAGCAGCCGCCCCCGGCTGCTGAGGCCCAATACCCGCAGATAGGGCGGAAAAGCCGGTACGTCCGCCTCCCTCAGACCCAGGAACGCGCTGACCGCCAGCCGGCGCAGGCGGGCGTGGGTATAGCGCTTGGTCTTCGCCAGGGCGTAGAATTCCTCCAGAGCGCACGACTGCCGGGCCGCCCGGCACAGCCGGGCGGGAAGTCCCTCCGCGGCCCCGCTGTCGGGCAGGGCCGCAAAGTCCGCCTCCTCCATGGTCCGCAGGCGGGCCAGCACTGCCCGCTCCGCCCAGGAGAGGCGGGCGGGCTCCCCCAGGGTTTCCGCGCCGCCGGGCATCAGCGCCGCCGCCCCTTCCCGGTTCCCCTCCCGGAGCAGACGGCGGACCCAGGTAGCGGAGGCGAAGCCCTCCCGGACCGTCCGGCTGGAATGGCGCGCTCCCCGGCGGCGAATCGCCAGCGGTTCCAGCGGCGCGCGCAGTTCCCGGATGGCCCGCAGGTACGCCACCCCCAGGTTGTCATTGGGGGCGGCAAGACAGGACGCCTCCGGCCCCAGCAGGGTCTCCGCCGCCGCCTGCCGCGCCGCGGCAAAGGGGAGGCCCCGGGCCAGGCGCTCTCTCAGCGCCTGCTGATACGCCGGCCTGTCCAGGCAGTCCGCCGCCGCCTGCAGGCGGGCCAGGTCCCCCGACTCACTGCCGAAGGACAGGGTGTCCACCACTCCGGCGGCAGCCAGCACTGCCACACCCCCCCAGGCAAAGCGCTCCGCAGTGGAGAGGGCCCAGGGCAGAGGGAGCTCCAGAACCAGGTCCGCGCCCCCCGCCAGGGCCAGCGCCCCGCGGGTCCACTTGTCCGCCACGGCGCAGTCCGCACGTTGGGTCCAGTGGCCGCTCATGCAGCAGACGACGGCGCAGTCCTCCCCCAGCGCGGCCCGGGTCTGGGCGATGTGCCAGGCATGGCCCAGGTGAAAGGGGTCGTATTCACAGATAATGCCCGCCGTGCGCATGAAATCCCTCCCGCCTCCGCGAAAAATTCCCTGCAAACTGCAAAATCAGGGGTTGTCCTTTGGAGAAAAAAGGACTAGAATAGGTATATATTTGTTCCCGCCATACCAGCGTGTATGCCGGGGGTGCAAGCGGCATCCCACAATTTTGCAAGGAGAGATCGTCAACATGAAAGTTCTGGTCATCAACGCAGGCAGCTCCTCCCTGAAATATCAGTTCATGGACACCGACACCCGCGACGTGCTGGCGAAGGGCCTGTGCGAGCGCATCGGCATCGACGGCCGCCTGACTCACAAGGTTCCCGCCAGGGACCTGAAGCACGAGGCCGATATCCCCATGCCCACCCACGCCGAGGCCATTCAGTCCGTGCTGGACGCCCTGATGAGCGAGACCCACGGAGTGATCCGTTCCATGTCCGAGATCGACGCGGTGGGCCACCGGGTGGTTCACGGCGGCGAGGAGTTTGCCGGGTCCGTGTTCATTGACGGCGCGGTCATGAACGCCCTGGAGAAGTGCATCCCCCTGGCGCCTCTCCATAACCCCGCCAACATCACCGGCATCCGGGCCTGCCAGAAGGTCATGCCCAGCGTGCCTATGGTGGGCGTGTTTGACACCGCCTTCCACCAGACCATGCCCGAGCGGGCCTATCTGTACGCCCTGCCCTATGAGTACTATAAAAACGACCAGGTCCGCCGTTATGGTTTCCACGGCACTTCCCACCGCTATGTCTCCGGCCGGGCCGCCGCCATGCTGGGCCGCCCTGTGGAAGAGCTGAAGATCATCACCTGTCACCTGGGCAACGGCTCCTCCATCGCCGCCGTGGACGGCGGAAAGAGCGTGGACACCTCCATGGGCTTCACGCCTCTGGCGGGCCTGCCCATGGGCACCCGCTCCGGCGACCTGGACGCGGGCATCATGGAGTACCTGATGAACAAGTACCACATGGACATTAAGGAGATGCTCAATGTCCTGAACAAGAAGTCTGGCGTGCTGGGCATTTCCGGCGTGTCCTCCGACTTCCGTGACCTGGACGCCGCCGCCGAGCAGGGCAACCACCTGGCGGGGCTGGCCGTGGACATCTTCAACTACAATGTGAAGAAGTACATCGGCGCGTATGCCGCCGCCATGGGCGGCGTGGACGCCATCGTCTTTACCGCCGGCGTGGGCGAGAACTCCGCCTCCAACCGCATGGCCATTGCCTCCGGCCTGGAGTTTATGGGGGTGAAAATGGACGCCGAGGCCAACAACGTCCGGGGCAAAGAGACGGTGATCTCCACCGCCGACTCCAAGGTGAAGGTCCTGCTGATCCCCACCGACGAGGAGCTTATGATTGCGCTGGATACCGCCGAGATTGTCGGCAGCATGAAATAAAGATGGAACAAAAGGCCCTCTGTTTCCGGACAGAGGGCCTTTTTTACGGCGTCTGCGCGTCCGTCCCGCCGATTTTCTGGCAGAGGCAGACCTGCCAGCCCTCTCCGCTCTCCTCCCCGGCGAGATAGAGCGTCTCCGGGTCCGACGGGTCCCCAAAGACCTCACGGCCATGCAGGGGGGCGCCCTGGCCGTCTGTCTCGCAGTTGGTCTCCAGACTGGCGGCGGGCAGGCGGCCGCTTCCCGTAAAATTCAAAATGCCCAGGCTGACACAGCCCTCCGGCAGCTCGCCGGCCGTCAGGCCCGACTCCTCCAGCGCGATGCGGTAGAGCGCCCCGTTCCAGTTGATCAGCGGGCTGTCCTCCGGCCGGAGACTTTCAAAGCGGACATAGCTCTCGGTAAACCAGTCGGTGCTCATGCGCACGTAGACCTGGCCGGGTTCCTCCGCATTGGCATACACCGTACCGCAGGCAGAAAAATCCGCCTGCAATTGAAGCTCTTCTTGTGGGCTATCCTCCGATACGGAGGATAGCTCGCCCAAGGGCTCATAGCCCTTGGGCAATTCTGTGTCAAAGCAACAGGTGCCGTCCTCCAGTTCCTGATAATTGCTGCTCTTCAGGTTCAGACCCTCCCAGCGGTACAGCACGCCGTTGACCTGGAGCACCGGAGCCGTCCCCTCCGGCAAATCGCCCGACAGGGCCTCCGGACATGGACTGGCCAGGCTCCTGACCGCGCCATAGACCGCGCCGGCCTCCCCGTCCGCGCCGCTGCCGCCGTCGGCCTGCGGCGCATCCCCTGCGGTCATGCTGTACGCTGCCGCGCCGGTTCCGTCTGTGCACTCGCCGGGGTCAGGCGCGGCCTCCGGAGCCGCGCCGCCGGCCGGAATGCCGTTTCCGGCGGGAGCCGCCGCCACGATGGTGCTGCCGTTCTGCGCCGCACCGCCGCCGGCGCCGGAGTGCCACAGCCCCGCCGTACTGCCGCCGATTACGGCCAGCGCCAGCACCGCCGCCAGGGGCGCCCACCGCGTCCAGCGGCGTGAAGACTGCCGGGCGGGGATGGTCTTTTCTGCGCGGACCCTGTCCAGCACCTGCTGGGTCAGGCCGGCGGGGGGCTCCGCAGTCCAATGGGCGGCCGCCTCCAGCAGCGCCTGGTGAAGCGCCTGAAAATCGGCCTGGAGCGCCCTGCACGGGGCGCACCGGGCCAGATGCTCTTCCAATAGAACGATTTCCGCCTGGGTCAGCTCCCCATCCAGCTCAGCGCTGATGAGTTCCGCAGCGCGGTCACAGGAGATCATGCGGGCCACCTCCTTTTGTCATACTTTGGACGGGGCACCGGGGGAAAAGTTCCCGGCGGCAATCAAATAATTTCGCAGGGCCAGCCGCCCCCGGGCAATCCGGGACTTCACCGTCCCCTCCTCCAGCTCCAGCAGGGCGGCAATCTCATGATAGCTGAGTCCTTCCAGCTCCCGGAGAATCAGCACCTGCCGGTGTTCCGGGCTGAGAGCGTCCAGCCCCGCCCGGACAGCCCGGCGCAGCTCGGCCCGCTCCAGGGCCTGCTGGGGGCTGTAACGCTCGTCGGGCAGCTGGGCCTGGCGGACCTCCTCCGCGTCCTCCAGGGAGACCGTCATAGAGATCTCCCTCCGCCGCTTCTCCCGGCGCAGAAAGTCGATGCACACATTGGAGGTCAGGCGGTAAAGCCAGGTGGAAAAGCTGCTCTCCCCCTGGAAGCGCCTCAGCCCCTTCCATGCGTGGAGGAAGGCCTCCTGGCTCAGTTCCGCCGCATCCTCGGCGCTGCCCGTCATCCGCAGCGCCAGGCTGTACACCCGTTTCTGGTTGTTCTCCACCAGGGCGGCAAAGGCGTCCTCATCCCCCTGCCGGGCCCGCCGGACCAGCTCCGTTTCCCCGTTCAAGCCTTCCTCACCTCCCCGCAGCGCCCCGGAAGGGCGTTTATCCGCGCACAGACGCGCCTATGTCAGGTCCCGCTTGATTCCGGCGGTAATCCGGTCAATGTCCGCCAGCGTGCTGATCTGACTGATCTGTTCCTTATAATAGCCCGCGTAGGGCACGCCCTTCAGATACCAGGCATAGTGCTTTCTGGCCTCCAGACAGGCGATGTGCTCCCCCTTGTGTTCGGCGGAGAGGCGGAACTGCCGTACCGCCGTATCCACCCGCCGGCTCAGGGGGGGCAGGGGCGGAATCTCCTCTCCCCGCAGGGCGGCGGCGCTCTGCTGAAAGAGCCAGGGATTCCCAAAGCATCCCCGGCCGGCCATGGC
>CANDFO010000030.1 GCA_947384055.1 uncultured Flavonifractor sp.
AAGGCCTTTTTCGACAAGCTGGGGCGGGGCATACTGCATATGTCTCGCCCCATATGTATTTATCTGCTTTCAGCTGTTGGCGGCTTCCACGTTGTGGCAGGCCACAAAATGGCCGGGGCAGTACTCCCGCAGCTCCGGGTCCTTCTCAAAGCACGCGGGGGTGGCATAGTTGCAGCGCACGGCGAACCGGCAGCCGGGCTTGGGGTCGATAGGCGAGGACAGCTCGCCTTTCAGAAGAATCCGCTGCTGCTTCTGCCGGATGCTGGGCCGGGGAATGGCCGACAGCAGCGCCTTGGTATAGGGGTGGAGGTTATTGGCGAACAGCTCCTTGGCGCTGCACAGCTCCACCATCTGCCCCAGATACATGACCATGATATTGTCGGAGATATGCTTCACCACCGACAGGTTGTGGGTAATGAACATATAGGTAAGGCCGTGCTCCTCCTGAAGGTCCTGCATCAGGTTGAGAATCTGGGCCTGGATGGACACGTCCAGGGCGGATACCGGTTCATCGCAGACGATGAACTTGGGGTCCAGGGACAGGGCGCGGGCAATGCCGATACGCTGGCGGCGGCCGCCGTCCAGCTCGTGGGGGTAGGAGTTGATAAACCGCTGGTCCAGCCCCACCACGCGCATCAGCTCCTTGACCCGCTCCTCCCTGGCCTCCTTCTCGGGGTAGAGCCCGAAAATCTGGAGGGGTTCGCCGATGATGTCGCCCACGGACATGCGGGGATTCAGAGAGGAATAGGGGTCCTGGAAAATGATCTGCATTTTCCGCCGCAGGGCATGGAACTGCTCCTGGGAGACGTTGGTGATGTTCTCTCCCTCGAAGAAAATCTCGCCGCCGGTGGAGTCCAGCAGGCCCAGGACCACCCGGCCCAGCGTGCTCTTACCGCAGCCGGACTCGCCCACCACGCCCAGGGTCTCGCCCTGGGGAATGGAAAACGTGACGTCGTCCACCGCGTGGAGCTGACCGGAGGCGGTCTTAAAATATTTTTTCAGGTGCTTGACCTCAAGCAGGTTTCCCATTACGCCTCCTCCTTCCCAAACAGATGGCAGCGGATGGTGTGCCCCGGTGAGACCTCATATGCCTTGGGGGGGACCGTCTCACACTCCGGCCGCCGGTGGGGGCATCGGGGGCAGAAGTTGCAGCCCTGGGGCAGGGCCATGGGGTCGGGCATCAGTCCGTCGATAGGGGTGAGCCGGTCAGTGTCCTTGTCCAGGTCGGGAATGGCGCCGAAGAGTCCCACCGTATACGGGTGATGATGCTCGCCCTCGTAAATATCCTCCAGTGTGCCGTACTCCACCACCTCGCCGGCATACATGATGGCCACCTTGTCGCACATTTCCGCCACCACGCCCAGGTCGTGGGTGATGAGGATCATGGAGGTCCTGAGCTCCTCTTTCAGACGGCCCATCATCTCGATTACCTGGGCCTGAATGGTCACGTCCAGCGCGGTGGTGGGCTCGTCGGCGATGAGCAGGCTGGGATTGCAGGCCAGGGCAATGGCGATGACCACCCGCTGCTTCATACCGCCGGAGAACTGGTGGGGATAGTCGTTGATCCGCTCGGCGCTGATGCCCACCAGCTCCAGCATCTCACAGGCCTTGCGCAGAGCGTCGGCCCGGGAGAGCTTCTGGTGGAGACGGATAACCTCGCTGATCTGGTCGGCCACCGTCTTGACGGGGTTCAGGGCGGTCATGGGGTCCTGGAAGATCATGGAGATCTTGTCGCCCCGGATTTTACGCATCTCTTTGGACTTCTTTTTCAGCAGGTCCTCGCCCTCAAACACAATCTCTCCGCCCTTGATCTTTCCGGGCGGGTTGGGCACCAGATTCATGATGCCCAGAGCGATGGTAGTCTTGCCCGCGCCGGTCTCCCCCACCAGCCCCAGGGTCTCCCCCTGGGCCAGGGAGAAGCTGACGGAGTTGACGGCCTCTACCACGCCGCCGTCGGTCTCATAATGGATTGTCAGGTCCCTGACTTCCAGAAACTTTTTTTCACTCATATCTGCGCCCTCCTTATCTCTTCAGGCGCGGGTCAAGGGCATCCCGCAGACCGTCGCCGATCAGGTTCATGGAGAGGACGGCCAGGAAAATAGCGATACCGGGGAAGAGGACCATGTGGGGGTAATCCCGGAAATAGGTCCGCCCCGCGGAGAGCATGGCGCCCCACTCCGGGTTGGGCGGCGCGATGCCCAGTCCGATAAAGCTCATGGACGCCGCAGAGATGATCGCGCGGCCCACGCCCATGGAGGCCTGCACAATCAGACCGGACAGGGAGTTGGGGACAATATGCTTGCTGATGATGCGGGTGTTGCTGGCGCCGATGGCCCGGGCTGCCTCCACGTACTCCTGCTGCTTGATGGACAGGATGGAGGAGCGGAGAATCCGGGCATAGTTGGGGATAGAGGCCACGCCGACGGCGATCATGGTATTCACCAGGCCGGGCCCCAGGGCGGCGCAGATGGAGATGGCCAGGATGACGCTGGGAATGGCCATCAGGATGTCGATAAAGCGCATCAGGGTGTTGTCCAGCTTGCCGCCGTAGTAGCCGGCCAGGGCGCCGATCAGCCCGCCGCACAGCAGGCCGATGCCCACGGAGATAATGCCGATGGTCAGGGAGACCCGGCCGCCGTACAGCAGGCGGCTGAACACGTCGCGGCCCAGATTGTCGGTGCCGCAGAGGTGCTGGAGAGAGGGCTCCGCAAAGATCTCATAGTAGTTCTGCTCATCAAAGCCGTAGGGTGCGATAATGGGGGAGAGAATGACCATGAGGATCATCAGCGCGATCAAAAGCATCCCGAACAGGGCCAGGCGGTTCTTTTTGAACCGGCCCCAGACCTCCTGGAACTGGCTCTTTTTCTTGGCCGCGGGCGCCGCTGCGCCGCCGGCACCGGTTTTTACTGCCGTTTTCATGATGCCGCCGCCCCCTTTACTTCTTCTTTCTTTCTGCTCTTTTTGCCCACATACAGCGCCTTAATCCGCGGGTCAATAAAGGCGTACAGAATATCCACCAGCAGGTTGACTACGGTAAAGGAGATGGCGATCATCAATACGCCGCCCTGCACCACCGGGTAGTCCCGGGCGGTAATGGAGTCCACCATCAGCTTTCCGATGCCGGGGATGGCAAAAATCTGTTCTGAAATAACGGCTCCGCCCAGGCCGTGGCCAAACTGCATGCCCAGTACGGTGATAATGGGGATCAAAGCGTTGGGCAGGGCGTGGCCCATGACCACTTTAAATTCGGTCTGGCCCTTGGCTTTGGCGGTGCGGATGTAGTCCTGGCGGACCACGTCCAGCATAGCGGAGCGGGTTTGGCGCATAACTGTGGCAGCCTGCACCAGACCCACGGTGATGGCGGGCAGAATCCAGTACTCCGGTCCATAGAAGCCCGAGGAGGGCAGCCATTTCAGATTGACGGAAAAAACGATAATCAGCATCAGTCCCAGCCAGAAGGACGGGATGGAAATGCCGGCCAGGGCCAGCACGCGGGAGACGTTGTCGAAAATAGTGTACTGCTTTACTGCCGATATGATGCCGAACACAATACCGATAATGGCGCCTACCACCGTACAGAGGATGGACAGCAGCAGGGTGGTGGGGAAGCGCTCCAGCAATTCCTTCGTCACCGGCTGCTTGGAGCTGTAGGAGGTCCCCAGGTCGCCGTGGAGCATGTCCCATATGTAACGGAGATAACGCACGGGCAGCGGGTCGTTGAGGCCCAGCTCCTCCCGCAGCTCCTCCACCTGCTCCTCCGTGGCCTCGCCGCCCAGAATCTGCCGGGCGGGGTCGCCGGGGGTGAGGGCCAGCATGATAAAGATAATCAGCGTTACGCCCAGTATAACGGGAATGAGCATCAGCAGTCGTTTTCCAATATATTTCAGCACGGCTCTGTTAAGCGGCCCATATCCAAAATAAGGGGGCCGCCCACTCCTTTCCTTCAGAGTAAGAACCTGTATTCACAGACGGCCATGTGGTCTTGCGGGTGTGAATACAGGCCCTGTGTGTATGCAAGGGCCCAAAGGCATCAATTCCATACATGTATCCGTATCTGATGTACAGTCAGCCTTTGGGCCCTTTGCTGGTCTATGTTACCCGCAGCTTAGCCGAAGGTAATTCCGGTCAGGTTGGGAGTCTTGTCGGGGTGGAATACAAAGCCCTGCACGTTGGAGCGGACACCGAAGATGTTCTCGCCGGTGGCGATGGGGATAACGGTGTTCAGGTCCCAGCACTGCTGCTGGAGCTCGGCATAGGCGGCCTTGCGCTCGGCGTCGTCCATAATGCCCTTGGCGGCCTTGATCGCGGCGATCAGCGCCTCGTCATCGGTAAAGCCGGTCTCCGGCTTCTCCCACTGACGGAACACGGACTCGATATTGCCGTCGGAGCAGGTCACGCTGGTGATGCACATGGGGGTCTTGCCGGAGGAGTTGTTCGTCACCATGGTGGCGCGGTCCACCACCTCAATCTGAACGTTCAGACCCACGGCGGTCCACATGTTGGCGATGATCTCCGCCATGGACTGAATCTGCTGGTTCTTATAGATCTGCAGGACAATGGGGGTGGAGGTATCGAAGCCGGACTCGGCAATCAGAGCCTTGGCGCCCTCGGGGTCATAGGCGGTGGGACCCACCTTGGCAAACTCGGTGGTGCTGTTGGGGGAGAGGCTCTCGGCTACAGTGGCGTAGCCCTTGAAGGCCACCGCCACGATAGCGTCCATATCCAGCGCCATGTGCATGGCCTCACGGACCTTGGGGTCCTTCAGGGTGTCAAAGTTCACGCTGTTGATCACGATGTGGTTCATGGTGGAGCTGGCGCCCCGGACGATATTCACGTTGGGGTCGGCCTCCAGGCGGGCCACGTCGTCGGAACCGATATCCCAGGCGATATCCACACCGCCGGTCTCCACCTCAATGGTGCGGCTGGCGTTCTCGGTGATGATGCGGAACGTCAGGTCCTTATAGGCGGGCTTATCGCCCCAGTAGTTGTCGTTGCGGGTGAGCTCGATGCGGTCGCCGGAGGACCAGTTGGTCACGATGAAGGCGCCGCTGCCCACGGGAGCGCGGCCGTACGCGTCCTCGCCCATCTCCTCAATGGCGCTCTTGCATACGATACCGCCGCGGCCGCCGCACAGCACTCTCAGCGCGTTGGGATAGGGGGCCTTCAGCTTGATATTTACGGTGTACTCGTCCACCTTGACGGTATTGGGACCGTCGAAGTAGTCAAATGTAGCCGCGCTCTGGGACATGGTGCAGGCCCGCTGGATGGAGTAGACCACATCGTCGGCGGTCATGTGCTGGCCGTTGGAGAAGTCCACGTCCTCGCGGATTTTAACCTGGAGTGTGGTGTCGTCCAGCCACTCATATTTTTCCGCCAGGGAGGGCGTGATGTTGTACTCGGCGTCCGCCACAAACAGGCGGTCAATCACGTGCTGGCCGATCATAAAGGCCGTCACCATGTTAACGTTGTGAGGGTCCAGGCTGGAGGGCTCGGTGCTGACGGCCACAATCAGGTCGTCCTTGCCGGGAGTGCTGGGGGCTGCGGTTGCGGGGGTCCCGCCGTTGTTGGTGGGGGCGGGCGCGGGGGTGCCCTGTCCGCCGCCCTGGGGCTGACTGGGGGCGCAGGCTGACAGCAGCATCAGCGTACCCAGAACCAGCGCCAGAATGCGTACTTTCTTCTTCATTTTCATTCTCCTTTTCTCCATAGAAATTGGGGGAACTTATTTGAATCAAGAGGGGAGAGTCCCTCCTCATTCCGCAGCCGGCAGAGCCTCCGGCGCCCGGCCGGTATACCAAGGCTCTGTTATTCGCCATAAATATACCGCATTTTTTCTCAAATGTAAAGATAGAACTTTGTCGCTCTTTTTTTGACATTTCAATATTTTCTTCCGGTGAATACTGCTTTGTAAAAAACAGATATCCTGGATATGCGCACTTTAACATGTCAATTCCGCGGTGGTGCTCCTGCGTTTTTCTTCGGTATACCGCCTGGCGAAACCGGTTGCGCCAGGCACGCAGCCGTGCTATAATCACAATTGAGCGCTGCATATTTCTCAACCGAAGTCTGCCACGTCAGAAATTGCAGATTGAATCTGGAGCAGGATTTTTTCAGAACGAGGCGGAGAACGCCGGCGGGGGGACGCCGGCCAAGAAGGGGCGGCGACAAAGTCACACCTTCTATAGACCGCCGAACTTTTCTCAGTGTTTTCAGAACCTGTATTCATAACCGGGGGATGCTGGATGGGCGAGGATTTTTCCCGCCAGACAAGGAGATGTTCCGCAGCCATCCTGACGGATGGCAAGGAAAAGCGACGCAGTATGGCGGGAAAAAGACCGCTCAGTGGGCGTTCAACGGTTGTGAATACAGGTTCTAAGAACTGCTCTATTTATGAAAGGACGGGATTTTCTGTGAAAGAAGCGCTGATTTCCCAGGCGGAAGCCCTCGCGCCCCAGCTCTGTCAGCTGTCCGACTACATCTGGGACCACCCGGAGGTGGGCTATCATGAGGAGGAGGCCTGCCGGGTGCTGACTCAGCGGCTGGCGCAGGACGGATTCCAGGTGGAGACCGGGGCGGGCGGGCTGCCCACCGCGTTTCGGGCGGTCTATCAGCGGGGGCAGGGCGGTCCCTCTATCGGGCTGCTGGCGGAATATGACGCCCTGCCCGGCCTGGGACACGGCTGCGGCCATCATATGCAGGGCCCTGCCCTGCTTCTGTGCGCCGAGACCCTCCAGTCGGTGCTGAAGGACCAGTCTTACCGTCTGGTCTTCTATGGCACCCCTGCCGAAGAGGTGGCCCCCGCCAAGCAGACCATGTGGGACAACGGCTGTTTCCGGGACATTGATATTGCGCTGATGGTGCACGGCTCTGTCAATACCGCCTGTGACGAGAGCTCTCTGGCCAGCATGAACTATACCGTCACCTTCCACGGCACCGCCGCCCACCCGGGCCTCTTTCCGGAGCGGGGCCGCAGCGCCTTCGGCGCCCTCCAGCTGGCCTTCCACGGGATGGATATGATGCGGGCCCATGTCACCGACGACACCCGCCTGCACTACGCCTGCACGGAGCCCGGCATCCCCGCTAACGGCATTCCGTCTGTGGCCTCGGGCAAATTCCTGCTCCGGTGCCGCAATTCCTTTACCTACCTCCAGGAGCTCCGGGACCGCTTCTTCGATGTGGTCAAGGGCGCAGCGCTGATGACCGGCACCACCTATGAGATTGACGACGGCGTGGTCTGGCCCAACAAGATTCCCGCTCTGGTGCTCAACGAAACCGTCATGTCCAATGCCGCGGCGGTGGGCTGTCCGGAGATCGCCCCGCCCCGGGTCCGCACCGGCACCACCGATTTTGCCTCGGTCCTCCAGCACGTGCCCGGCGTCTGCCTGCGCATTAAAATGGTCAACGCGCCGGTTACATCCCATACGCCGGAGTTTGCCGCCGCGGGCAAGAGTGAGCTGGCCCACAACGCCATCCTCAAATCCGCCCAGGCGCTGGCCTGCTCCTGCGCCGACATTATCTGCGACCCGGAGCTTCTGCCCCGGATTCAGGCCGATTACCTCCAGCGGCAGAAGCAGTATCAGTAATCCATTTTGCCCTCCGCCCGGAAAAGCCGGAGGGAGCTGCCGCCGTACCGAAGAATCAGCCGCAAAAACTGCGGAGGTCTGCTGAAATAAGCAGACCTCCGCACAGTCTGTCGAAAAAGGCCTCCGGCCTTTTTCGACAAAAGGGATACGGCCTGCCGCGCGCACCCTTTGGGCACACTTGCAGGCCGAGAAGTGTCATTTTCGAGGCACATGTCCCCGAAAATGACCAATCTTGACTTTATTTTGCCGCCCTGGGCGGCAAAACTCTGCGAGGCTTTCCCGTAGGGGAAATTTTTTGACAATCTGTACGGAGGTCTGCTGAGATAAGCGGACCTCCGCAGTTTTTTAAAAGCAAGTTCAGGGCGGCCCGTCCGGGGGAGGCAGCAAAGCCCGCCCCGCCGCCGGCTACGGCTCTTCCGTCTGGTCCACCACCCGGCCGTCCTTCATGACAAAGGCACAGTGGGACAGGGCCTCGTGGTCCTCCAGCAGGTCCCGGTCCCAGCCCGACAGGTCGGCCAGCTGACCCGGGGCAATGGAGCCCAGCTCGGGCCGCCGGAGAATTTTGGCATTGTCGCTGGTGGCCGCGCGCAGGGTCCGCAGGGCCGGTATCCCGCTGTCCCGCCACGCCTTGAACTCCCGCCAGCAGTCGTAGTTGGGATATAGGCTGACAATATCGGTGCCGTAGCCCGCCAGCAGCTCCGTATTCAGAATGGCGTCCACCAGCACCTGGCGGCCCTGGCGGAGCTGGGCGGCGTATTTCAGCAGCTTGGCCCGGAATTCCGGCGTCTTTTTGTCCAGCATCTCCCGGTCCTCCCGGATAATCTCCTCATAGGGCACGAAGGTGGGCACCACATAGGTCCCGTTGGCCAGGAGCTTTTCCAGTGCGGCCCCGTCCAGCATGGAGGCGTGCTCTACGCCGGTGATGCCCAGCTCCGCCAGCAGGGAGACCATGCGGGCGGTATAGACATGGGCCGTGGTGGGCTTTCCCATATGCCGGGCCACGTCCAGGACCGCGCGGATCTCGTCCTCCTCCAGCTGCATGTCCTCCGGACCGTCATTGGGGGAGGCAAAGCCGCCAGTGACCATCAGCTTAACCACGTCGGCGCCGTATTTGATCTCCCGCCGGGCCGCGGCCCGGGCAAAATCCGCCCCGCTCCCGATGTTGGGATAGAGCCCCTGGAGGGCGTCGGACAGGTGGGGATTTCCACGGAAATAAGTTGAAGCGTCGGTGTGGCAGCCCGGCGTACTGACGGCGTGGGCCACCACCACCAGCCGGGAGGCCTGAAAGAGCCCGGCGTCAACAGCCCGCTTGACATCTACCGCGCCAAAGGTGGAAATTTTGCCGCCGGCGTGACGGACGGTGGTAAATCCCCGTTTCAGGGACTGCCGGGCATTGTACAGTAGCGTCAGCGTCTTCATCTCATCGGAGGCCAGAAAGCGGGCCCCCGGTCCGCCGGTCTGGTTGGAGAGGAAGTCAAAGTGGACATGGGCGTCGATGAGGCCCGGCGTCACCGTCAGATGACTCAGGTCCACCACTTCCGTCCCTCTGGGGCAGGGAAGCTCCCGCTCCGCCCGGACGATGCGGTTCTCCCGCACCAGGATTCCCACATTTTCCCGCAGTTCCTCGTGGACCCCGTCAAAGCAGGCTCCGCATCGGATATAATATTCGCCCATTCCGGCACACTCCCTCTCTCCTCTGTATTTAGAGGAAATTCACAGTCTGTACCTACGGAAGCCGGCCGGTCAGTCCGCCAGGGCGGACTGGCTCTGTTCCTTGGCCTCGGCCTCCGCCAGACGGCTGGACAGGTTCACCCGCACATCGGACAGATGTTCCTCCATGGCCTCCCGCGCCCCATCTGCGTCCCGCTGGACAATCCGGTTGAAAATTGCCTCGTGCGCCAGAATGGAGTTATAGGAAATACCGCTGTTGTCAGTGGTAAACTGGCGGGAGACGTCCAGCAACTCATACAGGTTCTCATATATGCTGGACAGCACCGAGTTGTGGGCCGAGCGCACCAGAAGCCGGTGGAACTCATAGGAGATTTCCCGCAGCTTCTGTACGCTCCCGTCATCCATGTCGGGGAGCTTTTTGGCCTCCCGCATGTCTCTGATCGTCTGACGCAGGGCCTCGATATCCTCCTTGGTGCGCCGCTGGGCGGCATAGAAAGCCGCAAAGCTCTCCAGGCTGATGCGCAGCTCCAGCAGGTCCAGCAGGGTGTCCGCCGTGGCGGTCATGGGAAAATCCAGCTTCCCGATCAGGTCCTCCACCACAATGTTTTTCACATAGGTGCCGTCACCCCGGCTGCTGTCCAGCACGCCCATGTATTCCAGAATCTTCAGGGCTTCCCGGATAGGCACGCGGCTCACATTGAACCGCGCCGCCAGTTCCCGTTCAGAGGGGATCCGCTCCCCGCATCTCAGCTCTCCCCGGGTGATCATGCCCTTGATGTTTTCAATGACATATTCGTAATAGCGCCCGCCTTCTCCGGCGGCTTTCGCAGGTGCTGCCATAGTCCTATCACATCCTCTGTCTGATTTCATTACTGTTATATGATAGCAAGTATACCACAGTTTCGTACACAGGGGAAGGACCAGATTGCCCGGGCCGTCCGCCGGAGCGCTGTCAAAGGCCGGACAGCGTCAGCTCTGCCTCTCGGTTACAGAATGCCGTGGAGAGCCTTCGCCTTGGCCCGGGCCTCCTCCACATACTCCCGCAGCTCGGCGCGGAATTTGGGGTGGGCGCACTGTTCAATCATCCGCTCCGCCCGCTCATAGGCGGTCAGGCCCCGCAGGTCGGCCAGCCCCTGCTCAGTGACAATGATTTCGGTATCGTGTTCGGTGTGGTCTACATGGGTCACGTGGGGGACAATGCAGGACAGGGTCCCCCCCTTGGCGGTGGAGGCGGTGGAGAAGATGGACAGGCCGGAGTTGCGGCAGTAGTCGGCGCTTCCGCCCAGGCCGTTCATGATGCTTACCCCGCCGATATGGGTGGAGTTCACGTTGCCGGCCAGGTCCGCCTCAATCGCGGTATTCATGGCGATGACGCTCAGGCGGCGGATAACCTCCGGGGCGTTGCTGATCTCCTGGGGCCGGAGGATAATCTTCCCCTGGTACTGGTCCAGCCGGGCATAGAAATCGTCCCGGACGGCGGGGGAGATGGTCAGGGCGGTGCCGCAGGCGCTCTTGACCTTGCCCGCGTCGATCAGGGCCACCACCGCGTCCTGCATTACCTCGGTGTAGACGCTCAGGTCGGTGAGGTCCGACTTGGCCAGACCCATAAGCACCGCGTTGGCCACACCGCCCACGCCGGACTGGAAGGGGGGCAGAGGATTGGGCAGCCGGCCGGCCTCCATCTCGTCCTTCAAAAAGCGGATAATGTGGTCGGCAATGGCCTCCATGTCCGCATCGGGAGCCTTCAGATTCTGGTTCACGTCGGGGCCGTCGGTGCGGACCACGGCCACAATCTTGTCCGGGTCGCACTCGATGTAGGGGGAGCCCACCCGGTCGTCGGGGCGGATGATGGGGATTACCTGGGTGTGGGGGGCCCGCTCCAGGGTAAACACGTCGTGCATCCCCTCCACGGCGGCGGGAACGGTCTCGTTGACCTCCAGGATGATTTTCTCGGCGTATTTGGCCAGAATGTCGATGATGCCCAGGGCGCAGGTGGAGATCAGGCGGCCCTCCTCATCCACGCCGGCCACCTCCAGCACCGCCACGTCAATCTTGCCCAGATAGCCGTTTTTCACCATATAGGGGACGTGGCTCACATGGGTATCCACATACTGCACCTTGTCCTCGTTGATCAGAGTCCGCAGGTCCTTGTTGCTCTGATATCCGTAGCGGCGGCGGAGCACGCCGGCCCGGGCCAGCACACCGTCCAGCTGGTCGCCTACGTTGCCGCCGGTGATAAGGGTAATACCCAGCTGCTCCCCCGCTTCGGCGCGCTTGGCCAGCTCAGCGGGGACGGCTTTGGGATAGCCGATGGAGGTAAAGCCGCTGGCGCCCACGGTCATGCCGTCCTTGATGTAGGAGGCGGCTTCCTCGGCAGTGGTCACTTTGGCGCGGATGGCCTCGTTGCGGATGCGATCCATAGTATCTTCCTTTCTTGTCTGCGGAAACAAGGGGTGCGGCGGCGGCCTTGCTTGCAGGCTGCCGCCGCACCTCGTTGTGCCCCGTTATTATTTTATAGGTTACTTCATGTTCAGACCCGAACCCGGCAGAGCTCCGGGTCCGTCGGCGGGGAACCCTGTCCCGGGCCCGGTTTTTCATGGAAAAAGGTCAGTCGCACAGCTCCAGCAGGGTGGCGCCGCCCTGACCGCCGCCCATGCACAGGGTCGCGATGCCGTACTTGGCGCCGGTGCGCTTCATGCCGTGGACCAGCGTGGTGAGAATGCGGGCTCCGGTGGCGCCCAGGGGGTGGCCCAGAGCGATGGCGCCGCCGCTGACGTTGACCTTGCTCCGGTCCAGGCCCAGCTCACGGATGACGGCCAGGCTCTGGGCGGCAAAAGCCTCGTTGAGCTCGAACATGCCGATGTCCTCCAGCTTCAGGCCGGTCTTGTCCAGCAGCTTCCGCACGGCGGAGACAGGTCCGATGCCCATCAGCTTGGGGTCCACACCCACAATGGTATGTCCCACGATTCTGGCCATGGGCTTTACGCCCAGCTCCGCCGCCTTCTCTCCGCTCATCAGCAGCAGGGCTGCGCCGCAGTCACTGCGGCCGCAGGAGTTTCCGGCGGTAACTTTTCCCTTGCCGTCGGTGCGGAACACCGGCTTCAGCTTGGCAAGTGCCTCCATATTGGTCTCCCGGGGCTGCTCGTCGGTGTCAAAGACGATGGGGTCCTTCTTCCGCTGGGGAATCACCACGGGGACAATCTCTCCCTTGAACACGCCGGCGGCAATAGCCGCGGCCGCCCGGCGCTGGCTCTCAAAGGCGAACTCGTCCATGTCCTCCCGGGCGATATGGTAGGCCTCGGCCACATTCTCGGCGGTGTCGCCCATACCGAAGGCGCCGTAAGCGTCCTGGGGCTGAGCCCGGCGCGCGCCCTCTACAATGGGGTCGTAGATGACGTTGTTGCCGGTATTGTAGCCGTAGCGGGCGTTCCAGAGCTCAAAGTGGGTGTCGCTCATGGCCTCCACGCCGCCGGCCACCGCCACGTCCACATCGCCGCAGCGAATGTCGTTGGCGGCGCAGTTGACGGACTGGAGGGAAGAGCCGCACTGCATCATCAGGGTGTAGGAGGGGATCTCCTCCGGGAATCCGGACATCAGGGAGATCACCCGGGCAATGTTGGAGGCCTTGGCGTTCTGCTTCACCTGGGCGATAACGACCTCTTCCACCACCTTGGGGTCCAGACCGGTGCGCTCCATCAGCGCCTTGCAGACCAGAGCGCCCAGATCATGGGCCTGAGCGGTCTTGAGCGTTCCGCCCATACGCCCCACGGGGGTGCGGACCGCATCGACGATAAAGACTTCTTTCATCGTAGGAACCTCCTTATTTGTTCGTAGTTTCCAGCCCTCGTCAAATGCGGGCGATGCCCTGCTCCCGGGCCTCATCAGCCACGGCCTTGGCCACTGCCTCGGCCACGGATTTATCCAGCACGGAGGGGATGATGTACTCGGGGCTCAGCTTGTCCTCGGGCACCAGGGCGGCCAGGGCTTTGGCGGCCCGGACCTTCATGCCCTCGGTAATGTCGGTGGCCCGCACGGACAGCGCGCCCTTGAATACGCCGGGGAAAACCAGCACGTTGTTGATCTGGTTGGGGAAATCGCTGCGGCCGGTGCCCACCACCGCCGCGCCGCCCCTTTTGGCCTCGTCGGGCATAATCTCCGGCACGGGGTTGGCCATGGGGAACACAATGCCGCGGTTCATGGTGGATACCATCTCCGCCGTCACCAGGCCGGGACGGGACACACCCACGAAGGCGTCGGCCCCCTTCAGGGCGTCGGCCAGGGTGCCGTGCTCGTGGTTCAGGTTGGAAATGTGGCTGATCTCCTCCTGTCCGGCGTTGAGGCCCTCGTCCCCCTCGCAGATGATGCCGTTGATGTCGCACATCACCACATTGCCGAAGCCCATGGAGATAAGCAGCTTGCCGATGGCGCAGCCGGCGGCGCCGGCGCCGTTGATGACAATCTTGACCTTGCCCATCTCCTTGTCCGTCACCTTGATGGCGTTGATCAGGGCGGCGGCCACCACAATGGCGGTGCCGTGCTGGTCGTCATGGAACACGGGGATGTCGCACAGCTCCTTCAGCCGGCGCTCCACCTCGAAGCACCGGGGAGCCGCAATATCCTCCAGATTGATGCCGCCGAAGCTCTTGGAGATGAGATAAATGGTCTCCACCAGCTTATCCACATCCTTGGTGTCCACGCAGATGGGGAAGGCGTCCACATCGCCGAACTCCTTGAACAGAGCGCACTTGCCCTCCATCACCGGCATACCGGCGGCGGGGCCGATATCGCCCAGGCCCAGCACGGCGGTGCCGTCGGTGATAACGGCCACCAGGTTGCTGCGGCGGGTGAGCGCAAAGGACTTGTTGTAATCGGCCTGAATCTCCCGGCAGGGCTGGGCTACGCCGGGGGTGTACAGCAGGGACAGGTCCTCGCGGGTCTCCACGTGCTTGCGGGCCACGACCTCAATTTTACCCTGGAGCTCATAGTGCAGGTCCAGGGACTGCTTGCTGATTTCGTCCATAATCGTTCCGTCTTCCTTTCCAACAAAATGTCTTATACCATCTCTTCGGGGTGGAACACCTCGTCGAACCGCTCGGGGGTCAGGAAGCCCAGCTTTACGCAGGCCTCCTTCAGGGAGATGTTCTCCTTGTGGGCCAGCTTCGCGGTCTTGGCGGCGTTGTCGTAGCCGATGTAGGGATTCAGCGCCGTCACCAGCATCAGGGAGTTGTGCAGGTTGTGGTGCATCTTCTCCCGGTTGGCCTGGATGCCCACGGCGCACTTTTCATTAAAGGAGGTGATGGATTCGGCCAGCAGACGGGCGGACTGGAGGAAGTTGTAAATACACACCGGCATAAACACGTTCAGCTCAAAGTTGCCCTGGCTGGCGGCCAGGCCCACGGCCACGTCGTTGCCCATAACCTGGACGGCCACCATGGTTACGGCCTCGCACTGGGTGGGATTGACCTTGCCGGGCATGATGGAGGAGCCGGGCTCGTTCTCAGGAATGAAGATCTCTCCCAGGCCGTCCCGGGGGCCGGAGGCCAGCCAGCGCACATCGTTGGCGATTTTCAGCATGTCGGCGGCCAGGGCTTTCAGGGCGCCGTGGGCAAACACCAGCTCGTCCTTGCTGGTGAGGGCGTGAAACTTGTTGCCGGCGGTGACAAAATCCTTGCCGGTGATGGAGGAGACGGCGGCGGCCACCTTCTCGTCAAAGCCCTTGGGGGCGTTCAGGCCGGTACCCACGGCGGTGCCGCCCAGGGCCAGCTCCTTCAGGAAGGGCAGGGAGCTCTCCAGCATCTGGCGGTCCCGCTCCAGGGAGGAGCGCCAGCCGCTGATCTCCTGGGAAAACGTGATGGGGGTGGCGTCCTGGAGGTGGGTGCGGCCGCTCTTCACAACGCCCTGATTCTCCTCCTCCAGCCGGCGGAAGGTGGCAATCAGGCTGTCCACGGCGGGGAAGAGCTTATCCTCAATGGCCAGCACTGCGGAGATGTGCATGGCGGTGGGGAAGGTGTCGTTGGAGGACTGGCTCATATTGATGTCGTCATTGGGGTGGAGCAGCTTCTCCCCGGCCAGCTCGTTGCCCCGGTTGGCGATGACCTCGTTGGCGTTCATGTTGGACTGGGTGCCGGAGCCGGTCTGCCATACCACCAGAGGGAAGTGGTCGTTCAGCGCGCCGCTGATGACCTCGTCGCAGGCCCTGACGATGGCGTCCAGCTTCTGGTCGGTCATCTTCTCGGGCTTGAGCTCGTGGTTGGCCATGGCCGCGGCCTTTTTCAGCACGCCGAAGGCGTGGGTAATCTCCCGGGGCATGGTCTCAATCCCCACGCCGATCCGGAAATTCTCGTGGCTGCGCTCGGTCTGGGCCGCCCAGTAGCGGTCGGCGGGGACCTTCATCTCTCCCATGGAGTCGCGCTCAATACGGTATTCCATTGTCATACTCCTCCTTCGATTACGCCGGATAGAGGGCGTCGATCTTTTTCAGAGCGGCCTTTTTCAGGTCGGCGTAGATGCTGCATCCCTTGGTGTCCATGCCCACCACCAAGGGGCCGAACTCCTTGGCCTCCAGATGCCACACGGCCTCGGGCATTCCCA
Organism: uncultured Flavonifractor sp.; assembly: GCA_947384055.1. Taxonomy (GTDB): domain Bacteria; phylum Bacillota; class Clostridia; order Oscillospirales; family Oscillospiraceae; genus CANAAV01. The sequence goes on from CANDFO010000030.1 coordinate 15,843, forward strand.
TCTCAAACCAGTTGACATCCACAATCCGCTCCACACCCTGGGCCAGCTTCGCCGCGCAGCCGGGGGCCGCCTGAAAATAGACGTAGCCGTACTTTTTGCAGGCCTCCTGGGTATCCTCGGCCATGCCGCCCTTGCCCAGGACCGCCTTGACCCCCAGCTTGCCCACCATATCGGCATAGGGCTCCATGCGGATGGAGGTGGTGGGACCGATGACGTTCAGCCGCCAGGAGCCGTCCTCGTTTTTCAGGCACACGGGACCGGCGTGAAACACGGCGGCGCCGGTGAAATCCTTGGGCAGAGCCTCGCCCTGCTCCAGCAGGCCCCGGATTTTCAGGTGGGCCATATCCCGCGCAGTGAAGATGGTGCCGCTGATATAAACCACGTCACCCACGTTCAGCTTGCGCATGTCCTCTTCCTTGAGAGGCGTAGACAGATGATAAGTAGCCATGATGCGTTCTCCTTTCTCCCTCTATTACAGCAGCTTCTCCACCCGGCCGTCGTCGTAAATGCGGATTCCGGCGCGGCGGGCTACCCAGCAGTGGAAGTTGATGCACACGGGAGCGATGGCGGTATGGGTGGCGGCAGTGTTGATCTTCACTGCCAGGCACACGGTGTCGCCGCCGGTGCCGGCCGCGCCCAGGCCCAGGGAGTTGATGTTGTCCCGCAGCTCGTCCTCCAGACGGGCCAGCATGGGGTCCGGATTGGTGTCATTCCACTTGCGGGTGCTGATGGCCTCGCGGCTGAGCTTGCCGGCGATGTCCATCTGCCCGCCGATGCCGATGCCGATGCCGAAGGGGGGGCAGGGCTTGCCGCCGGCGTTGACGGCGGTCTCCAGCACAAAGCGCTTAAGGCCCTCGAAATCCTTGTCCAGCTTCAGGGTGGCGGTGGTGAAGATCTTCATGGCGTTGCCCAGCTCGGCGCCGCAGCCCTTAAAGCTGATGATGAAGTCCACATACTTCTGACCCGGATGGTACTGATACTCGATGTTGGGCACGCCCTTGCCGGTGTTGTTGCCGGGGTTGTGGCGGGTCAGGGGGTCCACAATGCTGGGGCGCAGGTAGCCCTTCTTGGTGGCCTCGGCCAGGGCCTCCATCACCACCTCGGATACGTAGGCGGGGAAATTGCCGTCGCCGTAGGACAGCCAGGTGGTGGGATAGCCGGGGGACTGGCATACCGCCTTGTCGTCCTGCTTGGCGATGGTCAGGTTTTCCAGCATGGAGCTGAGCATGCTCTTGGCCGTCTCGTTGGTCTCCCGGGCCAGGGCGTCTTCCAGCAGGCCCTTTACGTCCGCAGAGATCTCCGTCACCGCCCGGATAACGGCGTCATGTACGGATGTGCGGATCAGTTCCTCGTTGGGATTCATAGAATGACACTCCTTCTCTATATGAATTTGAAAGAATTACACAGTCATTGGGCGGCGGGGAAGAGGCTGTTGATATCCTCCAGAGCCTCCAGCCCGGCAAAGCGGCGGGTGAGCTCCTCCGCCTGTTCCCTGGCCACCAGAGCGCTGGTGAGAGAGAGGAACTTGTTGTGGGCGTCGCTCCACTGGAAGGGGTTGTTGAAATCCCCAAAGGGGTATTCCACCTGCTGGCTCAGCCGGGAGCCGTCCTCCAGCTCCACCTCCAGGCGGTGGGGCCAGCGGTTGTGGTCCGCCTGATACAGCCCCTCCAGCTCCGGGTCCGCGATTACGGTAATTTTATCCATCAGCCGCCGGGCCGCCGGCGCGCCGGTCTTCTCCCCGGAGAACTCCGCCTCGGTGAGGGAACCGTACAAAAACTCCGCCGCGATGCAGTATTGGACGGAGAATTTGAAGGCATAGGGGGTGGCCGGGGCCGGGGCGTCCACATTGTCCTTGGCCACCTGATAGGTGTAGTCGGTGATCCGGACGATGCGCTCCGGGTCCACGGTGTGCTCCCGCTTCAGCAGCTCCACGCAGTAGTTGGCCGCATGGGTGTGGCGGCAGCAGGCGTAGGGCTTGAACGAGTTGGTCTGAATCTTAAAGGGGCCCCGGCCCAAATCCCGGGTAAGAGCCTCCGGGTGGCTGTCCCCGGTCATGGCCCCCAGGAATCCCCGGTCTCCGCACAGAATATCCTGGGCGGCAGTGAAGCCCAGGGCCGCCATCTCCGCCGCCCGGATGCCGCAGAGGGTGGCGTTGGCGGTGTGCAGCGTCTTGCTCATGGCCCCGTCCTGAATGAACTGCCACAGACCCGCCGACTGGGTTCCGGCGGAACCTATGGCGTTGAGCATCTGCTCCGGCGTCAGGTGCAGCAGCTTGCCCGCCGCCACCGCCGAGGAGAAGCTGCCCACTACTCCCGTGGTGTGCCAGTAGTGATAGGCGCCGGGGTTGATGGCCTCGCCGATGCGGGCCCCCGCCTCATATCCCGCGGCAATGGCGGCAATGACTTCCTTACCGGAGCGGTGATATTTCTGTCCCACCGCCAGGGCCGCCGGGATCGTCACCGCCCCCAGGTGGGTGATGGAGGCGTTGTGCACATCGTCCATATCAATCACGTGGGCATAGGCCGCGTTCAGGGCCGCCGCGTGTTCGCACAGGAGAGGATTCCACCGTCCGTCCCAGACGGTGCTCTCCGGGCGCTGGGGCAGGGAGGTGAGATACCGGCGCCAGATTTCGCCCTGGGGCCGGGCAGAGCCGGCGACGGCCACGCCGGTCAGGTCCTCCACGCACATTTTGGCCTGTTCCACCGCCTGGACGGGCAGGTCTTCATAGCGCAGGCCCTGAAGAAAATCCGAAAGCTGTTTTGTAAGCACATTGACCTCTTTCTACTGGTTTTATCTGCCAGTTACAGTCCAAATATTTCAAAATTGACGTGTTTTTTGAACGTTGCGGGCTGTATTGCCGGGCGCGAAAGGGCGGCGTGTTTCCGGGGGATTCCGCCGGAAAATGCGGCCCTGTGCGCACATGATTCCCCCAGCTCCCGGCATGCCGGGGTGTGGAGGTTGGCAGGTCAGTATGTTTTTTGGCTGGTATACCAATCAGGATTATAGCATACGTCCTATAAAAATGGAAGTCTCAAATGAATTTTTGTAGGTTTTTTCAAAAACGATCCTTTAAATTTGTAGAGGATGTAGAAATGTATTTGACTGCTTTACATTATGAATCGGGATGTGTTATACTCCACGTGATGGTATACCGACTTCGCAGCAGCAAAATTGATAAGAGCAAAAGGAGTTCTTCGCCATGAAATCGAACAAGCTGATGATCACCTGCGCCCTGTGCGGCGGCGGCACCACCCGCAAGCAGTCTCCCTATGTGCCGATCACCCCTGAGGAACTGGTCGCCGACTCCATCGCCGCCGTCAAAGCGGGCGCGTGCATCCTGCATATCCACGTCCGCGACGAGGAGGGCAACAACACCATGGAGACCGACCGCTTTGTTCAGGTCGTCACCATGATCCGCGAGGCCCTCCGGGAGAATAACCTGGACGCCATTATCAACGTCACCTCCTCCGGCACCAAGTTCTCCGAGGACATGCGGGTGGCCCATCTGCCCATCCTTATGCCCGAGATGTGCTCCTATGACCCGGGCACGCTGAACTGGGCCAACAGCTACATCTTCCTGAACACCCCCGCCTTTCTGGAGCGTCTGGGCCTGCTGACCCAGGAGCTGGACATCAAGCCTGAGATCGAGATCTTTGACGCCGGAATGCTGGGCAATGTGGAATATTACCTGAAAAAGGGCGTTCTGAAGGGCCCCCTGCACTATCAGCTGGTTCTGGATGTGCCCGGCGGCATGCCCGGCAACATCGACTCCATCAATCACCTGGTCTCCAAGCTCCCCGCGGACTGCACCTGGTCCATCACCGGCATCGGCAAGGCCCATATGCCCTGCATGTTGGCTGGTCTGGCTGCCGGCTGCGACAACCTGCGGGTAGGCCTGGAGGACAACGTCTTTATGACCAAGGGCGTCCACGCCACCAATGCGCAGCTGGTGGAGCGGGCCGTGAAGCTGGGCATTCTGGCCGGCCGTGAGATCGCCACCGCCGCCGAAGCCCGCGAGATTCTGGGCATCAAGCCCGAGCGGGGCGTCCTCTACAATAAATAAGTCCCAATTCTTTTTGTGATTTCCGCCCCCCGAGAGGGGCGGGAATCACAAGAGCATTTTCCATTGAGGAACACAGACGTGAATTGAGAGATAAATTGCGCAGTACGAAAGCATAAATTTTAGAAAGAAAGGGAGCATTCCGCCATGAAGTACGATTTTGAATCCTTTATCGACCGCGACCCCGCAGTCCGCGGCACCGGTAAATATCGCATTATGAAGGACTCTAAGGGCAACAAGCCCCCCAAGGGCATTGTCCCCCTGTCCGTCGCCGACATGGAGTTCAAGACCGCCCCCTGTGTCATTGAGGCGATCAAAGCCGAGGCCGACTTCGGCGTGCTGGGCTATCACCGGCTCACCGACAGCTTCCGCGAGTCCTGCTGCAACTGGATGAAGACCCGCCACGACTGGGACATCAAGCCCGACTGGATTGTCCCCTTTGAGCAGGTGGTTCCCGCCCTGTACTGCTCTGTGTGGACCTTCACCGAGCCCGGCGACGGCATCCTCATCCAGACGCCCGATTACCATCACTTCACCGGCGCCACCGTGAACACCGGCCACAAGGTGCTGGAGAACCGGCTGGTGGCCGACGAGAAGGGCCACTACACCATCGACTGGGCCGACTTCGAGGCCAAGGCCAGAGAAGCCAAGCTGTTCTTCCTGTGCTCCCCCCAGAACCCCACCGGCCGCGTATGGACCGAAGAGGAACTGCGCAAGATGGGCGAGATCTGCAACAAGTACGGCGTAATGGTGGTGGCCGACGAGATTCACCATGACCTGATTCAGCCCGGCTATAAGCACATTGTCTATGCCTCCCTGGGCCAGGAGTTTGCCGACAACTGCGTGATGTGCACCTCTCTGAGCAAGACCTTCAACCTGGCCGGCCTGTGCTACGCCAGCATCATCATCCCCAACGACAGCGTCCGGGCCAAGTTCCAGAAGCAGATGGGCCTGCAGGCCTTTATGCACATCGAGCGCTTCGGCCCCGTGGCGCACGAGGCCGCCTACCGCCACGGCGCCGAGTGGCTGGACGAGCTTATTCAGGTCATCAAGGGCAACTATGAGTACGTGCGCGATTTCTTTGCCAAGAACTTCCCCAAGGTAGTCGTCACCGAGCTGGAGGGTACTTATCTGGTCTGGTGCGATTTCCGCAGCTTCGGCCTGAGCGACGCGGAGATGAAGGTATTCCTCACCGACGAGTGCATGCTTTACCTGGACAACGGCACCGAGTTCGGCGAGGCCGGCTCCGGCTATCAGCGCATCAACGTGGCCTGCCCCCGCAAGACCCTGGCAGACGCGCTGGACCGCTTCCTGGAAGCCGCCAAGAAGCGCGGCCTGGCCCAGTAATCCGGTTCCCCGCGGGAAACGGAAACGCAGCCGGTTTTTCGGGCGCTCTGTCCGGGCAGCAGCGGACAGGGCAGAGGCCGGTACCATGCCCGATACTTAATTTTAAGGAGGACAACTTGTCATGATGGAGAAAAAACTGCCGTTCTGTATCGACCATTTCAGCATCGCCACCACCCACCGCAGCCGCCCCATCGGCCTTGTCACCGGTCTGGGCTTCACCACCGCCGACTGCTATACCGACCGCACCGTCCACTTTATCTTTGAAAACTCCTATTTTGAGCTGTGCACCTATCAGCTCAATTCCACCATCACCTGGCTGACCCAGTCCGTGCCCGCCACCAATCTGCCCAAGGTCCACTCTTACCGGCTGAGCGTCAAGGGTACCGACCCCAATCCCATGCGCAACGCACTCATTGCCGGCGGCATTGAGAAGATCGGTGAAATCAACAACCCCTTCCGCCAGCATGTCCGCTACGGTGAGAAGGAGGGGGAGGCCGGCTATCAGACCTTCTTCATCCAGGACTATGAGCCCTTCACCGACATTCTCTTTGGCTGCACCACCCACCTGGCCAAGGAGCTGATCGTCAAGAACGAGACTAAATTCCCCCACATCAACGGGGCCAAGCGCCTGACCTACATCACCGCCTATGCCGACAGCGCCGAGCGCTTCGCGCAGGCTGAGGGGGCCATCACCAAGCTGTACAACGCCGCCAAGGACGCCACCGACACCGGCTACAATCTGGATACCTATCAGCTGGTGGACCACGACGCCTATGTGGACGAGTTCGGCTGCGAGCCCCGCAATGACGGTCTGAAGCTGCCCATCGTCGCCGCCGCCTTCTCCGGCTGCCACCTGGAGTTTGTGGAGAAGCGCGCCTACGACATGAACCTTCAGTATTTCAAGAAGGACGGCAGACTCTATGTGGACTGCCGCCGTATTCTGGGCCTGTTCCTGGTGTTCATCCCCTGAGTCCGTCCTGACGGCCCCGCGCATCTGACCCCTGCGTCCTTCTCGGAGGGCGCAGGGGACCTGAGAAAGGAGAAAACCCTTGGAAGAGAAGAAATCCATCTCGGTTTTGAAGAAGATTTCTTTGCTGGTTGCCATCGGGTTTGTGGTTTTTCACGTTTACACCGCTATTTTTGGTGTGCTGCCCGGCATCGGGCAGAAGTCGGTCCATCTGGGCTGCCTTCTGGTGATTTTCTACATCAATGCCATTATTGACAGCAAAAAGACTGCCGACCGGATTTTCCTGGTGGTCATGGCTCTGTTCGGTCTGGCCGGAACGGTCTACATCACCGTTCTGGACGAGACTCTTCAGGCCCGCTCTGGCATTGTGTTCACCCTTGACATCGTCTGCGGCATCCTGCTGATCATCTCCATCTTTGAGGCCTGCCGCCGGAAGATGGGCAATCCCCTGGTCATTATCACCCTGGTCTTTGTGGCCTACGCGTTTCTGGGCAAGTATATCCCCGGATTCCTGGGACATCCGGGCCTGACCCTGAAAAAGTTTGTCAACCTGATCTATCTGACCACCAGCGGCATCTGGGGCACTCCGCTTTACGCTTCCGCCTCTTATGTGGTCATCTTCGTCCTGCTGGGCGCCATTATGTCGGTGTCCGGCATCGGTGATTATTTCACAAACCTGGCCACCGCGCTGTTTGGCGCGTTCCGGGGCGGCCCGGCTAAGGTGGCTGTGGTGGCCAGCGGTCTCTTCGGCTCCATCAGCGGCAGTCCCACCGCCAATGTCATCGGCACCGGCGCGTTCACCATCCCCATGATGAAGAAAAACGGGTTTGAGGATGAGTACGCCGCAGCGGTGGAGGCCACCGCCTCCAGCGGCGGCGCCATCATGCCCCCCATCATGGGCTCCACCGCCTTCGTCATGGCGGAGATGATCGGCGTGCCCTATTCCTCCATCGCCGCCGCCGCGCTGATTCCCGCCATTCTGTACTTTATGTCCGTGCTCTTCGCGGTGGATATCCACGCCGCCAAGCACGGGCTGAAGGGCGTATCCCGGGACCAGCTCCCCAATCTGAAGTCCATGCTGAAGGAGATCTATAAGCTCTTCCCCCTGGTCTTCCTGGTGCTGTGCATGTCGGTGTTCAAGTTCACCGTCACCCGGGCCGGACTGTATACGGTTCTGGTTACGCTGGTTATTGTAGAGCTGGACCCCAAGAGCCGCCTCTCCCTCAAGCAGTGGCTGCAAATTCCCGTCCAGACCGCCAAGAGCGCCGTCTCTGTGGGCGTGGCCTGCGCCATGGCCGGTATCATCTCCGGTGTGATTATGGGCTCCGGCCTGGGCTTCCGCATCTCCTCCATTCTGACCACCGTGGCCGGTCACAGCATGCTGCTGCTGCTGGTGCTCACCATGGTCGTATCTCTGATTATGGGCATGGGCGTGCCCACCACCGCCGCCTATCTGGTGCTGGCCGCTCTGGTGGCCCCCACGCTGACCAGCCTGGGTATTCCCGTGCTGGCCGCCCATATGTTCATCTTCTATTTCGGCTGCATTTCCTCCATCACCCCCCCTGTGGCAATGGCCGCCTATGCAGGCGCCGCCATCGCCGGGTGCGACCCGAACAAGGCCGGCTACAAGGCGTTCCGTCTGGCGATCTGCGCGTTCATCATGCCGTTCATGTTCGTCTATAATCCGGTTCTGCTGATGCAGGGCAGCGCGCTGGATATCATTCAGTGCCTGATCACCGCGCTGCTGGGCGCGTATCTGCTGGGCGCCGGGTTTGAGGGCTTCTTCTGGAACTGGAAGCTGAAATTCTTTGAGCGTCCCCTGATGGTGGCCGGCGCTCTGCTTCTGATTGTACCCGGCCTCTGGACCGACGTTATCGGTGTGGCTATCATTGTGCTGGAGTTTGTGTCCAGCAAGCTCTTCCACCGCACCGCTGCCGTTGCCCCCACAGCGCCTCCCTCCGGTTCTTAAGCGCCCCGCGCGCTTTAAGAATAGCCGAAAGGCACCATTTTGAAAGGAGAAACTTAGAATGAAGAAAATGTCTCGCCTGTTGAGCGTGCTTATGGCCCTGGCTATGGTGCTGGCGCTGGCCGCCTGCAACTCCGCAGCCAGCACTCCCACGCCCGCTCCCGCCACGCCCGCTCCCGCGACTCAGGCTCCTGACGGCAATCAGGACCCTGTTGAGACTCCCCGCACCGCCCCCTCTTCTCCCACCGTGCTGCGCATTGCCTGCGGCCCTCTGAACGGCTATCAGAACACCATTTATAACGGTGTGGCCGACCTGATCAACAAGGACCTGCCCGGCTTCTACAGCATCATGATCGAGGCCTCCACCGGCTCCGCCGAGAATGCCCGGCTGCTGATGGCCGGCGAGGTGGACGTGGGCACCATGGGTCTGGACGTGGCCAAGAACGCCTATGACGGTACCGGCGCGTTCGACGGCATGGGCTCCGGCAACATCCGCTTCCTGTATGCCCATCCCGGCACCGGCGCCGCCGTGCACATTATTGCTCATCCCAACTCTGACATCGAGACCATCGAGGACCTGGCCGGCAAGAAAATGGCCGCCACCGCCGGCGTTATGCAGGGCTATCTGGAGGACACCCTCTTTGCCCATGACATGACTCTGGACGACCTGGCCGACTTCAAGAACCTGTCCCTCCAGGACATGATGACCGCCCTTCAGGACGGCACCATCGACGCCTTCTGCTATGGCAACACCTTCCCCAACACCAACTTCACCGACCTGGCTACCACTTTCGGCTTCAAGCTGATCTCCGTCGGTGAGGACGCCGTCGCCAAGCTGATTGAGGCCAAGCCCTGGTATCATCAGGAGGTCATCAAGGGCGGCACTTATACCGGCGTTGACAATGATGTTGTGACCTTTGCCCAGCCCACCGTGGTCTGCTGCTCCACAAACCTCTCTGACGATGCCGCCTATGACATCGTAAGCACCGTTATGAGCCATGCCGACGACCTGATTGCCATGCACAAGAACTTTACCGGCGTAGGTGTGGAGACCGGCACCGCTTATAACATCATCCCCTATCATGCCGGCGCCGCCCGCTTCTTTGCTGAGCAGGGCGTCACGGTAGAGACTGAGTAATTTCTCCCCTCCAGTCTCAGGTTATTCTTCAAAACAGTCCGGCCCTCCCCGTCTGGGGAGGGCCGGATTTAAGCCTGTCGGAAAAGGCCTCCGGCCTTTTCCGACAAAAGGGATACGGCCTGCCGCGCGCACCCTTTGGGCACACTTGCAGGCCGA
>CANDFO010000031.1 GCA_947384055.1 uncultured Flavonifractor sp.
TCGGGCGGCAAAACTCTGCGAGGCTTTCCCGTGGGGGAAGTTTTTCGACAGTCTGTGGGGAGCCTCTCGATTCCGAGGGGCTCCCCACAGACATATCTAAGAATTGTCCTGTCAGTGCGCCAGCTCCACGGTATAGCCCAGCTCCCGCAGACCGGAGACAATGCCGCCGGGGTCCACCATGTGTCCCGCGCCCACAGCCATGAACACGGTGTTGCGCCCTTCCCGCTCCAGGAAGGCGGCCGCCGCTTCGATCATGCCGGGGTCCCGGTCGGTAAACAGCCGGGACTGGAGCTGGTCTCCGCTGTTCATAATGGCGGCCTTGTCATAGCTTTTGGAGAGAGCCTCCGGATCCCGGTTTTTCCAGGCGGTAAACATGGCGTCTATCATCTGCTCGTTTTGCTCCGCGGCAGCGGCTACCTCCGGGTCGGGCTCCGCCCCCTCCTGGGCAGCCTCAAAGAGCGCCAGGCCGCCTTCCAGATAGGCCTCCAGATACTCCGGGTCCAGCGTATCGAAAATATTCGCCTGGAGCGCGTAGGTCTCCACGCCCTCCACGGGGATGCCTGCCCAAGTCGCCAGGCTGTTGCAGTACAGGTCGATGGCCATGGCGTTCCCGCTGGTGGTGTCGTCCGTCATGGACAGCATGCTGAAGCTGTTGGCCAGCGTCCAGGGCTTGTAGGAGGCAAACTGCTCCTCGGTCATGCCCAGGCCGGTGAGGGCGGCGGAGACCCGGCTGTAGAGCTCCGGGCTGATGTGGTCGGCCAGGGTGGTGCCATCAGAGTAGGACTGAAGCGCCGCGAACTCGGCCAGGCCCTCGGAATCGTTGAAGTCCAGCTCAAAGGCCACGGTATCGGCGCTGAGCAGGGCCTCCCGCAGAGATTTGTGCAGAGGGTAGACATTGTTCCGGTCCATATGGATGGTGCCCAGCAGATAGAGCGTGTTCTCCCCGTTGACGGCCTTCCATAAAAGGCCCTTGGAGCCGGCGTTCTGGCTGTCATACACCGCCAAAATCAGCCGCTGGGTCATAACCATTGCCTCCTGATAGGTACAGGTACGGCCGGGGGCCAGGTCCGCCCCGTCCCCCCGGACTACGCCCAGTCCGGACAGGAACGCCTCTGCCCCGGCTTCTACGCCGGGGAGCGCGTAGGCGGCGCACTCCTGGTACAGGGCGTTCATCACGCCGCTTCTGGTGGTATCCACCACCAGACTCTCCGAAGCGGCCTCCCGCTGGGGCAGGTCCAGAAGGGCCAGCTTCGCGGCCAGAATTTCAGTCATGGCCTCCATCTGCTCCCCGGTGAGGGGACTTGTGATATATGTACCAAAGCCGTCGTCCATCAGGCCCATGGCGTAGCTGTCGGCAATGGAGCTGTAGGCCCAGGGGCTGGGAAGCTGGGCGGGGGGCTCCTCCGCGGCCAGGGCGGGAACCGCCAGCAGTGCGGCGGACAGCGCCGCCGACAGAAGGAATTTTATCATTCGTTTTCCCATTCTATTCTGCTCCTTTCACGTTCCCGGCAGAGCGGGAAGCTATGGTCCATAGTATACCACGTTCCGGATAAATGCGCAATGGAGACTGCTGTCAGGCCAAAACAAAATACACCGGAGGCGGCGAAAAAATCCTTTGAATTTCGTTCACCCCCCATTGGAAGTCTGAAGTTGTTACCGTGCGTCAGACCGCTGAAGCTGAGCGTCTGTCTCTTCCGCGGCGGACAGTTCAGCGAGGATTTTCTGCAAGTCCGCGGCTCTGTCCTCACTTGTAATCAAGCGAAATGGGCACTTTTCACCCTTGTCCTCTATCAGGTCCGGCTGTTTCGCCGCAGCCTCTTCGCGTTCCACATAGTCGCCATAGATCTCCAGCCCGGTGACAAAGCGTTTCAGTGTGGCGCGTATGGCTTCCGAACCACAGTCGATGCCGATCCACTTGCGTCCCAGGGAATAGGTGGCGTCCAGGGTCGTGCCCGACCCGCAAAAGCAATCCAGGACATAATCGCCCGCGTCAGATGAAGCGGCTACAATCTGCCTGAGCATATCCAGATTTTTTTCCGTGGGATATCCGGTTGTTTTGACATTTTGATTTGCCGAATCCCTGAAGCCCATCCAAATATCCTGGACCGGAATGCCCAAGCTCTCATCAAAAAAGACTTTCCGCCTGGGATTGCCTGAGGGAGCCCAATAGATTTCACCCTTACGGTCCAGCTCATCCAGTTTTTGCGGCGTGTACTGCCAGTGCTTGCCCTTTGGAGGCCGTTTTCCCCGCCAAGGCATACCCGTTTCACCGTTCCTGGTTCCCGGGGCATGTACGGGGACCTTTCATACGTCAATCATGCCGGCATAACGCGAAAGCACCTATTTATGGTACAGCTTATTGGTCTCATACTGGGGGGTACAGGTCAGGTGCAGACCCAGGCGGGCGCAGGTTCCGGTATCTACAGGGGAGAGGATAACGGTGGAGTGGGCCTCACACCCCCGCAGGGCGGACAGGCACTCCAGCGCCCGGGCCGCCAGCGGGTCAGTGGCGGCGGAAATGGCTAAGGCGATCAAAGTCTCGTCGCTGTGCAGGCGGGGATTGCTGGAACCCAGATGGCGGACTTTGACGGTCTGAATGGGCTCAATGGCCTGAGGGGAGATGAGGTGGGCCTCGTGGTCGATGCCCGCCAGCTCCTTCAGGGCGTTGAGCAGGGTGGCGGAAGCCGCCCCCAGGAGGTCGGTGGTTTTGCCCGTAACCACCTGTCCGCCGGGGAGTTCGATGGCGGCGGCGGGGTTTCCGGTCTCCCGGGCCACCGCCTCCGAAGCGGTGATCACCGGGCGGATGGACTGGTCTACCCGGGCCTGCTGCATCACCAGCTCCAGCTTATAGACCAGCTCGTCCACTGCCTGACCGGTGCGGCGGTCACACAGGGCGGCGTAATACCGCCGGATAATTTCCTGCCGGGCGGCGGCCTGGACCGCCTCGCTGTCCACAATGCAGCAGCCCGCCATGTTCACCCCCATATCTGTGGGGGACTTGTAGGGGCACTCCCCCATAATGCGCTCAAACATGGCGGAGAGCACCGGGAAAATCTCCACATCCCGGTTGTAGTTGACCGTGGTCTCCCCATAAGCCGCCAGGTGGAAGGGGTCGATCATATTCACGTCCCCCAGGTCTGCGGTGGCGGCCTCGTACGCCAGATTCACCGGGTGCTGGAGGGGAAGGTTCCAGATGGGGAAGGTCTCAAACTTGGCGTATCCGGCCTTGACACCCCGCTTGTGTTCGTGATAGAGCTGGGACAGGCAGACCGCCATTTTCCCGCTGCCGGGGCCGGGCGCGGTGACGACCACCAGGGGACGGGAAGTCTCGATGTAGTCGTTTTTGCCATAGCCTCCGTCGCTGACAATCAGAGGAATATTGTTGGGGTAGCCCTGAATGGGATAGTGCAGATATACCCGCATGTCCAGCTGCTCCATCCGGCGCTTGAAGGCGTCGGCGGCGGGCTGTCCGGCGTACTGGGTGACAACCACCGCGCTGACCAGCAGGCCCTGACCCCGGAAGGCGTCGATGAGGCGGAGCACGTCCACGTCATAGGTGATGCCCAGGTCCCCCCGGACCTTGTTCTTCTCAATATCGCTGGCACAGATGGCGATGAGAATCTCCGCCTTGTCGGACAGCTCCTTGAGCATCCGGATTTTGCTGTCCGGCTGGAAGCCCGGCAGCACCCGGGAGGCGTGGTAATCGTCAAACAGCTTGCCGCCGAACTCCAGGTAGAGCTTATTGTCAAACTGCCCGATGCGCTCTCGGATGCGGGCCGACTGGAGCTCCAGGTATTTATTGTTGTCAAAACCCTTCTGATTCATATGATGTCCCTTCCTCTCCCAATTCCTTCGCTGGATATTGTATCACAGAGCCCGGGCCCGCAGGAAGCGTTTTTTATCATTTTTTTGCGAAACAAAGGGAAAGACCTGTATTCACGGCGGCCGAACCGCGCTCCGGGGGACGGATGTTGGTAATAGCAGAAAAAGAGCGTAGACCCTGAAAACTGAGCAGGGTCTACACTCTTTGCGGCTGGTATTTAGTTATTTGATTTCGAGGTCGTCCGTCGGGATTCCGAGCGCCTGCATCCGGACTTTCAAGACTCTTTCCTGATACTCGATTTCCGTTACCTTGTCCTGCGCCGCCTTGATGCGCTGGAGATTAACAAACTCCTTGATTACCTGGTCTTTCAACTCGGTTTCATTCATGACTGCCCTCCTTTCCGCTGTCGTCTGGTTTTCGCCGATGATGTGATTATAGCAGATTCTCGGACGAGTGTAAACCTTGTTCAATTTTCGGGAGTATCCTACCGCGCATTTTATAATGGTTGCTGATTCCTTGGCGCTTTACAAAGGCGGTTATCGACCGCCTATTTCCCAAGGTGTTCCGGCTTTCCCGTGGACGGGCGGCTGATAATCGCCCCTACAATAAAATCTTCGAAAGGGACACTCCCATCCCAAAAATAGTGGGGGACGTAAGGAATTATTTTTGCCCAAAATTTCCGTGCTGTTTTTGGCAAAAACGGCGAAAACGGGAATATTTGCGTCGGGGATTCCTCCAGAATTTCCAGCAAATTTTTACCAGCCGTGTGGAGACTATAGGGGGGAGTTAATATACCAGGAAGCAAGACCTAGTACTCCATCAAGCCAGAAAATTGCATTTGCCTTTGGGCCGGATTTCCGCATGGCTTCGTTGTCGTCCTTGGTGGGCGTCAGCCCACCGGCGTCCTCCGCCTTGCCCTGCAAAAATCCTGCTCCAAATTCAATCTGTAATTTCTAACTTGATGGAGTACTAGACCGGGTGTGTAAAATACATCGCCGGAAAAATCGCTGGAAATTTTCGCGGCCTCCGCCACGCCGGTCCAGATCGGCACAGCGGGAGACGTGGAGCCGGGGCGCGTCATAGACCTGGACCGGCGACGGCGGAAAAATATGCGGGAGACGGACAGTACCGCCCGCCTCCCGCATGTATATGCTCTTAGCGCCTGTTCAAAATCTCCAGGCACACCGTCCGGACCGTTTTTCACGTCCAGCCGTGTCAAAAATCATCAATGATTCAGCAGGCGCACCCGCAAAACGCCGTTCAGCGCCCGGATCTCGCCGGCTACGCTGTCGCTGATCCGGCTGCCCAGGTCCACCACGGTATAAGCGTAGTCCTTCTTGGACTTGTTGGTCATGTTCTCCACATTGACGTTGTCCTTGGAGAGCACGCCGGTGATATTGGCCAGCAGGCCGGGCTGGTTGCGGTGAATGACACACAGCCGGGAGATGCCGCTCCACTCCTGGACCAGGGTGGGCAGGTTGACGGAATTGGTGATGTTGCCGTTCTCCAGATAGTCCCGCAGCTCCTGGGCGGCCATTACCGCGCAGTTCTCCTCGCTCTCGGGGGTGGAGGCCCCCAGGTGGGGAATAGCCACCACGTTCTTGCCCTGGAGAATCTTGTTGTTGGGGAAGTCGGTGACATAGGCCGCCACCTTGCCGGAGTCCAGAGCCTCCAGCATATCGTCGTCGTTGACCAGGCCGCCCCGGGCCAGATTGATGATGCGCACGCCGCCCTTCATCATGTGGATGGCGTCGGTATTGATCATCCCGCGGGTCTCGGGGGTCTGGGGCACATGGATGCTGATGTAGTCGCAGTTTTTATAGATGGTTTCCAGATCCAGCGCCCGGTGGACCAGCCGGGACAGGGACAGCGCGGCGTCCACCGACAGGAAGGGGTCATACCCGAACACGGTCATACCCAGGCTGGAGGCGGTGTTGGCCACCTGCACGCCGATGGCGCCCAGGCCGATGACGCCCAGCATTTTTCCGGACAGTTCCGGTCCTACAAACTGACTTTTGCCCTTTTCCACGATTTTTTCCACATCCATGCCCGCGCCGGCCTGCTCCCGCAGCCAGGCATTGCCTGCCGTGATCTTCCGGGAGGACAGCAGCAGGGCACAGATGGCCAGCTCCTTTACGGCATTGGCGTTGGCGCCGGGTGTGTTGAACACCACAATGCCCGCCTCGGAGCAGCGGTCGATGGGGATATTATTGGTGCCCGCCCCCGCCCGGGCGATGGCCCGCAGCGCCTCGGGGAAGGAGTACTCGTGCATGTCGGCAGAGCGCACCAGAATGCCGTCCTCGTTTTCCGGATTATCGCTGACCTGAAAACGGGTCTGGTCCAGGACGGACAGCCCGGCGGGGGAAATTTTGTTCAGGGTTTTGATACGGAACATTGCGGTTCCTCCTCGTTCTTATTTTTACCCGATGGAACTTCTGCCTGAATCTGTTTCCGTTCAAAGGAAAAAATCAGCAGCAGTCCCAGTTATAGGCTACCCGGGAGAAGTCCCGGCGTTTCAGAGCCTCCCGGCTGATGAAGAAATTGCCGATGCCGCAGTCCCCCCACAGGACCATATCCCTGCCCTGGCCCTGGTCGCTGTCCAGCTGAAAAAGCACGGTGTCCAGGTCCTCATAGAGACCGGTCCCCTCCCGGGGGTCCGCCTGCGTGAAGTAGGGGTAGCCCCCCAGCTGGTGCCAGGGGATTTCCGGGCCCTCGTAATCCTCTGCGTTGGAGGGGTTCAGAAGCTCCTCCACCTGGTCCTCATCCACATCTTTCAGCACATCCCACATGGCCTCGATGCGCTCGCCGGGGAAGAGGGCATTCCAGACCTGGACAAAGGCCCCGTCAAAGGCAAAATCCATCCCAGTGATGCCCTGGGACTCCACAGCGCCGAAACAAATGCGGCAGGGGGTGTCTTTCATCAGAGGGGTGTCCGCCTCGGCCGGGATGGGGGGGCGCTTGGCCTGGACTTCCTCCCCTGTGACGGTGGGGTCGATGGTTTCATGGTAGAGCACCCGGAAGCCGTTGGGAGCGGTCTGGTCGTCGAAGTCCATGCCGTACAGATTCCCCGCGCCGCCGATGAAAAACTGCAGCAGGCCGGCTTCGGGGAAGTCCGGCAGGTCTTTGACCTGGGCGCAGTCAATCTGTGCCAGCAGAATGAGGCCATTGCCCTGGCTGTCCAAGGGCCACGCCGTATCATGGGGCAGATAGGGCGTGCCGCCCACCTTGCTCTCCCGGAGGCCAGGCTCCCCCGGCTCCAGCGTGAAGGGGCGGCGGGGCTTCCTATATTCCTCGTGCAGGCGGTCCACCACCTGCCGGGCCTGTTCCGATTTTGTCATAGGAGTGTCTCCTTTTCAACAGCAGTCCCAGGTGAAGGCCACCCGGGAGAAGTCCCTCTGCTTCAGCGCTTCCCGGCTGATGAAGAAATTGCCCACGCCGCTGTCCCCCCAAAGGACCAGGTCGTCCGGCGCACGGAAATCACTGTCCAGCTGGAACAGCAGCACATCCAGGTCCTCACAGGTTCCGGGCCGGGGGTCCTCCTGGGTAAAGTAGGGATAGCCGCCCAGCTGGTGGTAGGGGGCCTCCCATCCAGGCTGGCGGGTGGCGTCGTAATCCTGCAGGCGGTCGGGCACCAGCTTATTGATATCCCACATGCAGGTAATAGGGCAGTCAGGACGAAGCCGGTTCCACTTTTCCACAAACAGCGGGTCAAAGCGTGGCTCCACGCGATTCATCCCCTGCTCCACGGGCGTCTGGAGACAGATACGGCAGGGTCCGCCGCACAGAGGGGTCAGGTATGCCGCATCCTCCGGCAGCGGGGGCCGCTTCGCCTCTGCCTCCTCTGCCGTCACCGTGGAATCCACGGTCTCATAGTAGTACACCCGGAAATCCCTCTGCTCTGTCATGTGGTCGAATTCCGCCCCAAACAGGTCGTCCAGTCCGGAGAAGAACTGCAAAAGCCCCCTCTGGGGGAAGTCGGGCAGGCCGCCCAGTCCGGCGCAGTCCACCTGGGCCAGCAGGGTCAGCCCCTGGCCCCTGGAATCCAGGGGCCAGGCCATATCCCGGGGCAGATAAGGCGTCCCGCCCGCTTTGCTCTCGAAAATCCCCGGCTCCCCCGGCTCCAGGGTGAAGCGCACACAGGGGCGCCGATGCTCCTCCTGGAGCTCCGCCGTGATCTGCCGGGCCAGACCGTAGACCTCTTTCGCGGTCCGGCGGGCTTTCTCGTTGCTCTCCAGCTGCTTATCCTGTTTCATGGTCAGTTGTTCTTATCAAAGGCGCGGATGAAATCACACAGCTTCTCCACGCCCTCCACGGGCATAGCGTTGTAGATAGAGGCCCGCATGCCGCCTACGCTCCGGTGGCCCTTCAGGTTGGTGAAGCCGGCCTCGACGCTTTCCTTGACAAACTTGGCATCCAGCTCGTCGCTGCCGGTGCGGAATACCACGTTCATATCGGACCGGGAGCCCGGCTCCACCGCGCAGGTGAAGAGGCGGGAGGCGTCCACCGCGTCATAGAGCATTTGGGCTTTATTGTGCTTGATGGCCTCCATGCCGGGGATGCCGCCCTTGCTCTCCAGCCAGTCCAGCACCAGCCCCAGAATATAGATGCACCAGCAGGGGGGCGTGTTGTACATGGAGTCCTTGTCAATCATGGTCTTGTAATTCATCATCAGCGGGGTATAGGGCAGCTCGTGACCCGCCAGGGACTCCTTGACGACCACCACGGTCAGGCCCGCGGGGGCCATGTTTTTCTGGGCGCCCGCAAAAATGACGCCGTACCTGCTCACGTCCACCGGTCGGGAGAGAATGTCGGAGGACATATCGCACACGATGGGCACGTCCCCGGTGTCCGGCACATACTGCCATTCGGTGCCGTAGATGGTATTGTTGGCGCAGTAATAGAAATAGCTGGCCTGGGGATCCAGCTTCAGCTGGCCCTGCTGGGGGATATAGGTGTGCTTTTTGTCCTCGGAGGAGGCGGCCAGGCTGATCTCGCCGTATTTCTTCGCCTCTTTATAGGCGATGTTGGAGAAGTTGCCGGTGACGGCGTAGTCGGCTCTCCCGGTCTTGCCGATAAGGTTCAGGGGCGCCATAGAGAACTGGCTGGACGCGCCTCCCTGGAGGAAGAGGACCTTATACCCCTCGGGCACACCCAGCATACGGCGGAACTTCTCCTGGGTGTCGTCAAAAATCTTCTGGAATACCTTGGAGCGGTGGCTCATCTCCATGACGGACATTCCGGAGCCCTGGTAGTTGGTGATCTCTTTTCCGGCGCGCTCCAGCACCTCCAGCGGAAGCATGGACGGACCTGCGGAAAAATTGTATACGCGCTCGTTTCCCATGACGGACGGCCTCCTTGACGGTCAGTTTGTAATCGGATATGGCAGACGGCTCTGCTTCACCTTGTTAAAGTAACATTATATCGGATGGGAGGTTGGACTGTCAATGCCGGGAACGCCTAAAAGAGCACCCTTCCCAAGAAAAACTTTGTGGATTTTTGAACGAACCCTTTGCACTGGGTCCCGATCTGTGATATGATATTTTAAACTGTAAATTTTAAAACATGACGTTCGTTTTTTATGGAAAGGAGTGGCAAGCCTATGACGCTTTCCCAGATCAAGGAAATTCTCAGCGCCACCGTCCTGTGGGGAGAGGACCGGCTGGACCGGGAGGTGCAGGCCGCCTGCGGCAGCGATTTTATGAGCGATGTGCTGGCCTTTGTTAAAAATCAGGCCCTGCTGCTGACCGGCCTGGTGAATCCCCAGGTGGTGCGCACCGCCGACATGGTGGAGATGAAGTGTATTGTCTTTGTCCGGGGCAAGCAGCCCGGCGAGGATATCGTGCGGCTGGCCGAAGAGCGGGACATCGTGGTGATGTCCTGTCCCAAGCGGATGTACGAGGCCTGCGGCCTGCTCTATTACAACGGATTGCGGGGGTATTGTGATGGAAACGATTAAACTGGTCTATCCCGTGGAGGGCGGCGACCTGATCGAGGCGGGCGAGGCCTCCAGCAAGATGAAGCTCACCCTGAAAAAGCTGGGTCTGCCCCAGGACATCATCCGCCGGGCGTCCATCTGCATGTATGAAGGGGAGATCAACATGGTCATCCACGCCGACGGCGGACAGGCCGAGGTGGAGGTGGACATGGAGCAAATTACCATCCGCATGGCGGACTCCGGCCCCGGCATTCCCGACGTGGAGCAGGCCATGCAGGAGGGGTGGTCCACCGCCGGGGCCACCGCCCGGGAGCTGGGCTTCGGTGCGGGCATGGGCCTGCCCAACATGAAGCGCTACTCCGATGAGATGACCATCGACACCCGGGTGGGAGAGGGCACCACCGTGACCATTGTAATCCACATCCCCCGGCAATGAGACGCCGGGAAATGAAGAGAGGTGACGCGCCCCTATGATGCGCCACGCCGTTGTGCCGGACTATAAGCGCTGCCGGGGCTGCACCTCCTGCATCAAGTGCTGTCCCACCGAGGCCATCCGGGTTCGGGGCCGCAAGGCCACCGTCCTCCCTGACCGCTGCATCGACTGCGGAAGCTGCCTCCGGGTGTGCCCCCACAAGGCCATCAAGTCCGTGGGCGACCGGCTGGAGGAGCAGCTTCCCCGGTTTCAGTATTGCGTGGCTCTGCCGGAGCCCGCTCTGTACGCCCAGTTTCACAATCTGGACGATGTGAACATTGTCCTCAGCGGCCTGCTGAAAATCGGCTTCCACAAGGTCTACGAGGTGGCGAAGGCCGCCGAGCTCATCTCCGACTATACCCGCCGGTGCATCACCGCCGGACAGCCGGCCCCCATGCCGCAGATCTCCTCGGCCTGCCCCACCGTTCTGCGGCTGATCCGGATGCGCTTTCCCAAGCTCCTGCCCCATGTGGAGCCGACCATCCTGCCTATGGAGCTGGCCGCGATTCTGGCCCGGCGGGAGGCGGCGGCCGAGACCGGCCTGCCGCCGGAGGACATCGGGGTGTTCGCCATTGTCCCCTGCTCCTCCAAAGTCACCGCCGCCCGCGCCCCCGAGGGGCTGGCCCATCCGGTGCTGGACGGGGCTTTCGCCATCCGGGATATTTACTTACGCCTTCTCTCCCCCATGAAGCGGCTGGATGAAGTGGAGCCCCTGTCCACCGCGGGCATATTGGGTCTGGGCTGGGCCGCCTGCGGCGGCGAGAGCGCCGCCCGGCTCAACCAGCGGTGCGTGGCGGTGGATGGCATTCAAAACGTCATCCGCATTCTGGAAGAGATTGAGGACGACCGCCTGCCGGAGACCGACTTTCTGGAGCTCTCCGCCTGCACCCAGGGGTGCGTGGGGGGATGCTTCAATGTGGAGAACCCTTACGCCGCCAAAATGCGGCTGAAGGGGCTGATGAAGGGCCTGCCCGTCTCCCGCAACCGCTTTCTGCTGCTGGGGGAGGACCGGGAGATCCTTCTGCGCAGCAAGGAGCTGCAATATCTCCCCACCTTTCTGCTGGACCAGGACCGGGCGCAGGCCATGGCCAAGCAGGTCAAAATTCAGGACCTGGAGAGCCTTCTGCCCGGCCTTCAGTGCGGCGCCTGCGGCGCCCCCTCCTGCCACGCCTTCGCGGAAGACGTGGTACTGGGACGCGCCTCGGAGGATGACTGCATTTTCAAAGTCCGGGCCCGGATGCTCCAGGAGATCGCCGGTGGCGGAGCCTCCGCCGACGACTACCTCCCCGCTCCCTTCCGTCGGCAGCAGCCGAAATGAGACGCCGGCCGCCTCCAGATATTCTGACGGCGGCCGGTGTTATGTATTCTGATATCAGGGGCCCGGCGGGGGCAGGGCAAACAGGCTCCGCACCCCGGGAACGCGGGAGAGCAGCTCGTACAGGCCCAGGCTCCCCGCCGCAGCCAGGGCCAGAGAGAGCAGGTAGTTGACCGCGGCGGGCAAATGGAGGAGGCGGGTTACGGCGCATACCGCCGCGGTCAGCAGCAGATAGTGGAACTGATACAGGGCAAAGCTCCGCCGCCGCCAGAAACGGGAGAATGCGGTCTCCCGGTCCCCCCAGGCTTTGGCGCAGCCCACCGCCGCCAGGGTCATAGCCCAGCCGAAGAGGGTGACGGGCAGGTCGGATACAAAGGGCGGCCCCGCGAAGCTTCGGCCATACCACCGGGCCAGCACCCACAGGTACAGCCCCAGGGCCAGCCCCAGCAGGGGCAGATGGGCCCGGGCCAACCGGGCCGCGACATCCTCATAGGAGAAAATCCAGTACCCGGCCAGAAAGAGCAGCAGGTAGAGGGGATAGCGGTCAACTGCGTTCCCAATCTGGGAAAAAGCCCAGTATCCCGCCCACAGCGCCAGCAGCGCCGGCATGCCGGCCTTTCCGCAAAAAGCCCAGAACCGGTCCCGCCGGTCCAGGGCGCGCAGGGGCAGGAACAGCAGGGTGATGAAAAACAGCGCCAGCAGAAACCACTGGGGCCCCATGCCCATCATACATAGAAAAAACAGGCCGATCAACGGCGAGGGGAAATAGGCCAGCATCTCCCCGACGCTTCCCCCTTTGACAGCAAAGGTCAGTTGGACCAGGGGAAGGCCCAGCAGGACCGCGCCCGCAAAAAAGGGAACCAGCAGCCTGCGCACCCGCCGGGCCAAAAACTGCCGGGCGCTCTGCTCCTCCAGCGCATAGCGAGCGCTCCGGCCCGCCAGGAGAAACATGCAGGGCATCAGCCAGGGGTAGCAGAAGTAGGCAATGGCATCCAGCGCGGGAATGCCGGGAGCCAGATTCATGGGCACCCCGGCGCAGTTGAAGAGGCAGACCACGTGGTGAACCATCACCATGAGGACGATGGCGCAGCGCAGGTGGTCCACGTCAAAGCGCCGGGTCATTCGTCGCCCTCCCTCCGCCGGACCGCGCGCTCCCACGCCTCCAGGCTGGCCAGGAATACCTTGGGGTCCACCAGTGCCAGCCCCTGTTTCCCCGGGCCCTCGTCTCCCAAAAGCATCAGCTGGTCTCCGGGCCGGATGCCAAAGAGCTCCCGGGCCCGCTTGGGAATGACAATCTGTCCCCGCTCCCCCACCGTGACCAGGCCGAACATGTGCTTTCCCCTGGGCGGGACGCCTACGCCGGAGGAGGCCCGGTCGTGGAGAGTCAGGCCGTCTATGGTTACGCCGTACAGCTCCGCCAGGGCAGCGCAGTTGTTCAGGTCCGGCAGGCTCTCGCCGCTCTCCCACTTGGCCACCGCCTGGCGGGTCACGCCGACCTGCTCCGCCACTTGCTCCAGCGTCAGCCGGTGGGCCGACCGCAGGTCGCGCAGGTTTGCTGGAAGCGTCCGGCTCATAGCATTCATACCATTCACACCCCTTTTTCCCGATAATAGCATAACCGCGGCGGGGATACAACCAACTGCCGCGGACAAAATCTGTTCGGTTTATTTGACAAGGAGGCTGTGCTTATGACCGTAGGGACACTGCAAAAAGCCCTTTCGCTGGAGGTGTTTCACCTCTCCGACCCCGAGCGGGAGATTTCCGGGGGATATGCCGGAGACCTGCTGAGCTGGGTCATGGGCCGCGCCAGGGAAAACGACGCCTGGCTTACCATTATGTCCAATCAGAACGTGGCCGCCGTCGCCCTGATGACGGACGTCGCCTGCGTGGTTCTTACGGAGGGCGTCAGGCCCGACCCGGACCTGCTCCGCCGGGCGGAGGAGAAGGGCGTCAATCTGCTGGGGACGGAGGAGGACACCTTTACCGCGGCCCTGCGCGTGGGAGGATTGACAGCCTCTCGCGAGATATGTTAACATAAAAAACAGTTATGCCATCGGCCCGCACTCAATTGCCGGCCGCATATGACGGTCGGAGCGCAGACAGACAGGAGGTTTTTATGAAACGGAAAAATTGGCCCTCTTTTTTTACCGGAATGCTCACCGCAGCCCTGCTGTTCGGCTGCATGACCACCGCTCTGGCGGCCTCCGGCGCAGTCTCTTTCAACCGCGTAACGCTCTCTAAGGACGGTGAAGTCATATTCAGCAAGGGTGAATTTCTGGAGACATCCGCGGGCCAGAAAATCCCTTCCAGCATCTTGTATACCGACGAGCAGGGGGGCGGCACCACCTATCTCCCCGTGGCGTACATTTCCAGCCTCTTCGGAGAGCCTGTCGCCTGGGACGGCGAGACGGACACCGTGCTTTTGGGCGGCAGCCTGCCCGACGAGGCTCAGGAGCTTCTTCAGCATCTGGCGGACCTCTGGCTGGTGGACGGCGATTACCCCAAGACCAGCAAGGGTGAGACCTATGGCCCGGATACCCTGGAGCTGCTGCTGGGCTACGCGCCCGATTTGATCGCGGCCGGAGCCACAAACGGCGCCGAAGGCTATATCCGCCGGACCGATATGGACCATGTGACGGAGCTCATGCTCTCCGGAGAGCTGGCCCCTGGCGAGCCCTATACGGTCCCGGTGTATGACCTGGAGGGGAATGTAATCGGGGAATTCCAATTCAGCTGAGCGGCCGCCGCAGGGAACAAGCCTGAGCAGGCTCCCGCTCCGGCGGCATGTATGAAAACACCATACAGCCCGCAGGTGTGCAAGCGGTATCCCCGCTTTACCCACTATATGATCACAACAGGTTCCGAAGGGTCGGGCAGATCCCTCGGAACCTGTCGATCCATACAGCGCTTTACACCGGCCCGTCAGCCCCTGTAGACTTCGCCTGCTCTCCGGGGAGCGTCAGGTTCAGGATGATGGCGGCAATAGCGGTGACGACGATGGGGGAGGAGCCAAAAACGGTGTTGACCCAGTCCGGGAAGCCGGGTCCCTGGAGCGCGCCGCCGACCTGGGTGATGCCCACGCCCAGGGCCACCGCCAGCCCCACTACCGCGCTGTCCCGCGCGGTAAAGCGCTCCGCGGTGATCATACGGATTCCGGTCATGGTGATGGTTGCAAAGACGGAGATGGTCGCCCCGCCGATGACCGCCTGGGGAATGGTGGCGAGCAGAGCGGCAAACTTGGGCACCAGCCCCGCCGCCAGCAGAATCAGGGCGGCAAAGGCGAAAACCGCCTTGTTAATCACCCGGTTGACGGTGACAATGCCCACATTCTGGCTGTAGGTGGCGGCGGGGAGGCCACCGAACAGGGCTCCGGCCATACTGACCAGCCCCTGGGCCACAATGCCGCCGGAGAGCTCCCGGTCGGTGGGCTGACGGTCCATGCCGCCCATGGTGGTAGAGGACAGGTCGCCGATGGTCTGCACCCCATTGATCACATACACCACCCCCAGAGAGACGCAGGCGCCGGCCTCAAACCTGATGCCGAAGTGGAGGGGAGCCGCCACCTGGAACCAGCCGGCGGCTCCCACAGAGGAGAAGTCCACCATTCCCAGACACAGCGCCAGCAGATAGCCCGCCATCATTCCCCACAGGATGGCCCCCAGCCGGAGCACCCCTCTGCCGAAATTCTGGAGCGCCACCACCGCAATCAGCGTCGCCAGGGCCACCGCCCAGTTTTTCAGGCCGCCAAACCCCTCGGAGCCCGCACCTCCCGCCATGTACCGCACGGCTGTGGGGTACAGGGACAGTCCTATGGTAAAAATCACAGTCCCTGTCACCAGCGGCGGGAAGAGCCTGCGGATCTGCCGGACGAACACGCCGAAGAGGACGGCCACCGCGCCGCCCACAATCTCAGCCCCCAGGATAGCGGGCAGGCCGAACTGCCCGCCGATGGCCAGCAGGGTGGGCACATAGGCAAAGCTGATGCCCATCACCACCGGCAGGCCAGAGCCGATATAGCGCGTGACGGGATAGAGCTGGATCAGGGTGGCCAGGGCCGTCGCCAGCAGGGACACCTGAATGAGCAGCGTGCGGTCCGCCCCGGAGAGGCCGCAGGTATTGGAAACCATAATCGCGGGTGTGATGATGCCCACAATCGCGGCCACCACGTGCTGGAGCCCCAGCGGAACCAGCTGCGCCGCCGGGGGCACGCCTTCCAGCGCAAAGACGGAGTCCGGGGCCCGGTTGTGCTGTGTTTTCATTTCGTATTACCTCACAAAAATTTTTTATGCCAAAATAAAATTTTGCGTCAAGTTCACTATAGACCAGCTGATTGCAGAATGCAAGGAAAACTTCCAAAGCGGAGGAGAGAAAAAGACGGGGCGATATTTGTACAACCTGCACAAACAGCATTTCCCGCCCCCTGTCGCCGCAGGGGGTCCAACCGGCAAATCCCGAGAAGTTTATGAAGATTTTATGTTCCATTCCCGTCAGGTTATATGATATAATAACCGAAAAGCCTCTCAACACACAGGAAAAGGGCTCCGCCGCCTTTTTACGGGGCGCGCGGGTCCCGGGGCATTCCAAATGCCGGACAAAGCATCCCATTCCACCCTTGTGGGACGGGCTTATTCATGATATGATGGGGTGTCAGAATGACAGCATACACTGCGGCAGTTCAAATTTGTCAGGAGGGCCAGCCATGAAAAACCGCATTACTGTAATCATCGCCGGACAGGAGTATACGCTGGTGGCCACAGAGGAAGCGGGCTACCTGCAAAAAGTAGCCGCCCATGTGGACGCCAAGGTGCGGGAGGTGCTGGACTCCGCCAAGGTCAGCATGGTTGACGGCGCGGTGCTGGCCGCGGTAAACATCGCCGACGAGTATTTTAAACAGGTGGAGACCGCCGAAAACCTCCGCCGCCAGCTGAAGGAGTACCTGGAGGAGTCTACCAAGGTCAAGATGGAGCTCTCCGAGGCCAAGCGGGAAATTTTCCGCCTTCAAAACCGCCGGCAGGGCGGGAAAAGTCAGGCGCAGTCTCAGCCCGCCGCCCCTGCCCCGGAAGAGCCGCAGAGTAAATAGGTTCTGCTTAAAAACGGGAATATGACCAGCGGTGAAGCGTTTTCACGTCCGGCAAGGGGTTTTTCACGGCAATCCTGGCGGACTGCGTGAAAACATGGCGCGACATGGCGGAAAAAGGCCGTCCAGACCGCGTTCAGCAGCCGTGAGTACAGGCTCATGTGTAGGAGGGTTCTTATGCTGGAACTGCTTGCCCCCGCCGGCTCTATGGAGGCGGTGGCGGCCGCCGTCCAAAACGGCGCCGACGCCGTCTATCTGGGGTACGGCGATTTCAACGCCCGCCGCAACGCCAAGAATTTTTCCCACGACGAATTTGCGGCGGCGGTCTCTTACTGCCACCTCCGGGGCGCGAAGGTCTACCTGACCCTCAATACCCTGATGACCGACCGGGAGCTCCCCGCCGCCGCCCGCCTGGCCGCCGAAGCCAGCGCCCTGGGCGCCGACGCGGTGCTGGTTCAGGACCTGGGCGCTCTGCGGATGCTGCGGCAGACCGCGCCCGGCCTGCCGGTCCACGCCTCCACCCAGATGACCATTCACAGTCTGGACGGGGTAAAGCAGGCCGCAGACCTGGGGCTCAGCCGGGTCGTGCTGGCCCGGGAGCTGTCCCGGGACCAGATCGAATATATCTGTCAGAACTCCCCCATTGAGATTGAGGTATTTGCCCACGGCGCGCTGTGTATGTGCTATTCCGGGCAGTGCTTTCTCTCCTCCGTCATCGGGGGCCGCAGCGGAAACCGGGGCTTGTGCGCCCAGCCCTGCCGCCTGAAGTACGGCTGGAACGACCGGGCCGACGCCTACCCCCTCTCGCTGAAGGACCTGTCCCTGGCCGGGCATCTGCGGGAGCTGCGGAAAATGGGTGTGGCCTGCGTCAAGCTGGAGGGGCGCATGAAGCGCCCGGAATACGTGGCCACTGTCACCCGCGTATACGCCTCGGCTATCCGGGAGGACCGGGAGCCCACGGCGGAAGAGCTGGCTCAGCTGGAGGCGGCTTTTTCCCGGCAGGGCTTCACCCAAGGCTATTATCTGGACCAGAAGGGTCCGGAGATGTTCGGCGTGCGGGAGGAGGGAAAGGAGCCCCGGGAGCTCTTTGCTCAGGCCCGGAACAGCTATCAAAGCGGCGAGTCCCCCCGGGTGGAAGTGGTGTTTTATGCCATGCTTCGCCCCGGCGAGCCCGCGCAGGTAGGCGTGGCCGACCAGGAGGGCCATGTGGCCACCGCCCAGGGTCCCGTCCCCGAGGCCGCCCGGACGCATCCCCTCACTGCGGACGGGGTGAGCGCCCAGCTCTCCCGCACCGGCGGCACCCCCTTTCACTGCGGACAGGTGCGGGCTCTGGTGGAGGAGGGGCTGTCCCTCCCCCTGTCCACGCTGAACGGCCTGCGCCGGACGGTGCTTGAGGACCTGACCCGCCAGCGGCAGGCCCCGCCGCACCGCCCTCTGGGGGAGTATCACCCGGGCGTCCGCTACGAAAACCGCCGGGAGCCCCCTGTGCTCACCATCTCTGTCCGCCGGGCCGACCAGATCACCCCTGAGCTGCTCCGTCTGGGCCCGGCACTGGTCTACCTCCCGGTGGACGAGCTCTGCGCCCATCCGGAAAAGGCCAAAGGCACGGCGGACACCCGCATCGGCGCGGTCCTTCCCCGCATTGTCTGGGACCGGGAGCTGCCCGCTCTTCTCGAGCAGCTGCGGCAGGTCCGGGAGCTGGGGATTGAAGACGCTTTAATCGGCAGTCTGGGCCTTCTGCCCTGCGCCAGGGCCCTGGGCTTCACTCTGCGGGGGGACTACGGTCTGGAGCTCTACAACTCCCAGGCGCTGAAAGAGTGCAAACGCCTGGGCCTCCAGTCGGCCACCCTCTCCTTTGAGCTGAAGCTGGCCCAGATCCGGGATATCTCCAAGCCCATCGACGTGGAGCTCATCACTTACGGCCGTCTTCCGCTGATGATTATGGAAAACTGCATCATCAAAAACCGCACCGGCCGCTGCAACTGTCAGAACGTAAACGTGCTCACCGACCGGAAGGGGGCCCAGTTCCCGGTGGTCAAGGCCCCGGGCTGCCGTAGCGAGCTGCTCAATTCCCAAAAGCTCTTTTTGGCGGACAAGGCGGCGGATTACCGCAAAATCGGCCTGTGGGCCCAGCGACTGCTGTTTACCACCGAGAATCCGCGGGAGTGCGTCCAGGTGACAGAACGCTATCTGGAGCGGGGCCGCTGGAGCCCCAACGAATATACCAGGGGATTATATTACCGGGACGTGGAATGATACGTCTGCCGCCAGGCGGCGGCGTCTAAAACGCAGAAGGAGCGCCTATGGAAACCAAATTATACGTAAAGCGTCTGGACCCCAGGGCCCAGCTGCCCGCCTATCAGACTCCCGGCTCCGCCGCCATGGATCTGGCCGCTCTGCTGGATAAACCCCTGTCCATCGACCCCGGCTCCCGGGTATCCGTCCCCACGGGGCTGTCCATCGCCCTGCCCGACGGGGGGTGGGTGGCTCTGGTACTGCCCCGCTCGGGTCTGAGCATCAAGCACGGCATCACCCTTGCCAACAGCGTGGGCGTCATTGACAGCGATTACCGGGGGGAGCTCCAGGTGGGGCTGACCAACCGCTCAGGCACCCCCTATACCATCCAGCCCGGGGACCGCATCGCCCAGCTGATGCTTGTCCCTGTGGGTCAGGCCCAGGTGGAAGAGCTGGAGGAGCTTCCCGCCACCCGGCGTGGGAGCGGCGGCTTCGGCTCCACCGGCCGGTAGTGTTTCACAGGAGGGCGCATATGGACATTGTATTGGCCTCCCAGTCCCCCCGCCGGCGGGAGCTGCTGACCCGGCTGGGCCTGACCTTCCGGGTGCTGGCCCCGGAGATTGACGAGCGTATGGACCGCCCGCTTCCCCCGCCCCTCCTGGCGGAGCGTATTTCCCTGGAAAAGGCCCGGGCCGCCCAAGCCCTGACGGGGCCGGAGGCCCTCATTATCGCCGCCGATACGGTGGTGGCGCTGGACAGCGCCGTGCTGGGCAAGCCCGCGGACCGCTCTGACGCGGTCAGGATGCTTTCGTCTCTCTCCGGCCGGACGCACCAGGTATATACGGGTGTCACTGTTCTGCGGGGCATCACCGCCGCCACCGAACACGAGGTCACGGACGTCACCTTTCGCACCCTCTCTCCCCGTGAGACGGCGGACTATGCCGCCACCGGCGAGCCCATGGACAAGGCCGGGGCTTATGGCATCCAAGGCTACGGCTCTCTTCTGGTGTCCGGCATCCGGGGGGACTACTTCAATGTAGTGGGCCTGCCCCTGTGCCGTCTGGGGCAGATGCTGGCACGTTTTGACGCTGACTGCCTCCGCCGGGCCGCCGGCGGGGACCTTTGAGCCGCCGGCAGGGATGATTGGGGGAGGCCTGCGGGCCCATTTTATCGCTTTTAATGCCATAAGCAAGGAGGACGCCGGCGGGCATGAAGGATTTTTTTCGCAATAATGGACTGCTTCTTTTAATCGCCGCCATTCTGCTGGCGCTGGTAACGGCGGTGTGCTCCATGCTCCTGGGGGGTGTGGCGGACCCCTTTTCCAACCTGGCGGGCTTTCTCACCACGCCAATCCGCAACGGCATCAACGCCTTCGCCGGCTGGACGGAGGAGCGTTACAGCGACGCCTTTGAGCGGGAGCAGCTGAAAACGGAAAACGAGGAGCTCAAGCGCCGGATTGCTCAGCTGGAGGAAAAGGCGCGGGAGGCGGAGGCGGCGCTCCAGGAGAACGCCCTGCTCCGCAGCCACCTGGACCTCCGCCCCAGCAAGCGGGAGTTTGAGGAGGAGACCGCCATGGTGACGGCCCGGTCTCCCTCCAACTGGGAGTCGGCTTTTACCATCAGCAAGGGCAGCTCCTTCGGCATTGAGGCGGGGAACTGCGTGGTGGACGCCTATTGGAATCTGGTGGGGGTGGTCTCCCAGGTGGGGGAAAACTGGGCCACGGTATCCACGCTCATCGACGCGGACATGGAGCTGGGCGGGATGCTCTCCCGCACCGGCGGGGCGGCCATTCTGGAGGGCGACTTCACCCTCATGGGTCAGGGCAAGCTGAAGCTCTCCTATCTGCCGGAGAACAGCGAATTGATCGCCGGGGACCTTGTGACCACCTCCGGGCGCGGGGGCGTCTACCCGCCGGGCCTGGTGGTGGGCCGCGTGGAGGAGGTCCATACCGAGGCCTCCGGCATGACCCAGTACGCCGTCATTCAGCCGGAGACCCTGCTGGACGATTTGAAGCAGGTCTTTGTGATCAAGCGTTTTGAGATTGTAGAGTAGCGCTGGAAAGGAGTGGACCCCGTGACCCGCGGCGACTTCATGATCAAGTGGGGCGTCTATGCCCTGGCGCTGATTCCCGTATGGATTCTGGAGCTCTATGTGCTCAGCCGCTTCCCTGTCCTGGGGGTGACGCCCATGCTGATGCCCCTTGCGGCGGTGGCGGTGGCGGTGCTGGAGGGCGCCATGGCCGGCGGCGGCTTCGGCCTTTTTGTGGGAATTCTGTGCGACGCCGCCTATCACGACACCGACGGGGGCATGACCCTGGGCCTGTGCATAATCGGGGTATGCGCCGGGGCCCTGTCCCGGTACGCCCTGCGGCAGAATCTGGCGGGCTGTCTGCTCTGCTCCCTGGCCGCCCTGCTGTCCATCAGCGGCGTGCGTGTGGCGGTCCGCTTGTTCCGGCAGACCGCCCCGCTGGACGCCCTGCTGCGGGTGGCCCTGCCGGAGGTGGCCTGGTCCCTGGTGTTCGCCTTTCCGGTATACGCCCTCTTCCTGTGGGTGTTTCGGCGGGTGCCCAAACGCACCGTGCTTTAGCGCCCGCTCCACCGCCCCCCATGCGCCGGGATTCCGGGCAGCTTTTCGGCGGCGGAGCGACCGGCGCGGGTTCTGTGCCCTTTCTCCCGAAAAATCCCGCAAAACCCTTGCGCTGGCAGAACTTTTGTGGTATAGTACTATCGTTGGTATGGTGTGTTAGGTTGAGAGTGGGGTCCGCCCCGCTCTTTCTTATTGAAAAAACCGCCCCTGTAAAATTTTAGGAATTTTGGAGGCGCTGTCATGGCAAAAGTAACGGAGCTGACCGCTGCTCTGGCCGGGCCTATCGTCCAGGCCCAGGGCTGCTCCCTCTGGGATGTGGAATATGTCCGGGAGGCAGGGCAGTGGTTTCTGCGGGTGTATATCGACAGGCCGGAGGGCGTATCCATCAATGACTGCGAGGCGGTCTCCCGCCCTCTGTCCGACGCGCTGGATGAAGCCGACCCCATTGAGGGCAGCTATGTGCTGGAGGTGTCCTCCGCCGGGGCGGACCGGCCGCTGAAGCGCCCGGAGCATTTTGCCCGGTTTATGGGCAGCCCGGTAGAGGTGCGCCTCTACCGGGCCCTGGACGGCCGCAAGGAGCACGTGGGCGTTCTGTCCGGGTGGGAGGACGGCAACGTGACCATACAGACAGACGGGGAAAGCCGCACCTTCCAAAAAAAGGACGTGGCCCAGGTGAGATTATATGTTACTTTTTAGGTGACGTGAGGAGATAGCAGCTATGGCGAAGAGAAACGCGAAGGCGCAGAAGAGCAATGAGCTGGATGGGGCGGAATTTTTCGCGGCCATCAGTATGATTGAGCAGGAAAAGGGCATCCCCAAAGCGTATATGATTGACAAAATCACTCAGGCCCTGATCTCCGCCTATAAAAAGGACCACGAGGGGGCGGGGGACAACGTCATGGTGGACGCGAATGAGGCTGCCGGCACCGTGCGGATGTTCATTAAAAAGGAAATTGTGGATGTGGTGGACGACCCGGACACCGAGATGAGCCTGGAGGAGGCCCGGCAGAAGCTCCCCATCGCCTCTCTGGGAGATGTGGTGCGCATTGAGATCAAGACCCGGGACTTCGGCCGCATCGCCGCCCAGACCGCCCGCCAGGTGATTATACAGGGAATGCGCGAGGCGGAGCGGGGCATGGTCTACGATGAGTTCAGCTCCAAGGAGCATGAGATTCTCACCGGCGTCATTACCCGCATTGACCCCCGCTCCGGCGGAGCCAGCCTGCGCATCGGCTCCGGCGGGGAGGCGACCGAGGCCTTTCTTTCCGCCGGCGAGCAGGTACGGGGGGAGACTTATCAGGAGGGTATGCGCCTGAAGGTCTACGTGGTGGAGGTCCGCCGGGCCAACAAGGGGCCCCAGGTGCTCATCTCCCGCACCCATCCCGGTCTGGTCAAGCGGCTGTTCGAGCTGGAGGTGCCCGAAATCTACGACGGCACCGTGGAAGTCAAGTCCATCGCCCGGGAAGCCGGGAGCCGCACCAAGCTGGCGGTATGGTCCGCCGACGAGAATGTGGACCCCATCGGAGCCTGCGTGGGCCCCAGGGGGCAGCGGGTCAACAACATTGTGGAGGAGCTCAAGGGCGAGAAGGTAGACATCGTCAAGTGGTCTGAGGACCCCGCCGTCTACATTGCCGCCGCCCTGTCTCCGGCAGATGTGCTCAGCGTCTCCACGCACAGCGAGACCAAAACCTGCCGGGTCGTGGTTCCCGACGACCAGCTCTCTCTGGCCATCGGCAAGGAGGGGCAGAACGCCCGGCTTGCCGCCAAGCTCACCGGCTGGAAAATTGACATTAAGCCCGCCTCCTCCCCGGAGCCCGAGGCGGAGCCGGAAGAGGACACAAAGCTGCTTCCGGAGGACGGGGAAGCGGCTGGAACCGCCCCTGACGCTCTGGAGCCCGCTCTGGAAGAGCCGGAGGCTTGAGTTTCTGAATCGAAATCGGTCCGGGCGGGATGCTCCGCCGGGCCGCAGGATGATAGAAGGGAGGCCCTGCCATGCCGAAGAAAATACCCCTGCGCCAGTGTGTGGGCTGCCGGGAGATGAAGCCCAAAAAAGAGCTCATCCGGGTGGTCAAATCCCCGGAAGGTCAGGTCTCCCTGGATTTCAAGGGGAAAAAGCCCGGCCGCGGGGCCTATGTGTGTCCCCGGGCGGAGTGCCTGAAGCGGGCCCGGAAAGCCCGGGCGCTGGAGCGGGCCTTTTCCGCCCCCATGCCCGATGGGGTCTATGAGGCTTTGGAAGCGCAGATGGAGGAGGGACCAGATGGATAGCGTACTGCATCTGCTGGGTATCGCCCGAAAAGCGGGACGCCTGGAGATAGGGGAGGAGCCCGTAGGGGCCGCTGCCCGGAGCCGTCAGGCCCGGCTGATCGTAGTGGCCGGGGACGCGGCGGACAACAGCGTCCGCCGGGCCGCCCATTTCGCCCGGCAGGGGGGAGACATTCCCTGGCTGCGGGTTCCCTACGCCAAGGGGGAGCTGGGGGGCGCCGTGGGGCGGAGCGCCTGCGCGATGCTGGCCCTGACCGACGCGGGTCTTGCTTCGTCACTGGCGGAAAAGCTGGCTGCCTCCAACCCCGCCGCCTACGGCCCCACTGCGCAGGACCTCTCCGTCCGGGCCCAGCGCATTCTTCAGCGCCAGAAGGAACAGCGGGCCCATGAGAAGAAGCTCCAGCGGGGCAGGCGCAAGCCCTGGGCTCCGCCGCCTGCGGAGCCCCCCACAGACCGGGGTACGAAGCGTCCCACCCGAAAGAAGGACGTCCGCCCGCCGGACAAACGGGGCGGCACAGCGCCCAAGCGCCCCGGTCCCAAGGGTATTGTCTCCGTCAAGAAGAAAGCGCCATGAAAACAGCGGCAAGCATGAGAAAAGAGAAATCCGGCTTGCACCAATTAGAAAGGACAGCGCTCCGCTGTGTTTTCTAATTGGCGCAGGCCCGCCAGTGGAGGTGGCTTTTTTGCTGAACAAATATCGAGTTCATGAGGTGGCCAAGGATTTTAAAAAGAATTCCAAGGTGATCACCGATATTCTCACCAAGTACGCGACCACGCCCAAGAACCATATGCAGGCTCTGGACGACCGGGAGCTGTCGCTGATTTTTGAGAGTCTCACCCAGAGCAATCAGGTGGAGAGCATCGAGAGCATCTACGCCGACGTCTACCGGGAGCCCAAGGCCCCCGCGCCCAAGGCGGAGGCCAAGGAGAGCCGGGAACCCAAGGACGCCCCCAAAGAGGCCCCGGCCAAGAGCGCCCCCTCTCAGGGCGGCAAGGGCGGCGGCCACGGTCAGAATGCTCCCAAAGGGAGCGGCAGGCCCGGCGGACAGCCCTCCGCCCCGGCCAAGGGCGGGCAGAACCAGCAGCCCCAGGGCAAACCCCAGAATCAATCCCAGCCCCAGGTTCAGCAGCCCGCCCGTCCCACCAGCCGGATTCCCGAGAAAAAGGTGGTGGACACCCGCAAGGGCGGGAGCGTCAATCTGGAAAAGTACGACCAGCGGCTGGAGGAGCTGGCCGCCGGAAAGACCACCCAGATGCAGGCGGGCAAGCAGAAGTTCCAAGGCCGCAATCAGCGCCGGGGCGGTTTCCAGGGCAGCAAGCGCCGTCAGGAGGAGCAGGAGAAGCTCCGCCGCCTCCAGGCGGAGATCGCCAAGAAGACGCCCCTGGTGGTGAAAATCCCCGACGAGATCGGCGTGGGCGAGCTGGCCCAGCGCATGAAAAAGACCGGGGCGGAGGTGGTCAAGACCCTGATGAAGAACGGGGTTATGGCCTCCATGGGCGATATCATCGACTTTGACACCGCCGCCATCATCGCCGAGGAGCTGGGCTGCAAGGTGGAGAAGGAGGTCATCGTCACCA
>CANDFO010000032.1 GCA_947384055.1 uncultured Flavonifractor sp.
AGCTGGAGTACCAGTCCACCTCCATAAAGCCGTTCTGCTGGAGGAAGTCCTCCCGCAGCATCTTGGCGGTCTCCAGGGTCAGCTGGTCGCCGGGGGACAGGGAGTCCTTGCCCACCAGCTGGACAATCTCGTTAAGGCTGGACTCCTCCTGGAGGATGCTCATGGACTTGTCGCGGTTGAGCATGAACTGCTTGCCCAGGTGCTCGTCGTACCAGGGCTTCAGGGTATCCAGGTACAGGGAGTGAGAGCTGAGCCAGTTAATGGCGGGGAAATGGCGGCGGTAGGCCAGGGACGCATCCAGGGCCCAGAACACCTTGACAATCCGCATGGTGGCCTGGCTTACGGGTTCGGACAGGTCGCCGCCCGGCGGGGAGACCGCGCCGATGGCGGTCAGGGAGCCCCGGCGCTCCTCGTCGGAGCCCAGGCACTCCACCATGCCGGCCCGCTCGTAGAACTGGGCCAGGCGGGAGGACAGATAGGCCGGATAGCCCTCTTCGCCGGGCATCTCCTCCAGACGGCCGGACATCTCGCGCAGGGCCTCGGCCCAGCGGGAGGTGGAGTCGGCAATAACAGCCACGTCATAGCCCATGTCCCGGAAATACTCGGCAATGGTGATACCGGTGTAGATGGACGCTTCGCGGGCGGCCACGGGCATGTCAGAAGTGTTGGCAATCAGCACCGTCCGTTTCATCAGGGACTCCCCGGTGCGGGGGTCCACCAGCTCGGGGAACTCCCGGAGCACGTCGGTCATCTCATTGCCCCGCTCGCCGCAGCCGATATAGATTACGATATCCACGTCGGACCACTTGGCCATCTGGTGCTGCATCACCGTCTTGCCGGAGCCGAACGGACCAGGGATGGCGGCGGTGCCGCCCTTAGCCACGGGGAACATGGCGTCCACAATCCGCTGTCCGGAGAGCAGGGGGGTGCGGGGCGGGTATTTGTGCTTATAGGGGCGGCCCACACGGACGGGCCACTTCTGCACCATGGTGAGCTTGTGCTTCTCCCCCTTGGCGTCCACCAGCACGGCCACGGTGTCCAGCACGGTAAAGGAGCCGGACTGGATGGACTCGATGGTGCCGCTGAGCGCGGGGGGCACCATAATCTTGTGGAGCACCACGCTGGTCTCCTGAACGGTGCCCAGAATGTCGCCGCCGGTGACTTTGTCGCCGGGCTTGGCCACGGCGTTGAACTCCCACTTCTTTTCGTGGTCTACGGCGGGCACCTCCACGCCTCTGGGCAGGTTGTTGCCGCCGGTTTTCTTCATGATCTCCTCCAGGGGGCGCTGGATACCGTCGTAGATATTCTCAATAATGCCGGGGCCCAGCTCCACGGACAGGGGGGCGCCGGTGGTCTCCACCACCGCGCCGGGGCCCAGGCCGGAGGTCTCCTCATATACCTGGATGGAGGCGGCGTCGCCGTTCATGGTGAGAATCTCACCAATCAGGCGCTGCTCACCCACGCGGACCACGTCAGCCATATTCGCGTCTTTCAGTCCGGTGGCCACCACCAGGGGTCCTGAAACTTTGACGATCTTTCCGCTCAAGTTTTCAACCTTCTTTCTTAGGTTGGTTTTGCTTCTTCAAACGCTTTGCCAGCCGGCCCCAAAAGGAGGACGGCTCATAGCCCTGAGGCGCGGAACGCGGCCTCCGCCTTCTCCGCCTCCCGCAGGGCCCTCCGCTCACCGCGGCTCAGATAGGGCTGGGTCTCGCCGGTGATAAGCTCCGTATTCATCTTCTGCTGCTGCAGGCTGGATGGATTGATCACCGTAAATCCGCTCCTTTCCCCATAAAACACCGTGGAGAGCTGACGGTTCTGCGGCGGAAATAAACTCAGTCCGCCTGGGCATGTTGAAATTTTTCAAACACGGCCTAGAGGATGTCCGCGCCCACAGCCCGCTCCACCGCGCTCTTGACATTGGCCATGCCGATGCCCAGGGAGCCGTCCTTGCCGGGAATCAGGATGACGGCAGGGGTCAGCTCGTCCTTGTATCGGGCTACGTCGGCCTCCATGCCGGCGGCGTACTGCTCGGTGAGGTAGATCACCGCGTAGTTCCCTCTGGCCAGGGTATGGAGGGTCCTGCGGGCCTCCTCCACAGTCTCGGCGGGAAACACGTCCAGCCCCAGAGCTTTAAACCCCAGCACGCTGTCCTTGTCCCCCAAAACCGCGATTCTGTAACGTTCGGTATTAGACATAGGCCTCACGCAGCCTTTCCCGGATGGTTTCCGCGTCCAGACCGGCCATGCGGCCGGACAAAATGGTGCGAATGGCGGTGAACTCACTCTCCCGCGCGTACAAATAGCCAATAACCGCCTGCTCCCCGAAGGGAATCCGGCGGGCCTGGGTCAGGTAGGCCGTCAGTGCGTCGTCACAGGCCCGCTCAAAGCCGGTGAGCTCCCCGCTGCCGGGGGTGCTCAGAGCCGCGCCCAGGGCGGCGGCCTCCCCCAGAGGACCTGCCCGGAAGAGGTTGGCCAAATCGCCGCTCTTGCCGGAGGCCAGCGTCTGGGGGTCCACCGTTCCGCCGGGGAGGAGCACCTGATGGAGGAACTCCGCCCCTTTTCCCATACGGCCCGCCCGGACCGCGGAGCGCAGATTGGTAGCGTCGATGAGCAGGGCCACATAGCCCTGGAGGAAGGCGCTTTCCGTCTCCTCCGCCGCGCCGCGCATCTCCGCAAAATAGGCCCGGTCCAGCACGAAATCAGCCAGCTGGGGGTCTCCCCCGGCGCTGAGCAGCTCCCTGGCCTGAGTTACGGCCTGGCGGAACGTTTCAGAGCAGTCCCGCAGGTCGTCCCGCTGGAAGGCTTCCTTCAGCGCGTGGGGCGCGTAGCGCCCGCCCTCCATCAGCAGCCGGGTTCCGTCGGTCTCCATGGCGTGGGCCTTCAGCAGAACCTTGGCGTTGTGGTAATCGTATTTCAGCTGGAAAACCTCCACCACCCGGGGGTCGGGCGCCGCGCTCTTCAGCTCCTGGTAGAGGGCGCTCCTGGCCTGGGACAGGACCTCGTCCAGGGCGGCGTGGGACAGGGCGCTCAGCTCCCCGTAGCCGCACTCAGACAAAATCTTGGCGGCGTCCTCACCGGACCGGGCCTCCAGCATCCGCTCCATCCGCTCCCGGGTCAGCAGGCGATTTTCCATGGCCCGGATACGGGTGGATATGCTCAGATAGTCGGTATCTTTGACTTTACTCAAAACAATGCCTCCTTCGGTCAGGAGCGCGCGCTATTCGCCGAACAGGAGCTTGGAGAGCTCCCGGTCCAGCTCTCCCCGCTGGAGACGCACCAGGGTCTCAAAGGTACAGTTGACCTCCACGTCCCCGTCGCTGAGAACCAGCCCGCCCTGAATGGCGCGGGTCTCCCCGGAGAGGGTAAGCCTGCCGTCTCCCAGCTTCTCGTTGGCCTGGGTGACTACCTGTTTGCCAAAGCGGGTGCGGTCCTTCTGAGATAAGATAACCGCTTCCCGCCCGGTGGAGGAGGCTTTTACCGCCAGGTCGGACAGCAGGGCTGTGTACTCCTTGTCGGGCAGGTTCAACAGCTGCTCCAGCGCCTTGTCATAGGCCTGGGCCAGCATCTCCTGCTTGGCGGCCAGCTCCAGCTTGCGGGCCTCCAGCTGAGCGACGCTGGCCAGCCGCTCCACCCGCTCTTCGGCGCTGCGGCGGCCCCGCTCCAGGAGCTCTTCGCATTCCCGCTTGGCCTGGTCCGCGTACCGGGCGGCAATCTCATCGGCCTGCCGGCGGGCCTCGGACCTCAGGGCCTCGATCTCCTGGGCCGCGTCAGACGCGATGCGTCCGGTGATCTTTTCGATTCCGTTCATCGCTGCTTACCCCAGGGAGAAGAGCATGATCATGGAGCACAGCAGGGACAGGATGGCGTAGAACTCTACAATGCCGCACAGGATCAGGCCCTTGGACCAGTCGTCGGGCTTCTTGGCCAGGATATTGATGGAGCCGGCGGCCACGCGGCCCTGGGCGATGGCGGACAGCAGGCCGCCCAGCGCCATGGGCATGCAGGCGGCGAAGAACTGCATACCCAGCTGAACGCTCATGGACGCGCCCACAGCGGCGGCGTTGCCCATAAAGCCCATGCGGATGAGGGCCACGAAGAATACGGCCATGCCGTACAGACCCTGGGTGCCGGGGAGCAGCTGCAAAACCATGACCTTACCGGATTTCGAGGGGTCCTCGCACAGAAGGCCGGTGCCGGCCTCGCCAGCGATGCCGGTGCCCTTGGCCGAGCCTACGCAGCTCAGTCCTACCGCCAGACCGGCGCCCAGCAGCGCCAGCGCCAATCCGCCAAAACTCTCCAGAAAACTCATGATGATGTTCCTCCTTTATTCTTTTACGATATCTACCGAACGGGTGCGGATATTCAGGGGGCGGAAGGCCGTTCCGCCGTCCTCATAGAACCGCCCGAAATACTCCAGGCACTGCAGGCGCATGTCATGCACGTAGCAGCCCAGAATGTTCAGGGCGAAATTCAGCGCGTTGCCGATAAAGGCGATGATCAGGAAGAAAAACACATTTCCGGTGAGGGCCCCCAGGGTGTTGAACACCTGGGCCACCACCGCGCCGGCCAGCATCAGGGCCATCAGGCGGGAGTAGGACAAAATGTCGCTGAAATACCCGGTAATGTTGTTGTACAGCGAGCCGCCGATGCCCATAATCTTGCCGCCGATGCCCTGCTTGCCATACCCCTGGGTGAGGACAATCACCACCAGGGCGGCGATCAGGGCGGGACCGGTCATGCCCAGGGCAATACCGCCGCCCACCAGCAGGAAGATGACATACCAGGCCACCTCACCGCAGACGGCGTCCATAACCTCGCCCCGCTTGACCTTCCGGTAGATGTTCACAGCCATACCGGTGAAAATCTGTATCACACCCAGCACCAGAGAGCCCACCAGCACCGGCAGGGCGTCGTCCACCGGGGAGAACAGGGCGGGCAGGGCAAAGGTGCCGCCGGTGGTCAGGGCCACCAGTTGGGTAAGGAAATCGCCGAAAAAGCCCCCGGTAGCGGCCCCCCACAGGAAGGTGCTCACGCCGCAGAGTCCCATCAGGGGGAACATGTGCCGGGTGGTGTCTCCGTTGGGCTTGCGCATCTTCATGACCACCAGGGAGACGATGATCATGATGAGACCATACCCCATGTCCGCCAGCATCATCCCGTAGAAGAGGATGAAGAAGGGGGCCATCAGGGGGTTGGGGTCCACGCCTCCATAGGCGGGGAGGGAGTACATGTCAGTGACCATATTCAGCGGCCGGGTGAAGGCATTGTTTTTCAGCTTCACCGGCACGGAGGGGTAATCCTCCTCCGCCGGGTCCTCCGTCTCCCAGCAGCAGTCGAACCTGGCCAGCCCGTCCAGCAGGGCTTTTTCATCGGGAACCGGCACCCAGCCCTCCAGGAAAAAGGCCGTCTCCATGTCCAGCAGGCGGCATCGGGCCTCTTCCCTGGCAATCTCCTGGTCTGTCCGGTCCAGGCACAGCTCCAGCGCGGCCCGCTTGGGACCGTACCCCGCCGCCTGGTCCATAGCGGCCTCCAGCTCCTTCCCCACCTCGGCCAGGCGCACGTCCAGCCGGCGGTCGTTTTCCGCCGCCGTACCGGTCCAGCCCCGCAGAGAGGAGCGGGCAAAGCCGTACTCCTTCAAAACCTCCTGGCAGGCCTCCTCCTGGCTCTTGTGGCAGAGGAAGGCAAAATACTGGAGCTCCGGGTCGCTGCCCGCCCGCAGAACCTGGCACAGCTCGCCCGCCGCTGACAGGAGGGCGGCCTCCAGCGCGTCCAGGTCTACTCCGGCGGCCACCGCCCCAAAGCTCACTGATACCTGGCTGGTGGAGGCGGTCTCCAAGGGGATATCCAACTCCAGCCAGGGGGCCAGAGAGAGCTTTTGGGTGCGCAGCTTGTTCTGCTCGGCGTACAGAGAGGCGATTTTCCGCTCCAGATCGTTGAGGGCGGCGGCATCGGCCAGAGCGGATTCATAGGCCCCGTCGTCAAAAAGCTGGCCCTCAGTAACTGTGGGCCGGGCCTTCAGCAGAGAGGTCTTTTCCTTGGGCGCGTATTTTTTCAGGGTATTCAGGGCGGCCTCCGTACTGCTTCTGGCATCCCTGGCCCGGTTCAGCGGCGCCGGGTCCGGCCGGGTAAGCGAGGCCCACTCCGGGTCCTCCCGCCGGTCCTCCGGCTCGCTGACCTCCACGCAGCCCATGTGCTGAAGCAGCCGCAGCAGCTCTTCCCGCTGGTCGCGCATGCCGATCAGCCGCAGCCGCTTCATCTTGACGATGGACATCAGCTATTCACAACCCTTCTCACGATGCTTTGAGCGGCCTGGTCCAGACGCTTCCCGGCCTGCTCCTGGAGGGCGGCGCAGGAGGCTCTGGCCTGGTCCAGCACCTGCTCGGTGTGCCGGGCCGCCCGCTCCTCCGCCTCCTTCAGGAATCCGCGGACCTGGGCCTCTGCCTGGGCGCGGGCCTCCTCCAGGCTGGCGCGGCCCGCCCGTTCCGCCTCAGCCACCAGGCGCTTGGCTTCCGCCTGGGCTTCGGCCTTTTTCGCGCGGTTTTCCTCCTCCGCCTGCGTCACCTGCTTGATTGCCTCAAGAGACATTTGTTCTCACTCCCTTTCCCACTTCGGCATCCTCCAGCTGCTGCCTGTGACGTCCCGGGGTCCGCCGGAGCCCCGCGTATATCCCGGCAAAGCTGAAAATGGGTACATGGCTACAGGTAAATAATACTTCAAGATACCAAAAATATCAAGTCAAAAATATCGTCCTCCGCCCCGCTTTGCGCCGGATTTTTGGTCAAAACAGCCATATCATTTTCACACAGGGTCCGGAAGCCAAGGCGTTTGCCGGTTTTTCTCCATACACAAGCCGGGGCGGTGTCTAAAGGGGGCCCGCGTCAATAGAAAAAAATTCCATATTTTTTGTGCATTTTGTATACTCATCAGTTTAGAAACGGGAAGACGTGGATGTTCCACATCTTCCCGCCAGGCTGTCGAAAAACTTCCCCCACGGGAAAGCCTCGCAGAGTTTTGCCGCCCGAGGGCGGCAAAATAAAGTCAGAATCGGTCATTTCCGAGGACATGTGCCTCGGAAATGACACTGCTCGGCCTGCAAGTGTGCCCAAAGGGTGCGCGCGGCAGGCCGTATCCCCTTTGTCGAAAAAGGCCTTTGGCCTTTTTCGATAAGCTGACGGGAAGACGTGGACGTTCCACATCTTCCCGCATACAGTTTATGGAATTTATCTGCGATTATGTCCCGGCCTCTTTTTGCCCGCCCCGGACAGCGCAGGGGCCAATCTGCATAACGCAAAGCATGCCGT
Organism: uncultured Flavonifractor sp.; assembly: GCA_947384055.1. Taxonomy (GTDB): domain Bacteria; phylum Bacillota; class Clostridia; order Oscillospirales; family Oscillospiraceae; genus CANAAV01. The sequence goes on from CANDFO010000032.1 coordinate 7,301, forward strand.
CGAACCTATTCTTTTACAATTACCTTGCTCCAATTCTCCAATGTATTTTCACTTTCCGCTTTTTTGCGGCCCTGGATAGAATATTCAAATCCATTGACCTCTTCTATCGGCAGGTTTGCGAGCTCATGCGCCAGAGCCAGCAAGAGCTCCCCCTTGCTGCCCGCCTCCAAATGAATTGAAACCGGCTTTTCTTCAAAATATTGGGCGCTCATACGGTATATCTGTTCATAAGTGAAACGCTTGCCGGACAAATACTTATATATGCGCCTTATAACCGCACTTTTTTCCCCTTCCGCCGTGAGCAAAACATCGTCAATCGCATGCCTGTTTCTGCTGTTTTGCATTTCAGCTTTCCCTCCGTTGACAAAGGCAAGGAAGCCGGTCAGCTGTTGTTTATTCTCCACCAAGTAATCAATACAGTTTTCAATGGTAGCGAAATCATATCTCAGCAAAACAGGCAGAATATCTCTCAACAGCTCCTGCTCTTTTTTAGAGTTCATCGTCAGACACCTGCCTTCTGTCTAAATTCTCTGACAAATGTGTTGAAATTATCGACCGTATACCATCTCGCATAAGGCGTTTGGGATATGGGAGTCTGCATTCTCGCTCCCTTTGGATATGACCTCGAGTATAAAATTCTGGATTGAAACAGCGGAATATCCCTGCCCGTGCACCAGTCTTTAATATCGTCTATCGCATCGTAACCCTCCGGACGGTAGCCGTCTTCTCCGTTGATGACCGCTCCCAGAATCTGCACCTGCTGCCGGGGATTCCGCATGTTGTATTCCGAAATAGACTGATACAGCAGCGGCAGGCCAATGGTGCATAAATACTCCGGCATAATCGGAATCAAAACATAGTCGCTGACAAAAAACGCGGCCTCCGATATAACGGACATGGTGGGCGGACAATCCAGGATGATGACGTCATAGCTGCCTTCAACAGCCGACAGCTTGTTCTTCAAAATATTGTTTGCATTTGTGGCCGTCTGCATGGTCCTGTACAGCTCTAATTTTGCGCAGACTACATGGAGGTTTTTACACCCCGGCACCCCGACAATATAATCCTCCATGGGCCGAATCGGTATATTAAAATTACCTTCCTCAAACAATTCGCATATCGTCGGGTCTCCGCGGCTTAAAATCTTTTGATACTTGGAATATCCCAATAAATACTGCGTGAGGTTAAACTGCGGGTCCAGGTCCAGCATTAAAACCTTTCTATCGCCGCTCAGCGCATATCCCAAATTCATCGATATCGTAGTCTTTCCCACACCGCCCTTAAAATTCATCACAGTGATGATTTTTGCCATATGAATTCGCCCCTTCCCCTTTCATGCAGCTTAAACGCTTCGACTACCCGCCGCCGTGATACCCCCGTCAAAACGGCATGCCCCGCCTTCCGGCGGGGCATGCCATACTGTCGAAAAACTTCCCCCGCGGGAAGGCCTCGCAGAGTTTTGCCGCCCGAAGGCGGCAAAATAAAGTCAAAATTGGTCATTTTCGGGGACATGTGCCTCGAAAATGACACCTCTCGGCCTGCAAGTGTGCCCAAAAGGTGCGCGCAGCAGGCCGCATCCCTTTTGTCGAAAAAGGCCTCCGGCCTTTTTCGACAGGCATATATGTCACCTGTCTGTTCTCTATTTGCAACCGGGATACGCGCTACTCTTCCGCCGCGTTGAAGGGCAGACGGCCGCCCTGTCCGGAGCTCCCCGCCAGAGCCCGGAAGCGGGAGCGAGACTTTTTAATTTCGTCGTATGCCTCGCTGACTGCCTCCTCCGTGCGGCGCAGGGCATCCTCGCAGTATTCGTTGGCCGCCCGGCGCAGCTCCCGGCTGCGCTCCTCAGCGGTCCGGAGAATCTCGCTGCCCTTCTGCTTGGCCTGGGCCAGCAGCTCGTCCTGGGCCAGAATCTGCCGGGCCTGGTCCTCCGCCTGCTTGCGGATCAGTTCTCCCTCCCGCTTGGCGGAGGCGATATACTCCGTCCGCGCGGCAACCAGCTTTTTGGCCTCGGCCAGCTCCATGGGGAACTGCCCCCGAATTTCATCCAGCAGGTCCAGCGCCTTGTCCCGCTCAATGATGCACTTATCGCTGGTCAGGGGCATACCTTTGGCCTCGTCGATCATATCGAAGAGCATGTCCAATAATTCCTCCACACCGGTAGCCATCAGCGGTCCCTCCTGCTGTTCATTTTTTCATTCACGTCGGCGATGATCTCCCGGGGCAGAAAGTCGCTCAGGTCGGCTCCGTAGCGGGCCATCTCTTTTACGACACTGGAGCTCACATAGGTATATTTCGCGCTGGAGGGGAGAAACATGGTCTCCAGCCTGGGGTTGAGCTTGCGGTTGATCAGAGCCATCTGGAGCTCGTTCTCATAGTCGGACACCGCCCGCAGACCCTTCACCAGGGTGCAGGCGCGTTTCTGCCGGGCGTACTCCGCCAGAAGGGTGGCCGAACAGTCTACCTCTACGTTGGGCAGCTTGGCCACCACCCGCCGGATCAGCTCCACCCGCTCCTCCGGCAGAAACAGGCCGGAATTGACCTTGTTTGAATTGACCATCACACAGACAATCAGCCGGTCAAAGCATACCGCCGCCCGCTTGATGATGTTCAGGTGTCCCAGCGTGATGGGATCGAAGCTCCCGGGGTAGATGGCGGTTTTCACCGGACTTCACATCCTTGCCTGCTCCCGCCGCTATACGGCCCGGCGGTACAGGGTGATCTTAATCCTGCCGTAGCGGTACTCCCGGCCCTTCCCATAGGGGGCAGGCAGCTCCGGCAGCACGCGGTCGGCCGCGCTTTCGCATACTATTATACCATTTCCAGCCATAATGTCAATTGCGGCGATGGTTTCCAGGCATTTTTCCAGCAGGCCGCTCTCATAGGGCGGGTCCAGGAAGGCCAGTCCGAATTTCTCCCGGCACCCGCTGAGGAAGGCCAGACAGTCCCCCTGGACCACCCGCGCCCGGTCCGCAAACCCGCAGTGGGCCGCATTCTCCCGGATAAGCCCCGCCGCGGCTTTGGACTGGTCGACAAAGGTCGCGTGCTCCGCGCCGCGGGACAGGGCCTCAATTCCCAGCTGTCCGGTTCCGCCGAACAGGTCCAACACTCGGCGGCCTTCCACATCGAATTGGACGATATTGAACATGGATTCCTTGACCTTGTCCGTGGTAGGCCGGGTCTCCAGGCCGGGCAGCTCCTTCAGCTTCCGGCCCCGGGCCAGTCCGGTGATAACGCGCATGATATCCTTCCTTTCTGAATTGAGCAGTGAATCCAAGGGGCGGCAGGCCGAGATAAAACAGTCCGGGGATGGGTCCACGGGAAGGAGTCCCCAGTCTCAGATAAGCAGGCAAAAGGGCAGGGTCAAGAGGGCAGCGCCCCCGAACCGTTCCAGAAAAAGCGCGTGGCGGCAGTCTCCGGCACATTCAAATAGTCCCATTGATGCCCGGTTTCCCGCATATAGTCGCTGGTCACATTAAAGTAGCGGTGGGTGACACGGCAGATGGCGTGGGGGGAGGCCCAGGACAGGTCCCCAACGGGGTCGTCCCAGGTGGGGTCTACGCAGTACCATTCCCCGTCCAGACGCACCATATTCCAAGCGTGGTCGCTGGTGGAGTCGGAAGAGGCCCCCACCACAGTGATGCACTCCACATCGGCCAGGTCCATCAGCAGCTGGAACGCGGCGGCGTAGCCCAGGCAGATACCGTAACCTCCCACCAGCGGCCCGTAGGGATTGGTATTGTCCGGCAGTCCCCTGGGTGTGCGGACATCGTGAACCTGCTGATCATAGGCACAGTTGGACACCAGCCAGTCGTGAAGCGCCAGCTCCTTTTCAAAATCGCTCATCTCCGGGGTGATACACTCCGCCAGAACCTCCCTGCATTTGTCCAGAATGGCGGCGTCCTTTTCACTGAGACCGCCCCCGCCGCCGGAGGTATAGGCCGTCCGGACTGCCGTGGTGTCATAGAGGCTCATGTCAAACTCGTTGGGCGGATGAAACGGGGGAAAACCGCTGATATCCAGGTCCGGATTCAGCAGCTGGGCTGTTGGGGCAGATGTTGGAACAGGCGGCGCGGCCGTTTCAGCGGGGGAGGCTGTCACTCCCGGCGTCCCGGTGAAAGCAGGCGGCTGTATTGTGGCGGGCGGTGTGTCCGCAGGGGCCGGCGGCATATCTCCAGGCTCCGCCGCAGTTGTAAGGGGCGGCGTGTCTGCGGGAGTGTCCGCGGTCGGCTGGGGAGATGCGGCAAACCCCGGCTCCGCAGGGAGCTCCCCCGACAGACAGGCGGTTAAAACCTCCTCCGCGGACCCCGGGTCTCCACAGATCAGCAGGGCCGCGCATCCCTCTACACAGACGATGCCTCCTCCCTCCACCAGCGCGGCCTGGTCCGGGGCGTAGCCGAAAAAATCCCCCAGCCGGGTCTGGCGGTAGCTCTCCAGGGCAGACAGAACGGCCTCTCTGTCCTCCGGGGCAGACAGCCGCACTACCGCAATTTCCCGGGCGTCTACGCCGGAGGCGGCGCAGACCGCCCCTTCGGTCCAGCGCTTCTCTTCCAGGCCATAGCGCTCCGTCAGATAAAAGTCCCGGTCCTCTTCCGGCAGCAGGGACATCCCCGCCAGATCCTCCTGACTGTCCACCACCGCCTGAACCGCCTGCCCCACGGTGACAGGGGGCGCCGCAGCCGGCGAGCCGGTCTCTTTGCCCGGCGCCCGCCCCGCGCAGCCGCACAGTGCCAGCAGAACGGCAGCGATGGCTGCTGCCCGCCTCATGTCTCCGCCTCCCCCCCGTGGAAATAGTCAAAAACCGCTTGGGCGGTGTTTTTAGGCACCACGGCGTTCAGCTCCGCGAAGGACGCCGCCTTGATCTGTTTTACGCTTTTGAAGTGTTTCAGCAGCTCGGCCCGGCGCTTCTCACCCACGCCGGGAATCTTATCCAGCACCGAGCCCTTGACCCGCTGATTCTGCTGCTGGCGGTGGAATTCGATGGCGAAGCGGTGGGTCTCCTCCTGAATCTGGCCGATCAGGGAAAAAACCGCCTGGTTGCCCTGGATGCCGATCTCCCGGCCGTCGGGCGTCACCAGGGCCCGGGTCCGGTGGCGGTCATCCTTCACCATGCCGAATACCGGGATGTCCAGCCCCAGGGCCTCCAGCACCCGCACCGCAACTTTGGCGTGGTTTTCCCCGCCGTCGATGAGCAGCAGGTCGGGCTTTTCAGAAAATTTTTCGTCTCCCTCCAGGTAGCGCTTAAACCGCCGGGTCAGCACCTGCTCCATGGAGGCGTAATCGTCGGGGCCGTCCATGCCCTTCAGCTTAAAGTGCCGGTAGTCCCGTTTCAGGGGCCTGGCGTTCACATAGACCACCATGGAGGCCACGATGTCGTCGGCCCCCTGGTTGGAAATATCGTAGGATTCCATCCGGCGGGGCGGCCCCTCCAGGTCCAGCATGCGGCCCAGCAGCTCCAGCAGCTTGCTCTGCCGCTCCTCCCGGCTGGTCCAGCGCTCCACCTCCTCCACGGCGTTCTTGTTGGCCAGGCGTATCAGGTCCATTTTGGCCCCCCGCTGGGGCGTGAGCAGATTTACCCGCCTGCCCGCCCCCTCGGAGAGCATCCGGGTCAGGGGAACCTCGTCCTCCAGCTCACAGGGGAGCAGAATCTGCCGGGGCAGGTGCCCCCGCCCGCCGTAGTACTGCCGTACCAGGGCGGAGAGGATATCCGCCGTGTCCTCCTCCATGGGGGTGTCGATCAGGTCCCAATCCTTGGCGGCCAGCTCTCCCTCCACGTAGTGAAGCACCACAAAGCAGCTCCGGGTGGCCTCTCCCCGGTGGAAGCCCACCACATCGGTGTCCGCCAGACTGCCGGCCACCACCTTCTGGCGCTTGCCCAGCAGCTCAATAGCCCGGTAGCGGTCCCGGAGCCCGGCGGCTTTTTCAAAGCGCAGCTCCGCCGCCGCCTGTTCCATCTCCGCCTGGAGCTCCTCCCCCACCTCCTGGAATTTTCCCTCCAGCAGGCGGACGGCCTGGTCGATAGACTCCCGGTAGCGGTCCTGGTCCATGTCCGGGCGGCAGTATCCGTCGCACTGGCCCATGTGGTAATTCAGACAGGGCCGCTCCTTCCCGATATCCCGGGGGAATTTCTTGCCGCAGGAGGGCAGCTTCAGGGCCATGCGCAGGGCGTCAATGATATTCTGGGTGGCCCCCCGGCTCCCGTAGGGGCCGAAATACCGGGCTCCGTCCTCCGCGGCGCGGTTGGCCAGGGAGAATTTCGGGTAGTCCTCCTTTACGGTCAGGCGGATATAGGGGTAGCCCTTGTCGTCCTTCAGCAGAATGTTGTACCGGGGCTGGTGGCGTTTGATGAGGGAATTCTCCAGCACCAGGGCCTCAAATTCCGAATCAGCCACAATTACATCGAAGTGGTGGATCTGGCTCACCATGGCCCGGGTCTTTTCGGTGTGCGAAGCCAGATTCGCAAAATACTGGCTCACCCGGTTTTTCAGCGCCTTGGCCTTGCCCACGTAGATAACCTCGTTCCTGGCGTCCTGCATGATATAGACGCCCGGCTTCAGCGGCAGCGCACGGGCTTTTTCTTTCAGCTCGTCAAAGGTCATAAATTCACGCTTTCTGTCACAGTTGAAGCACTTGAGAAGCGGTAAAAGACCGATGGGGAAAACAGGGGCGGCTTGATTCCCGCCAAACGGCTTTGCTGTTTTTTCAATTGATCTGACCACATCAAAAAAAGCGCCGCGGCTGCGGCGCTTTTTCCGGCCGGTGCCCGGAATCTCTGATATCTTCCGGGCGCCGTCTCTTACTCGGCAAAATTGGAGGAGATCAGCTCCACAAGCGCCTCCACCGCCTCTTTGTCGTCGGGGCCGTCAGCAATCAGATTGATGGACGTGCCCTTTACAATGCCCAGGGACAGAACCCCCAGCAGGCTCTTCGCGTTGACGCGCCGGTCGTCCTTCTCCACCCATATGGAGCTCTTGAACTCGTTGGCTTTCTGGATGAAAAACGTAGCTGGCCTGGCGTGCAGGCCCACCTGGTTGTTCACCACTGCCTCTTTCATATACATAGTGTTTTCCCCCCAAGATACGTCAGGCATTCTTCCCGTATAGCATAGCAAATTTGTGCCAAACCGTCAATGACAAAATACACAAATTCCAGGGACAAAACTAGCTTTATTGACGGAGATGTCACCTGCCTGCGCCGCCGGAACGTCTCTGAGCGGCAGACATCGTCTGTCCTGTCAGACCTCCACCGCCTGGTCCAGGTCGAAAAACCAGAGCACCCGCCGGGCAACGGGTTTCCCCAAAATATCCGCCAGGGCCCGGCTGTAGGCGGCCAGCTGGGGACGGTACGCCGCCGCCCTGTTTGCCACCGACGCCTTTGTAACCCGGTCGGTTTTAAAATCCACCACCGTAATTCCCAGGAGGGTTTCAAAGCAGCAGTCCACCACCCCCTGGAGCAGCACCTGCTCGCCGGGTCCCGTCTCCGGGTAGTAGTCCGCCGCGGGGACCAGCACGGAAAACTTGAACTCCCGCCGCAGGGTGGGGGAGGCCAGCAGCTCCCGGCCCAGCGGGGAGGCGAAGAAGGCGGCAATCTTTTCCGGACGCACGGCAGCCCCCTGCTGGGGGGTCAGGAACTGCTCCGCTACCAGCCGGCTGAGCTCCTGCCGGACAGCTTCGGCGCTGCCGGTCCGGGCAAAGTCGATGTACTGCATGACCAGATGCAGGGCAGTGCCCCGCTGGGCGGGAGTGAGGCCGAATTCCTCCGCGGCAAAGCGGGGCCGCTGGAAAACTCTGGGCCGGGCGGGGGGTGGGGGCGCCTGCTCCGCCGCCTCCTGGTCCAGCCCGCGCCCCTTCAGCTGTGTGGCCGTCAGTTTAGAGGGGGCCGCCACATCTCCGCTGTGGGGATAGCGCCAGCGCAGGCGCTCCGCCAGGGCCGCCAGAGTCTCCGCCTGGAGCACCCGGCCCGCCGGAGCCTCCGTCCGGCGGGCCGGCGGCTGACCGAAGGGGCTGCCGTCCACAAAGCGGATGGACCAGGCGGGACCCAGACCTCCGGCCAGCCGGAGGAAATCCGCTCCGGCCGCCCCCCGCAGCTCCGACGCCTCCGGCCGGGCCAGTGCGGACAGCAGCACCCATTGTCCCACGTTCTGACAGCCCAGCAGCACCTGGGGCTCCACAGGGCAGCCCGCGTCCCCGGCCAGCTTCTCCAGGTCCCTCCCCCCGCCGGTGAGGGCACAGGTCAGAATGAGCTTTTCCTTGGCGCGGGTAACGGCCACATAGAGCAGGCGCAGCTCCTCGGCCATCATATCGTATTCCACCTGCCGGGCCACCGCCCGCCGCGCCAGGGTGGGATACTCAATTCCCCGCTCCAGATCCAGCCGTTTGGGTCCCACCCCCAGCTTGGGATGAAAGAGGATGGGGCGGCTCATGTCCTCCCGGTTCAGCCGCCGGGACAGGCCGCACAGAAAGACAATGGGAAATTCCAGGCCCTTGGACTTGTGAATGGTCATGATGCGCACGCCGCCCCCCTCCCGGCCGGAGGCGGGCAGGGCCAGCTTTGTCCCGTTCTCCCGCAGGCGGGCCAGAAAGGACAGGAAGCCGAACAGCCCTTTATGTCCGGCCCCCTCAAACTGCCGGGCCAGCTCCGCCAGGGTCAGCAGGTTGGACTGCCGGGCCTCTCCCTCGTCCATGGCCCCAAAAACTCCCAGCAGATTGGTGGAGTCGTAGAGATGCCAGAGCAGCTGATGACAGCTCTTGTCCCCGGCCCCAAAGCGCAGGGCGGACAGCTCCGCCAGAAAGTCCCGGCAGTCCTGACCGCCCTCCTGCTCCACGGCGGTATAGAAGTCCCCGTCGGGGGCGGCGGCCCGGATCTGGGCCAGCCGGTCGGCGGAAAAGGCGTACACCGGGGAGCGCAGAACGGAGATCAGCGGCACGTCCTGCCGGGGGTTGTCCACAATCTGGAGCAGCGACAGGGCCACGGATACCTCGGTGGAGGCGAAAAAATCTCCCCCTCCCTCGGCCTCCCAGGGGATGTCCAGCTCCCCCAGGGCTTTGGCGTAGTGGTGGAGCACAGTGCCGGGGGAGCGCAGCAGCAGCACAATGTCACTGCATTTGGCGGGACGGGTCGCCCCTCCGTCGGACAGGGGAAATCCCTCGTCCAGCAGCTGCCGCACCCGCCTGGCGGTAAAGCGGGCCTCCAGCAGGTCCCGCCCGGCCCTGTCCGGCCCCGCATCCTCCCCGCCGGAGGAGCAGTCCAGCGCGTTGAGCTCCACCGCATAGAGGCCGTCCCCGTCCTCCAGGGCAAACTGAGGCCCGGGGTACAGGGCCTCCTCCGCCGTGTAGTCCATCTCGCCGAACTCCACCGACATGATGCTGCGGAAGAGGTCGTTGGCCGCCTCCAATACCTGGGGGCGGGAGCGGAAGTTTTTCGACAGGACAACGCGTCGCTCCTCTCCCTCCTCCGCCTGGGTATACGGTTTAAAGGAGCGGTACTTTTTCAGAAAAATCGTGGGGTCCGCCAGGCGGAACCGGTAGATCGACTGCTTTACGTCCCCCACCATAAACAGGCGGCGCCCCTGCCGGGAGAGGGCGTTAAAAATGGCGTTCTGGACCTCGTTGGTGTCCTGGTACTCATCCACCATGACCTCGTCATACCGCTGGGCCCACTGCTCGGCCAGCTCTGTGGGGACGCCTCCGGGACCAGTCAGCAGGCGGACTGCCAGATGCTCCAGGTCGGAGAAATCCAGCACTCCCCGGCGGCGCTTTTCGGCGGTATAGGCGGCCTCGAAGTCCCGCACCAGGGCAAAAAGAGCCTGTACTGCCGGATATACCGCCCGCAGGTCCTCCACCAGACTGGCGCTGGGATCCTCAAACCACTCCTCCAGCTTCTCCATGCGCTTTTTGCATGTTTTCCGCAGGTCCTTCACCTGCCGGGACAGCTCCTCCGGGCAGGTGCTCATCTCCCTGCGTCCCGCCGAAGGAAACGGGATGGGCAGAGCAGACCGGGCCGCGTCCCACCCCCCGGCCGCCGCCCGGGAGAAAGCCCGCAGGCCCTGAACCGTAGCGGAGACAGTGGGGCCGTAATTGGCCTCCAGCCCGCCGTCCAAAGCGCACAGCTCCAGGGCCCCGGCCATGCGCCCCGCCCAGTAGTCCGCCTGCCGCCGGGCGTCCTCCAGAAGCAGACGGCCCCAGGGCGTGTCCTCCGCCTCCGCGCCATCGGGCAGAAGAAAGGCCCTCTCCTGCTCCGACAGCCAGGCGTCCGGGTCCGGATGTGCCTGCACCCGGCCCCGGATGTCCAGCACAATCTGCATCAGGCGGCTGTCGTCCCGCCCGGCGGACATGGTATCCACCAGCCGGGCAAAGCCGCTGTCCTCGGTCAGCTCCTCATACCGCCTGTCCATCACACCGTTGAGGGCCCGGAGCATCAGCACTCCGGCCTCCCCCTCGTCGCACAGGCGGAAATCCGGGTCCAGGTCCAGCAGATGCCCGCACTCCCGTAGCAGCTTGGCGCAGAAGGCGTGGATGGTGGAGATATCCGCCTTGTACACCAGCGTGGCCTGGCGGCGCAGGCGGCTGTCCCCGGGGCGCTCCGCCAGCAGCTGGGAGAGCTCGTCCACAATGCGGGAGCGCAGCTCCGCCGCCGCCGCCTTGGTATAGGTGATCACCAGGAAACGGTCAATGTCCCGGCCCTCCTCTGCCACCCGGCAGAGCAGGCGCTCCACCAGCACCCGGGTCTTGCCGGACCCCGCCGCCGCCGAGACCAGCAGTCCGCCGCCCCGGTCGCGGACCGCCGCCCGCTGTTCTTCTGTCAGGGGAACCGCCATAATGTCCTCCTTCTGTCTCCGGCGGGCTTTTGCCCGGCTGCGGAGGTCCTTGTTCGTAATCCAAAAAGCTCCTGCGCACAGACGCTGTTCTCACCCGGGGCGGGACCGTCAGTCCACATCCAGCGCCTCCACCGCCCGCCGCAGGGCGCGCCACTGCTCCAGCAGCGTGCCGTGCCGGTCCCGCCCGGCGGGGGTGATGCGGTAATACTTCCGGGCCGGCCCCTCGGAGACCGCTCCCCGGTAGTGCTCGGTACAGCCTTCCCGGTAGAGCCCCCGCAGAACGGCATAGATGGAGCTCTCCTGGGTATCGGGAAACGCGCCGTGAAGACGGCGCAGCAGCTCATATCCGTACTGGTCCTCCGCGGTCAGGAGCTGAAGCAGACACAGCTCCAGCAGCTCTTTTTTCAGCACAGAGCCACCCCCGTCCCCACAAGGCCCGCCGCCGCCGCAATGCCCATCCGCCGGGCGCAGGGCACCCACCAGAGCTCGCCGCCGTCCAGAGTCATACTGCTGAGCGCGCTCAGCAGGAACAGCGTGACCAGCAGCACCGTCAGGCCCAGCACATACACGCCCGTCCAGCGGCGGTCTCCCAGCCGGGCCCGGACCAGGCTCACCAGCGCCACCAGCCCGGAGAAGCCGCAGATGCAGCACAGCAGCAGGTACATGACATACCCAATTCTGTGGTCCGGGTAGGCAGTTCCCAGCTCCAGGAGGGCGGGGGAAAAGCAGATGCCGGCCAAAAACGCCACACAGGTACCCAGCATCAGCAGGAGCAGCAGCTGCGGCGCCAATCCCGGGGGCAGCTCCTCATATCGTTCCCCCTCCCGCCGGAACCACACCGCGGACAGGACCGCCCCTACGACCAGCAGCGCCAGAAAGCACGCCTGGGGAATGGCGAACCAGATGTTGAAGAATTGGAGGCCCAGCCACACCACCGGCAGAAGCGGACAGAGGGCGAGCAGAAAGAACACCGCCAGCCACCGGGCGTACTCTCCAGGGACGGTCAGCTGGCGCACGGCGTGCTTGGGGGTTCCATAATCCCTGCACTGGGTCTCATAGGGTCTGGGGTCGATGGCCAGCAGCTGGGAATAGTCCTCAATGACGTCGGCAGCATCCTTGGGCGGCAGCCGCCACCGGGCTGTCCGGCTGAGGCGGCGGAGATACACTTGTTCCATCATCAGTAGCAATCCTTTCTTTCTGTCTTTGGAAATCGAACCGCCATCTAGTACTCCATCAAGCCAGAACATTGCATTTGCCTTTGGGCCGGATTTCCGCATGGCTTCGTTTTCGTCCTTGGCGGGCGTCAGCCCACCGGCGTCCTCCGCCTTGCCCTGCAAAAATCCTGCTCCAAATTCAATCTGTAATTTCTAACTTGATGGAGTACTAGTGACAAAAAAACAATAGACGTAGTCACAGTATAGCACGCCCACCGACAAAGCGCAAGGGCGATTTTTCCGGCCCGGATAAAACGAGCGGCCGCCCCGTCTGGGACGGCCGCTCTGCGCCTGTCGAAAAAGGCCTCCGGCCTTTTTCGACAAAAGGGACACGGCCTGCTGTGCGCACCCCTTGGGCACACTTGCAGGCCGAGAAGTGTCATTTTCGGGGCACATGTCCCCGAAAATGACCAGTTTTAACTTTATTTTGCCGCCCTCGGGCGGCAAAACTCTGCGAGGCTTTTCCATGGGGGAAGTTGTTCCACAGTCTGGGGCGGCCGCTCCCCGGTCACATGGAGAGCAGGTGCTTCCGGCTCCAGGCCCCGCTGTGCCAGCGCCAGAGAAACAGCCCTGCCCGCAGGCACTCGTCGCAGGCCATGGCGACCCACAGCCCCGCCAGCCCCATTTCCAGCACCACCGCCAGCACAATTCCCCCGCCCACGGCGGTGAGCCAGGCGCTGATTACGCAGATGGTAATGGGAAACTTGATGTCTCCGCAGGCCTGGAGGGTGCGGCACATGACGATATTCACCGCCCGGCCCAGCTCCAGGGGAATTTCGATGAGCATAATGGTCTGGAACAGGTCCAGCACCTGTACATCCTGCGTAAACAGGCGCAGCATAGGACGGCAGAAGAGGTACAGCAGCAGGGAGACCAGCGCCGAAATACTCACCGCAGACAGAAGCGTCTGCTTTACCCGCCGCCCGGTCTCCGGGATATTCCCGGCCCCCATAAGCCGGGCCACCACCACTTGGGCCGCCTGGGATATGGCGGAGGCAAACATATAGGAGAGCATGGCAAACATATTGGCATAGACCCGGGTATTGATGACAAAAAGAGCGAAGCGGTTACAGGTCGACTGAATACAGATTTGGGACAGGTCATAGGACAGGGATTCTCCGCCGGTGGGCAGGCCGATGCGCAGCAGGCGGCGCAGCTGCTCCCAGGGGAAGGGCCGCAGGAGTTCCAGCCGGAGCACCGGCCCAAACCGGCGGCGGAAGAGCAGGGCGATGAGCACCACGCCGGCCCCCCGGGACAGGTCGCTGGACAGCGCGGCTCCCGCCACGCCCAGGGCGGGCAGACCGAAAGCCCCGTTGATAAACACCGCGTTGCCCGCGATGTTCAGCAGGTTGACCGTGACGGAGATGAGCATACTCTCCTTCATCATCTGGCTGCTGCGGAAGAAGGCGGTAAAGGTCAGAAAAACCGCCTGGAATACCAGTCCGCCGCTGATGATGCGGATATACCCGCAGGTGTCCGCAAAAATCTCCCCAGGTACGTGCATCAGGGAGAAAATCGGGCCGCACAGCGCCGCCAGCAGTACGCCGATGACCAGACCGAACACCCCGTTGGCCAGCAGGGAGACCGCGTAAGTCTCGTTGACCCGGCGGGTATCCTCGGCCCCGATATACTGGGAGATGAGAATAGTGGCGGCGGTACACACCACAGAAAACACAATCAGCAACAGATTGGTGATCTGGTTGGCGTTTCCGATGGCCCCCACGCCGTTGGGGTCGTACCAGCCCACCATAATCTGGTCCGCGTTTCCCACCAGCATCTGGAGCAGCAGCTCAATAAAAATCGGCCAGGTGAGGGACAATATGCTGTTCTCCCGCCTTGGGCGGAGCACCCCCCCGACAGGGGGCGCGGTTGTGATTGTCTTTACCATGCAGGGCGCCTCGCTTTCCTGAGAACCTGTATTCACAGCCGGGGATGCTGAGTGGGCCGGGATTTTTCCCGCCGGACCCGGTCAGGCAGCGTTCAACGCTTGCGAATGCGGTTCTGAAACTCGACGCTTCATTATAAGGCATCCGCCGCAAAATACAAGAGGAAAAACAGCCTGTGTTTCTCCGGCGGGCCGGACGCTTTTTTGTCGATATAGTCGATATGGCCGCCGGCGGTCTGCGGGCCCAACCTGCGCCGGCCTGTGCCCCGGCGCGGAAAAAAGGCCTGTTTCGCATCTCTTCGCACACGCTGAGATACGGAACAGGCCTTGAGAAATCAGCCCTGCGGTTTTCCTGCCTGGATATATGCGTGGATGGATTCGGCTGCCCTCTTGCCCGCGCCCATGGCCAGTATGACCGTGGCGGCCCCGGTGACCGCGTCGCCGCCGGCGTATACACCGGGACGGCTGGTGGCCATGGTCTCTCCGTCCACCTGGAGACAGCCCCGGCGGTTGACCTCCAGGCCGGGGGTAGTGGAACGGATCAGGGGATTGGGGCTGGTGCCCAGGCTCATGACCACTGTGTCCACCTGCATAATGAAGTTGGAGCCCTCCACCACCCTGGGGGAGCGGCGTCCGCTGTCGTCCGGAGCGGCCAGGCGCATTTTTACGCACTCCATACCCCCCACCCGGCCGCTGCCGTCGTCCAGAATGCGCACCGGGTTGGTCAGGAGCATAAACTCAATGCCTTCCTCCTGAGCGTGGTGGACCTCCTCCTTCCGGGCGGGCATCTCCTCCTCGTCCCGGCGGTAGAGCACATACACATGCTCCGCCCCCATGCGCTTGGCACAGCGGGCGGCGTCCATAGCCACATTGCCGCCCCCTACCACCGCCACCGCCCGGGAATCCTTTAAGGGTGTGTCATAGCCTTCCCGGTAGGCCTTCATCAGATTAATGCGGGTGAGGTATTCGTTGGCGGAGTAGACGCCCGCCAGCGTCTCCCCCTCAATACCCATAAACATGGGCAGTCCGGCGCCGGAACCGATAAACACCGCCTCATACCCCATCTCGAAGAGTTCGTCCACCGAGAAGATTCTGCCCACCACCATGTCGGTCTCCAGCCTGACCCCCAGAGCGACCAGTTTGTCCACCTCCGCCTGGACAATGGCCTTGGGCAGGCGGAACTCCGGAATGCCGTAGACCAGCACGCCTCCCGCCGTATGGAACGCCTCAAACACCGTTACCGCATACCCCAGCTTCGCCAGGTCGCTGGCGCAGGTGAGGCTGGCAGGGCCGGACCCCACCACCGCCACCCGGTGCCCGTTAGGGTGTGGGCTCACGGGGGTCTCGCTCACGTGCTCCCGGCGCCAGTCGGCCACGAAGCGCTCCAGCCGGCCGATGGCCACCGGCTCCCCCTTCATAGCCCGGACACAGCGGGCCTCGCACTGGACCTCCTGGGGACAGACCCGGCCGCTGATGCCCGGAAGGGCATTGGTGTCGGAGATAATCTCATAGGCCCCCTGAAAATCTCCTTCCGCGACTTTGGCGATAAATTCCGGAATGCGGATGTTTACCGGGCAGCCCCCCACACAGGGCCTGTGCCTGCACCCCAAACACCGCCGGGCCTCCTCCATGGCCATCTCCGGGGTGTATCCCAGTGCTGCCTCCTGAAAATTTCGGCTGCGCACCTCAGGGTCCTGGACGGGCATGGGGACCTTTTTTACACTCATGTTTGCCATTGTTTCGCTCCTCCTTACCCCTGGAACTCCGCAAGCCGGCGGGCCATCTGCTCCATGCGGCACGGGTGACGCTCCACCTCCCGGGCCTCCCGGTCCCGGTAGAGGGCGTTGCGGTTCATCAGCTCGTCAAAATCCACCAGGTGGCCGTCAAAATCCGGTCCGTCCACACAGGCAAATTTCATCTCGCCCCCCACCGTCACCCGGCAGCCGCCGCACATGCCGGTGCCGTCGATCATGATGGGATTCAGGGATACCAGGGTCGGGATGCCGTAGGGCTCCGTGGTTCTGGACACAAATTTCATCATGGGAATGGGGCCGATGGCAACCACCGCATCATAGCGGATGCCGGCCGCAATAAGGGATTGGAGCTTTTCCGTCACCAGTCCACGCTCCCCCCAGCTGCCGTCGTCGGTCATGACATACAGGTGGTCGCTGACCGCCCGGAATTCCTCTTCCAGGATGACGATATCACGGGAGCGGAAGCCCGCGATCACATCTACCGTCATCCCCTGCCCCTTGCAGCACTTGGCCTGGGGATAGGCGATGGCACAGCCCACGCCCCCTCCGACGATACAGACCCGCCGCGCGCCCTGGGGCAGCTCGGTGGGGCGACCCAGGGGACCCACGAAGTCCGCAATCACGCTCCCCGCCTCCAGTCCGGCCAGCAGCCGGGTGGTCAGGCCCACCGCCTGGAATATAATTGTAACGGTTCCCCTCTCCCGGTCAAAATCCGCAATGGTCAGGGGGATGCGCTCCCCCTGCTCGTCCAGGCGCAGAATAATGAACTGTCCCGCCTGGGCCTTCTTCGCAATCAGGGGAGCCTCCACCTCCAGCAGGGTGACGCTGGGGTTGAGTGCCTGCTTTCTCACAATCCTTGCCACGTACTTCCACCTCTTCCTACCGGCTCCGCCCCGGAACAGGGGAACCGTGTTTCTGTTTTAGCCTGTGAAACGATATCAGCTTTCCCCGTCTTTGTCAAGAAAAAATATAGGTATGGAAAATTCCGCCCGGCAGTCAGAAAAAGGGGCGGGACATACTGCATATGTCTCGCCCCCGGACTGTCGAAAAACTTCCCCCATAGGAAAGCCTCGCAGAGTTTTGCCGCCCGAAGGCGGTAAAATAAAGTCAGAATCGGTCATTTCCGAGGACATGTGCCTCGGAAATGACACTGCTCGGCCTGCAAGTGTGCCCAAAGGGTGCGCGCGGCAGGCCGTATCCCTTTTGTCGAAAAAGGCCAAAGGCCTTTTTCGACAAGCTGGGGCGGGGCATACTGCATATGTCTCGCCCCATAT
>CANDFO010000033.1 GCA_947384055.1 uncultured Flavonifractor sp.
GGTAGAGGCCGCTGTGGGCGGTAGGACAGTGGCGGTGGTGTGCTCCGGCGACCCCGGCGTGTACGGAATGGCTTCACTGATCTATGAGGTGGCTCAGGAATACCCGCCTATTGAGATTGAAGTGGTCCCCGGCATTACCGCCGCCTGCGGCGGCGCGGCCCGGCTGGGGGCGCCGCTGACCCACGATTTTGCGGTGATCTCCCTGTCTGACCTGCTGACGCCCTGGGAAAGGATTGAAGCCCGGCTGACCGCGGCTGCGGCTGCGGATTTTGTAATCTGCCTCTACAACCCGGCCAGCCGGAGCCGTCCGGACTATTTGAAGCGGGCCTGCGGTATCCTGCTGCGGCAGAAAGCGCCGGAGACCCTCTGCGGTACCGTGCGGAACATCGGACGGGCGGAAGAGGAGACCCGGCTGTACACCCTGGCGGAGCTCCAGGATGCGGAGGTGGACATGTTTACCACCGTTTTTGTCGGCAGCAGCCAGACCAGGAATATCGGCGGGAAGATGGTCACGCCCCGGGGCTATCTTCAGCGGGAACACTGAGATGGAAGTGCTTCTGTTTGGCGGAACCGGGGAGGGCCGGGAGCTGGCGGAGTGGCTGCGGGACCGGGGCATTCCGGTGACAGTGTGCGTGGCTACCGAGTACGGAAGCGTCCTGCTGCCCCGGGGACTGGAGGCCCGCACCGGACGGCTGGACCAGGCGGGCATGGAGGAGCAGATGGGCCGGAGGCCCTATACCTGTGTGGTGGACGCCACCCACCCCTATGCGGTGGAGGTGACAAAGCAGCTGCGGACTGCCGCTAAAACCAGAGGACTGCCCTATCTGCGCCTTCTGCGGGCTTCGGACGGCGAGGACGGCTGTCACAAGGCGGCGGATATGGCGGGAGCGGCCCGGATGCTCCGGCAGATGCCGGGAAATATCCTCTTGACTACCGGGAGCAAGGAGCTGTCCCACTTTGCCGTTCCCGGACTGGCGGAGCGGTGTTACCCGCGGGTTCTGCCCATGGTGGACTCTCTGGAGCGGTGCCTGCGCCTGGGGTTTGCCCCAGCGCACATCATCTGCATGCAGGGCCCCTTTTCCCAAGAGCTCAACGAGGCTCTGCTCCGGCAGTATGACATCAGGACACTGGTGACGAAGGACACCGGGAGCTATGGCGGGTTCCGGGAAAAAGTTGAAGCGGCCCGGAATACCGGGTGCGCCCTGCTGGTGGTGGAGCGGCCCGTTCAGGAGACCGGGCTGACTCCGGAGGAGCTCCGGAGCCGACTGGACCGGTGGAAGGAGGAAGGGCTGTGAAGGTATATCTGATCGGCGTGGGCATGGGCAACCGGGATACCATGACCACCGGAGCGCTGGCGGCGGTGGGAGAGTGCCCGGTGCTGGTGGGGGCCCCCCGGCTGCTGGAGCCCTGGCAGGCGGCCCACGAGTGCGTCCCCCTGATTGCCGCCGAGGACATCGCGGAGTTTGCCGGCACGCGGCGGGAAGGGCCTATCGGGGTGCTCCTGTCGGGGGATGTGGGATTTTACAGCGGGGCCAAACGGCTCTGGCCCCTGCTGGAGGGATACGAGGTGGAGACCTTTCCCGGCATCAGCAGTCTGTCCTATTTCTGCGCCCGCCTGCGGACCTCGTGGCAGGATGTAAAGATTGTCAGCGCTCACGGCCGGGCCCACAACGCGGTGGGGGAAATCCAGTGCCACGAGAAGATTTTTGTTTTGACCGGCGGAAATGCCCGGGCTCAGGATATTTGTGCAGAGCTGGCCGCCCGGGGGCTGGGCGGTCTGCGGGTATCGGTAGGGGAGCGGCTGAGCTACCCCGACGAGCGGATTGTCACCGGAACGGCGGCGGAGCTGGCCCAGGAAGAGTTTGACAGTCTGGCGGTGCTTCTGGCGGTAAACCCCCATCCGGTTTTCCGCCCCTGGAATGCCTCCGGACTGCCCGACGAGAGCTTTATTCGGGGAAATGTACCCATGTCCAAGGAGGAGGTCCGGGCTCTGGTCATCTCCAAGCTGCGGCCCCAGCCCCACCATGTAGTCTGGGACGTGGGGGCGGGAACCGGGTCGGTTTCGGTGGAGCTGGCCCTGGCCTGTCCTGCCGGGCGGATGTACGCCGTGGAGCGCAATCCCGAGGCGCTGGAGCTGCTGAAACGCAATCGGGAGCGCTTTGGAGTCAGCCACCTGGAGATTGTGCCGGGGACCGCGCCGGAGGTTTTGCGGACCCTGCCCGCTCCGGACCGGGTGTTTCTGGGGGGAACCTCCGGCAGCCTGGAGGAGATTTTACATCTGATTTTCGAAAAGAATCCCGGGGCCCGGGTGGTGTGCACCGCCGTGACTCTGGAGACGGTGGGAGAGGCCGCGCGGTGTTTTGCCGGCCTGGGAGAGGCCGATATGGTGCAGCTCTCCGTGACCCACACCCGGCAGGCGGGGCGCTATCATCTGATGGACGCCCAGAACCCGGTTTGGATTTTCTCCGGGGAGGGGCGGGTATGACTCCCCGGCTGCTGTTTACCGCTCCGGCCAGCGGCGGCGGAAAGACCACCGTGACCTGCGCCATCCTCCAGGCGCTGATGGACCGGGGGAAGGAGCCGGTGGCCTTCAAATGCGGCCCGGATTACATTGACCCGATGTTTCACAGCCGGGTGATCGGAGCGAAATCCCGGAATCTGGACCTGTTTTTTCTGGGGCCGGACGGGGTGCGCGCTCTGCTGAAGGAAAACAGCCGGGGCGCGGGCCTGGCCCTGATCGAGGGGGTCATGGGATATTACGACGGCATTGCCACGAGCTGGCAGGCCAGCGCCTATGACTTGGCCCGGACCACCGGAACTCCGGCTGTCCTGGTGGCGGACTGCCGGGGGCGGGCGCTATCCGCCGCGGCGGAGGTGGCGGGGTTTCGGGATTTCCGCCCGGACAGCCAGCTTCGGGGTGTAATCCTCAATCGGATTTCCCCCATGCTCTATCCCCGTCTGAAGGAGGAGATAGAGGGGTATGCCGGAGTGAAGGTGTACGGCTATCTACCGGTGATGGAAGACTGTGCTCTGGAGAGCCGCCACCTGGGATTGGTGACGGCGGACGAGGTGGCGGATTTAAAGGGGAAGCTCCAGCGCCTGTCCCGGCAGGCGGAGCAGACCATTGATCTGGACGGCCTGCTGGCGCTGGCCGGAACCGCGCCGGAACTGGAACAAACCTCCGGAGCGCTGCCTTCGGCGGCGGAAGGGCGGCCCAGAATTGCTGTGGCCCGGGACAAGGCTTTCTGCTTTTATTACCAGGATGCCCTGGCTCTGCTGGAGCGGCTGGGCGCCGAGCTGGTGGAGTTCTCGCCGCTGGCAGAGCAGACGCTTCCGGAGGGGACCCGGGGGCTTTACCTGGGGGGCGGCTATCCGGAGATATACGCCAGGGAGCTGTCCGACAACCGCGCTATGCTGGCCGCGGTTCGTGGGGCAGTGCTGAGCGGCATGCCAACCGTGGCGGAATGCGGCGGATTTCTCTACCTGCACCGGACCTTGGAGGATGTCAGCGGCCAGGTGTGGCCTATGGCCGGAGTGTTTCCCGAGCAGGCGTGGAACAGCGGCAAGCTGAGCCGCTTTGGGTATGTGACCCTGACAGCGGAGCAGGACGGGCTGCTGTGCCGGGCGGGGGAGGCCATCCCCGCCCACGAGTTCCACTACTGGGAGAGCGGCGAGCCCGGCCGGGCGTTTTCGGCCCGGAAACCCCGGAGCGGACGGGGGTGGAGCTGCGGTTTTCATACACCTACCCTGTACGCGGGATTTCCACATTTCCATTTCTGCGGTTGTCCCCAGGCGGCGGCGCGGTTTGTGTCCGCCTGTGCCTCTTTTGTATAAAAAGAGAAGAAAAAGTGTTCCTGCTTTTTTCCAACAATCGATTGAAGAGGTGGTACTGATGTCTCAGGCGTGTTTGGAACAGCTTTTAGCGGACATTCGTCCGGCGGACAAACGGGCCATGGAAGCGGCCCGGCGGCACTGGGATTCCCTGGCCAAGCCTTTGGGGGGGCTGGGCGCGGTAGAGGATGCCATCGTCCGCATCGCGGGCATGACGGGAGACCCCCATGTGGAGCTGACCCGGCGGGCAGTGGTGGCCATGTGCGCCGACAACGGAGTGGTGGCCGAGGGCGTCACACAGACAGGCCAGGAGGTCACTGCTGTCGTCACTGAAAACATGTCCCGAGGGGCCAGCAGTGTCTGCCTCATGTCAAAGTGCGCCGGGGCCGATGTGTTTCCTGTGGACATCGGCGTGGCCCGTCCGGTGACGGGAGAGCGGATTTTGCAGCGGAATGTCCGCCGGTCCACTGCCAATATGGTCCACGGTCCGGCCATGACACCCCAGGAGGCGCGGCAAGCCCTTCTGGTAGGGGTGGAAATTGCGCAAGACCTGAGCAGACAGGGCTATCAGCTTCTGGCGACAGGGGAGATGGGCATCGGCAACACTACCACCTCCAGCGCTATGGTGTCGGTGCTGCTGGATGTCCCGCCGGAGCGGGTGACAGGCCGGGGAGCGGGGTTGTCCTCCGAGGGACTGGCACGGAAGGTCAACGCTGTGAAAACCGCCATCGCCGTCAACCGGCCGGACCCCTCTGATCCCCTGGATACAGTAAGTAAAGTGGGAGGACTTGACATTGCCGGGCTGATGGGGGTATACCTGGGCGGCGCGGCCCTCCATATGCCCGTGTTGATCGACGGGCTGATCTCATCGGTGGCGGCGCTGGCGGCGGCCCGGCTGTGTCCGGCGGCGGCGGACTATATGCTGGCCAGCCACGCCTCCGGGGAGCCGGCCGGGGAGCTGGTGCTGGATGCACTTGGCCTGAGGCCGTTTCTCCGGGCGGGAATGCACCTGGGCGAGGGCACCGGTGCGGTGGCGGTGCTGCCCCTGCTGGACATGGGGCTGGCGGTGTACCACGGTATGCCCACCTTTGAGGGCACCAAAATTGAGGCCTATCAGCCGCTGACGTAATTGCGGTGACGGAACTATACTGACAAGGAAAAAACCTTTCCACGAAAAAGGCGGGAGGTGGCGCTCATATGCTGATTCTGGTATCCGGCGGCGCGGCCAGCGGCAAGTCGGCCTTTGCGGAGGAGCTGATTGTCCGTTCGGGCCTGGAACGGCGCGTGTATCTGGCCACCATGCAGGTGTGGGATAAGGAGAGTGAATGCCGGGTAGACCGCCACCGGGCCATGCGTGCGGGAAAGGGATTCGAGACGGTGGAGCGCCCTCTGGATCTGGCGGGCGTGATTTTGCCGCCGGACAGCGCGGTGCTGCTGGAGGACCTGACCAACCTGACGGCCAACGAATTTTTTGGGCCGCAGGGGGCAGATGGGGCGCTGGAGCGCCTCACCGCCGGGCTGGACCGGGCTGTGGCGGCGCCCGCCCTGCTGGTGGCAGTTACCGGGGAGCTCTTTTCTGACGGCGCAGACTATGAAGCGGAGACCGCCGCCTATCTGAGGTGTCTGGCGGGACTGAACCGGGCGGCGGCGGAGCGGGCGGAGCGGGTCTACGAGGTAGTCTGCGGCATTCCGGTGACATGGAAGGGGGAGCGGATATGAAGTCCTTTTGGGTTGCGGTTTCTATGTACTCCAAGCTCCCCAGCCCCCAGGTGGAGTGGGATAAGCCCGCCCTGTCCTGGGCCCTGTGCTGGTTTCCGGCGGTGGGAGCCGCTGTGGGCGGGCTTCTGTGGGTGTGGTTCCGGCTCTCCGCCCTGCTGGGGGTGGGGAAGCCCTGTTTCGCTGCCGGGGCGCTGCTGGTCCCCATTGCGGTCAGCGGAGCCATTCATCTGGACGGTTTCTGTGACACCTGTGACGCATTGTCCTCCCACCAGAGCCGGGAACGGAAGCTGGAGATTTTAAAAGACTCCCACACTGGGGCCTTTGCCATTATCTGCTGCTGCCTGTACCTGCTGGTGTTCTTTGCCGTCTGGACAGAGGTGGACTGTGCCGGACGGACGGGGCTGGTGCTGGCGCTGGGACCGGTGCTGTCCCGGAGCCTGTCTGGTTTTTTTGCCGCCACCCTGCCCAACGCCAGGGGGAGCGGGCTGCTGGCCTCCTTTACCCAGCCCATGGATGCCTGGAAAGCCCGGCTGATCCTGGGCCTGTGGGCGGTGCTCTGCAGCGGGGGGATGCTCTGGCTGGAGCCGGTATCGGGTCTTGGAGCCCTGGCGGGGGCCGGGGCGGTCTGCGTTTACTATGTGACCATGTCCCGGCGGCAGTTTGGGGGTATTACCGGGGATCTGGCGGGCTTTTTCCTCCAGCTCTGTGAGCTGGCTATGGTATTGGGTGCAGCGCTGGCCCAGAAAGTCGGGGTATTGTTATGATTTTGGTTGTGGGCGGCCTGGGGCAGGGGAAGCTGGAGTATGTGCTGGGCAGGACAGGCCATGGTCCGGAGGAGGTGGCCTATACGCCGGAGGAGGCGGAAACCCAACCGGTCTTTTACGGTCTGGAGCGTTGGCCGGAGCTGGATGTGGACCGGCTTTTGCAGGTCAATCCCGGCATCGTTTTAATTTGTCAGGAAGTAGGGTGCGGCGTGGTTCCTGTGGAGCCGGAAGAGCGGGCGTGGCGGGAGGCGGCGGGCCGCCTCTGCTGCCGTCTGGCACAGCGGGCGGAGTGCGTAATCAGGATTTTCTGTGGCCTGCCCATGGTGCTGAAGGGAGACATGATATGGAATTGATCATTGTGCGCCATGGGACAACCTGGGGCAATCTGGAAAAGCGCTTCATCGGTATGCTGGATGTGGAGCTTGCGCCCCAGGGAGAGGCGCTGGCCCGCCGGGTAAGCCCCACACTTCCTGAGGTGGAGCATATCTACCGCAGTCCCCTGAAGCGCTGCCGTCAGACGGCGGAGCTGCTGTGGCCGGGGACCGCGGAGACGGTCATAGAGGAACTGCGGGAGACAGACTTCGGCCCCTTTGAGGGGAAAAACCACCAGGAGCTTAAGGACGACCCCCTCTATCTGCAATGGCTGGCCAACCCGGATTTTTCCCGGATTCCGGTAGGGGAATCCGCCCAGGCAGTGGTAGAGCGGGTGTCTCTGGGCCTGTCCCGGGTGGCGGAGGACGCGGCCCGTCGAAAGCTGAAACGGGCTGCCATTGTGTCTCACGGCGGGGCGCTGATGGGGCTGCTGTCCCGCTATGGGCGGCCGGAGCGGGAGTATTACGGGTGGATGTGCCCCAACTGCGGGGGCTTTCGGGCGGAGCTGAATCCGGACACCTTGGAGCTGACTATTCTGGAGGATCTGCCGGGGGATAAGGGGCTATGAGTGTAACCTGGAGACTGCTGGCCCTGGTGCTGGGCTTCTGCTTGGACCTGCTGCTGGGGGACCCCCGGTGGGCTCCCCACCCGGTGCGGGCCATCGGTGCGCTGATTGCCGGACTGGAGCGTTCCCTGCGGCGGCTGTTTCCGAAGTCCCCGGCAGGGGAGACCGCCGCCGGCGTGGTGCTGGTGGTACTGACTCTGTGTGTTCCCACGGGGTTGACAGTGCTGGCGCTGGAAGTATGCAGGCGTGTGTCAATATGGCTGGCCTTTGGGGTGGAGGTGCTGCTGTGCTATCAGCTGCTGGCTATGCGCTCCCTGCGGACGGAGAGCGGGGAAGTCTATGAGGCGCTGAAGGTCGGGGATCTGGCCGAAGCCAGGCGGTCGGTTTCCATGATTGTGGGCCGGGATACGGACCGCCTGGACGCCTGCGGCGTGGCGAAGGCCGCAGTGGAAACGGTAGCGGAAAACACCTCCGACGGCGTGATCGCTCCGCTGATTTTTATGGCGCTGGGGGGCGCGCCGCTGGGCATGTTCTATAAAGCGGCCAATACCATGGATTCTATGGTGGGCTATAAAAACAGCCAATACCTCTACTTTGGCCGGGCAGCGGCCAGGCTGGACGACCTGCTCAACCTGCTGCCTGCGCGGATTGCGGGGGTGCTCATGTGTCTGGGCGCGGTACTGTGTGGATACGACGGCCGGGGCGCCTGGAAGATTTTTCTGCGGGACCGGAAAAACCATAAATCTCCCAACTCCGCCCATACGGAGGCGGCCTGCGCCGGCGCCTTGGGGGTCCGGCTGGCCGGGAGCAGCTACTATTTTGGCAGGCTGGTGGAGAAGCCTACTATTGGAGACGATCTGCGGCCGGTGGAACCGCTGGACATTCTGCGGGCCGGGCGTCTGATGTATGCCACGGCGTTTTTAGCGCTGCTTTTCTTTTGCGGAGTGCCTTTGATGGTGCTGCTGTTTCCTGTTTGACGTTTTTTAAAGCAGTACGGGACGCCGGGACCGGACTTAAAACCTGTATTCATAACCGGGGAATGCTGGATGGGCGAGGATTTTTTTCGCCAGACAAGGAGATGTTCCACAGCTATCCTGACGGATGGCAAGGGAAAGCGACGCAGTATGGCGGGAAAAAGACCGCTTAGACGGCGTTCAACGGTTGTGAATACAGGTTCTAAACGGCGGTGTCTGCCGGAAAATAGAAAGGAGACGCCTATGGAGCGCTATCCCCACGGCGGCGACATTTTGACCGCTCGGCTGGAATACGGCGGCGAGGTTCTGGATTTTTCTGCCAATTTAAATCCCCTGGGGATGCCGGAGGCGGTCCGCCGGGCCGCGGAAAAGGCGGCCGCCGACTGTATCCACTATCCGGACCCCTTCTGCCGGGAGCTGCGGAGGGCCATTGCCTGTCACGACGGCATACCCAGCCCGGACTGGGTGCTGTGCGGGAACGGGGCGGCGGATTTGATTTTCCGGCTGGTGCTGGCGCTGGGGGCCGGGAGAGCGCTGGTGACTGCTCCGACCTTTTCCGAATACGAGACCGCTCTGCGGTGGCGGGGCTGTGAAGTGGTCTATCATACGCTCACTCCGGAAAACGGATTTGACCTGACAGAGGAAATTTTGGGACAGGTGGACAGGGAATTGGATGTGCTGTTTCTCTGTACGCCCAACAATCCCACCGGGCGGCTGATCCCCCAAACGCTGCTTCTGGAGCTGCTGAAACGGTGCAGAGAAACAGAAACCCGTCTGGTGCTGGACGAATGTTTCCTGCCTCTGTCCGACGGGGCGGGGCCGGGGCTGGCTCCCTGGCTGGAGGCCTATGCCGGACAGCTGATTCTTCTGCGGGCCTTGACTAAGAGCTATGCGGTGCCGGGCCTGCGGCTGGGGTATGCCCTGACCGGGGACCATGCGCTGGCCGGCGCTGTGGCCGCGGCCGGGCCGCCTTGGAGCGTCTCGGTGCCCGCGCAGGCGGCGGGAACTGTGGCGATGGAGCTCTGCCCCCATTGGCCGGCGCAGGCCCGGGCGTTTTTGCAGGCGGAGCGCCCCCGGCTGGCGGCGGAGCTGAGAGCGCTGGGGCTGACCGTCACAGAGGGACAGGCCAACTATCTGCTCTTCCGGGCGGCAGGAACTGCGGGATTAAAGGAACGTCTGCTGGCGCGGGGAATTCTGATTCGCTCCTGCGCCAATTACCGCGGCCTGGGGCCGGATTACTACCGGGTGTGTGTGCGCTCCGGAGAGGAAAACCGGCGTCTGCTGGCCGCGCTGAAAGAGGTGCTTTGATGGCGGCAAAGGCGATTATGATTCAGGGCACCGCCTCCAATGCGGGCAAAAGCCTGCTGGCGGCGGGACTGTGCCGGGTGTTCCGGCAGGATGGCTATCGGGTAGCCCCCTTTAAATCCCAGAATATGGCGCTCAATTCAGCCATTACCCCGGCGGGGCTGGAGATGGGCCGGGCTCAGGTGACGCAGGCCCAGGCCGCCGGGGTGGTTCCCGATGTGCGGATGAACCCTGTTTTGCTCAAACCCACCAACGATACGGGCTCTCAGGTGATTGTCAACGGCGTTCCCCGGGGGACTATGGGGGCGGCGGAGTATTTTCGCTATAAAAAAAACCTCATACCCGAGGTGATGGAGGCGTACCAATCACTGGCGGCGGAATATGACATCATTGTAATAGAGGGGGCGGGAAGCCCGGCGGAGATCAACTTAAAGGCGGATGACTTTGTCAACATGGGCATGGCGCGGCGGGCGAAAGCGCCGGTGCTCCTGTGCGGGGATATTGACCGGGGCGGCGTTTTTGCCTCCCTCTACGGTACGGTGAAGCTGCTGGAGCCGGAGGAGCAGGAGCTGATCCGGGGTCTGATTATCAACAAATTCCGGGGGGACCCGGAAATTCTCCGGCCCGGCCTGGGTACCTTGGAGGAGCTGACGGGCAAGCCGGTGCTGGGAGTGGTTCCCATGCTGGATGTAGATGTGGACGATGAGGATTCCCTGTCTGCTCGGCTCAGCGGAAACGGGAAGGTAGGGCTGATTGATATTGCGGTAATCCGCCTGCCCAGAATCTCGAACTTCACCGATTTTAATCCCCTGGAGCGGATGGAGGCGGTCTCCCTGCGGTATGTGGATACCCCGGCGGGCCTGGGACATCCGGACCTGGTCATTCTCCCGGGGACCAAAAATACCATGGGAGACCTGCTGTGGCTCCGGCAGAGCGGCATGGAGGCGGTGATTTTAAAGCATGCCGCCCGTGGCGGCGCGGTAGCGGGCATCTGTGGCGGATATCAGATGCTTGGCCGCCAGGTGTCCGACCCGGACGGCGTGGAGGGCGGCGGTACCCTGGCGGGCCTGGGCCTTTTGGACGCCGAGACCGTGTTCCGGGGGGAGAAAACCCGCACACAGGTGACGGGGACCTTTACCGGAGCCTCCGGAATATTTACCGGGATGAATGGCGCAGCCTTTGAGGGTTACGAGATCCATATGGGGGCCACCTGCGGGGCGGGGGAAGCGCTGACGGATTTTATGACCCAGCGGGGAGAGCGGCGCGCCGACGGACTGTCCCAGGGGAATGTGTGGGGGTGCTACGTCCACGGAATCTTTGACAAGAGCGAAACGGCCTCTGCGCTGGCAGAGGCGTTGATGCGGGAAAAGGGACTGGAGGGCTCCGCCGCCGCGGTAGATTGGCAGGAGTATGCCCAGCAGCAGTATGACAAGCTGGCCGGAGGAGTCCGCAGGGCCCTGGATATGGACGCGATTTATCAGATTTTAGAGAGGGGCGTGTCAAATTGAACGTGGAATTACAGCGGGTGGCTCCAGCGGAGATTGAGGCCCGGAGCATGGAGCTCATAGCCCAGGAGCTGGGGGAGCGAACCTTCCCGACGGAACAGCTGCCGGTAATTAAACGGGTGATTCACACCACAGCGGACTTCGATTATGCGGACAACCTGGTGTTTTCTGAGGGCGCTGTGCCAAAAGGGATTGCGGCCATGAAGGGGGGGTGCACCATTGTCACCGACACCCAGATGGCCTGGTCCGGAATAAACAAGCGGGTACTGGAAAAATTCGGCGGGAAAGCGGTGTGCTTTATGTCCGACCCGGATGTGGCGGCAGAGGCCAGGGCGCGTGGCGTCACCCGCGCCGCCGTGTCCATGGAGCGGGCCGCCGGGCTGAGCGGGCCAGTGATTTTTGCCCTGGGCAACGCGCCCACGGCGCTGGTACGGGTTTGCCGGCTGATTGACGAGGTGGCCCTGGCCCCGGCCCTGGTGATCGGCGCCCCGGTGGGCTTTGTAAACGTGGTGGAGAGCAAGGAGCTGCTGCTGGGACTGGATGTACCTTACATCGTGGCCCGGGGCCGCAAGGGGGGCAGCAATGTGGCGGCGGCTGTCTGCAACGCCCTGCTGTACCTGGCCTCCGGCAATGTGCGGGAATAAGGGTCCGCGGGAAGGAGACGATGTCATGTCAGGAATCTTGTACGGCGTAGGAGTGGGGCCCGGCGACCCGGAGCTTCTGACCAGAAAAGCCGAACGTATCATCCGGGAATGCCCGGTCCTGGCTGTCCCGGACAAGGGAAGCGGGGAAAAGACGGCCATGGGGATTATCGGCGGACTGGCTCAGGGAAAGGAGCTCCTCTGCTGTGCCGCGCCTATGGTGCGGGATGCGGCGGCCCTGGACGCGGCTTATGAGGCTAACGCGGACCAGGTGTGCGCCCGATTGGACCAGGGAAAGGACGTCGCCTTTATCACATTGGGGGACCCGACAGTGTATTCCACATACATGTATCTGCACCGGAAGGTAGCGGGCCGCGGGTATGAGGCCCGGATTGTCCCCGGCGTCACCTCCTTCTGCGCGGCGGCGGCCCGGCTGGGGGAGTCCCTGTGCGAGCGCTCTCAACGGCTGATGGTGGTTCCGGCATCCCATGGAGGGGTAGAGGACTGTCTGTCGCTGGATGCCAATCTGGTTTTTATGAAGGCCGGCCGGGAAATTGGAGCTTTAAAGGAGACGCTGGCCAGGCACGGCCTGCTGGAGCACGCGTCTCTGGTAGCCAACTGCGGTCTGGAGGGAGAAGTGGTCTGCCCCAGCCTGTCGGAGCTGCCTCCGGACACGGGATATTTTTCCGTAGTGATTGTGAAGCGCTGAATTTTGCGGCGCCTGCGGCAGTTGCCGTTATGTCCGGCGGGGAAGCCAGGCGTATGGCGGCCGGAGCTCCCCCCCGTTACAGCAAAATTACAAAAGAAATGAGAGATTTAATCTCTTTGTAACAATTCACGCTTTTTCCCTTAATATACTTTGGTTATTATAATACCTGCAAGAGACAGTTTCTTTTCATTTCATTGTATCCTCTTTCCTTAGAACAAACCGGACGTCAGGAGCAGGCGTCCGGTTTGTTCTATTTTTGTACGTATGCGGCCGATGACCTAGAATTCCGCGTTCTCTTCACAGGTTCGCTCATATCCGGCGCAGGGGCCGCCGTCCTCCCCGGAGGGAGGCGGAGGAATTTCCGCCGCCTCCAGTGGGAAGAGCAGCAGAGAGGCTCCAAAGAGCACAGCTGCTCCGACCGCAATGGCCTGAATCTTGTTTTCCGCCAGCCAGGGCCGGAATGGGGCAAGCTGCGGGATGCGTTCCCCAAATTGATTCAGCGCGGCGTAGAGAGCCGCCGCAAGGATGGCGCAGAGGACAAGGCGCGTCAAAGTTTTCTGCTGTTCCGGCTTCTGTTCCACAGGCATCGCCTCCTTATGATTCAGTATAGCAGAAAAGACGCGGAAGTAGACTACGTCGAGCCGTCTGTTTCGGTCCGGGGCTGGGAATCACCGGAAGCGCGCAAAATTCGCGCAGTTCACCGGAAATTATGTCAAAACCATTAAATTTCTGGAAAGGCCCTTGTCCGCTCCGGCCGGACACACTATAATAGTATAGCCGAAGCGCTTGTTCTGCCTGACCAGGCGCACGTCGTTCTTATCCATCTGTCAGGCGGGGCCTGTGTAAACGGGTCTGGCATTATTATGTCCGCAGATTGAGGCGAAGCCTATGAAAAAACAGCAGCGCAGACCCGTTCGATCTGCGCCCCCCTCCAGAAGCCCGGTAGACCGGGTTACTCCGGACCCCCGGCAGGGCCTTACCATGGCCCAGGTGAAGCAGCGCCAGCAGAGCGGCTGGGCCAATACCCCGGTGGATTCGCCCACCAAGAGCACCGGGCGGATTGTACGGGAAAATGTCTGTACCTTTTTCAACTTTATTTTCCTGGCGTTTGGTATTCTGCTGGCCGCAGTAGGGGCTTTTGACGATATGCTCTTTCTGCTCATTGCCGGGGCGAATACCGCAATCGGCATCCTTCAGCAGCTGAGGAGCAAGCAGACGATTGACAAACTCAATCTGCTGGCAGCGCCCAGGGCCAATGTGGTGCGGGAGGGCAATGTGCTCTCCATTCCGTCGGCCCAGCTGGTGCGGGACGATGTGGCGGAATTGGCCGCCGGGGACCAGATCCCCGCCGACGCCACGGTGCTGTCCGGTCAGGTGCAGGTGAACGAGTCCCTGATTACCGGCGAGGCGGACGCGATTACCAAAAACGCAGGAGACGGACTGCTGTCCGGGTCTTTTGTGGTGTCGGGCAGATGCCGGGCCCGGCTGGATCAGGTGGGGGCGGACTCCTACGCCGCCCGGCTGACGCTGGAGGCCAAGAAAGGCGTTACTGCCGGAAAAAGTGAAATGATGGCCTCGATGGACCGGTTGATCCGCTTTATCGGCATAATCCTGGTGCCCTTGGGCATCGCCCTGTTTGTCAAGGAGTACTACTTTTTGGAGCTGGGGGTCAAGCAGGCGGTGGTGTCCACTGTGGCGGCTCTGATCGGAATGATTCCGGAAGGGCTCTACCTGCTGACCAGTGTGGCCCTCACAGTAAGCGTGCTGCGGCTGGCCCAGGGGAAAGTGCTGGCCCAGGATATGAGCTGCATTGAGACGCTGGCCCGGGTGGATGTGCTCTGTGTGGATAAAACAGGCACTATCACCGAATCCCGCATGGAGGTGGGGGAGACCATCCTGCTGAATAGCGAGAAGTATCCGGAGACGGCGGTTACGGATGTGCTCAACGCGTATTACAGAGTCATGGAGGCCGACAACGACACAGCCCGAGCCATGAAGGAAAAATTTCACGGGGTTTCAGTATGGCACGCCTCTCACACCGTACCCTTTACCTCCGCAGCCAAGTGGAGCGCCGCAGTGTTCCCAGGCCGCGGAGCCTATGTGGTGGGGGCCCCCGAGTTTATTCTAGGTCCACGCTACGGGGAGATCCGGGAACACGCGGAGCCCTGGTCGGCAAAGGGCTGCCGGGTGCTCCTGCT
The DNA here is from genome assembly GCA_947384055.1 of uncultured Flavonifractor sp. Lineage (GTDB taxonomy): Bacteria > Bacillota > Clostridia > Oscillospirales > Oscillospiraceae > CANAAV01. The sequence continues at coordinate 14,584 of CANDFO010000033.1, forward strand.
GGCGGAGTACGACGGCATACCGGAGCAGAAGGGTCTGCTGACGGAGCGGGTTTGCCCCATGGCGCTGATACTTCTGTCCAACCGGGTGCGGCCGGCGGCCCCCAAGACCTTCCGGTATTTTGCGGAGCAGGGAGTGGCGGTGAAGGTTATCTCCGGCGACAATCCGGTTACGGTCTCCGAGGTAGCGCACCAGGCTGGAATACCGGGGGCGGAGCGCTATATTGACGCCGCGGCCCTGAAGGACGACGCCGAGCTGGAGCGGGCGGCGGGGAAGTACACCGTATTTGGCCGGGTGACGCCGAGCCAGAAGCGCAGGCTTGTCCGGGCTCTCCAGCGGGCGGGGCACACGGTGGCCATGACGGGAGACGGCGTCAACGATGTACTGGCTCTGAAGGATGCCGACTGCGGCATTGCCATGGCTTCCGGCGCCGACGCGGCCTGCCATGCGGCCCAGCTGGTTCTGCTGAACTCCGATTTTGCGGCGATGCCCAAGGTGGTGGCGGAGGGCCGGCGGGTGATCAACAACATCCAGCGGGCGGCGGCCCTCTTCCTGGTGAAAAACATCTTTTCCTTCTGTCTGTCCATTATCTCGCTGTTTGCCAGTTTCCCCTATCCGGTAACACCGCTGCAGCTGTCCATGCTCAGCGCCCTGACCATCGGCGTGCCCTCTTTCTTCCTGGCGTTGGAGCCTAACCACAGCCTGGTCAAGGGTAAATTCCTGAGCAATGTCTTTCGCAGGGCCCTGCCCGGCGGCGTTGCCGACCTGCTGATTGTGCTGGGGCTGGAGGTGTTCTACTGGGCCTTTGCTTTCTCCACCGAGGAGCTGTCCACTATGGCCGCCATCTGCCTGCTGTTTATCGGCCTGCTGGTGCTCTATCAGGTGTGTAAGCCCTTTGACTGGAAGCGCCGTGTGGTATGGGGGGCTATGGCGGGAGCCAGCGCCGTGGTAGTGCTGTGCTTTGGGCCCAATTTTGGCCTAAGTGTGCTGAGTTTACAGCCGTTTTTAATTCTGCTGGCCTTTTTGGGGCTGTGCTTCCCGGTAATGCAGGCTATGCTGCGCTGCTTTGAGCGGGGAGCGGCGCTGATTGACCGAAACAAGCTCCGCGGCCGCCGGAAGGCGGCACGCTGATATAAATATGTATGAGAGAAGAGCCTGTACCCCAAGCCGGAGTACAGGTTCAGAGAGAAGCTGAGGAGGCGGTACAGTGGAAAAACAAAAGGACACAAGGCGGAATGCGGACGGCGACTATGCGTTGGAGGCGGTTCCCGCCGGAGCCCGAAAGGGATTTTGGAGCATGTTTGTGGTGATGATGGGCTTTACCTTTTTCTCCGCCAGCATGAGCGTGGGGGCCAAGCTGGGCAATGGCCTGGATCTGTCGGGCTTTGTCTGGGCGGTAGTTATCGGAGGGGTGATCCTGGGGGCCTATACGGGAGGGCTGGCTTACATCGGCTGCGATACGGGGCTGACCCTGGACCTGCTGGCCCAGCGGTCTTTCGGTACTGCCGGCTCCAAGCTGGCCTCGGTGCTGATTGCCTTTACTCAGATCGGCTGGTTCGGTGTGGGTGTGGCCATGTTCGCAATTCCGGCGGCGGAGCTGCTGGGCGTACCGCCTATGGCGCTGGTACTGATTGCCGGACTGTGTATGACCGCCTCGGCCTATTTCGGCATTAAGGCCCTGACCATCGTCAGCGCTATCTCGGTACCGCTGATCGCGGCGCTGGGCATCTACTCCATGGCGCTGTCCACCATAGAGGGGGGCGGTCTGACGGCGATCTTTTCCAGGTCTGCCGGGGGGCTCACCGTCATGGCCGGGGTAGGGCTGGTGATCGGCTCCTTTGTCAGCGGCGGCACCGCCACACCCAATTTTGTCCGTTTCGCCAGGAGCAACGCCGTAGCGGTCAGTACAACAGTAATCGCTTTTTTCCTGGGCAATTCCCTGATGTTCGCCTTTGGTGCGGTAGGCGGCGCCTTTACGGGCAAGGACGATATCTTCTATGTGATGATTGCCCAGGGCCTGGCTGTCCCTGCCCTGATTGTACTGGGGGCCAACATCTGGACCACCAACAACAACGCCCTGTATACCGGGGGGCTGGGGCTGACCAATATCACCGGCCTGCGGCAGAAGCCCATGGTGCTGGTCTCCGGTGTGGTGGGCACAGTTGCGGCCATCTGGCTGTATAACAATTTTGTAGGCTGGCTGAATTTCCTCAACGCCACACTGCCTCCAGTGGGAATCATTGTTATGCTGGACTACTTCACCCACCGGAATTCCTACCGGTCCGGCGCCGACCCGGCTTATCGGGTACACTGGGGCTCCATCGCCGGGGTAGTCCTGGGGGCCCTTGTGGGGAATTTTGTGACGGTGGGCATTACCTCACTGAACGCCATACTTGCGGCCAGCGTATGTTATCTGCTGGCCGAGGTGCTGGTGTATGGGAAAAAACGGCCCAATCGCTGAGGAAAGTGCGGTCCGGGAGTATATGGAACAATTTGTGAACACAAACAAGGACAAGCAAGGAGAGAGGGAACATTCATGCTGATTCAACAGGTATTCATTGAAAATTCCACCCAGCCCAGCGATATCCGGGTGACGGAGGGGGTCTTTGAAGAGATTGCCCCCAGCCTCGTCCCCAGACCGGGGGAAGAGGTCATCGACGGGCGGGGGTGTCTGGTGCTGCCCCCCTTTATTGAGTCCCATGTACACCTGGATACCTGCCTGACGGCAGGGGAGCCGGTGTGGAACCAATCGGGCACGCTGTTTGAGGGCATTCAGTGCTGGAGCCAGCGGAAAGAAACCCTCACTAAGCAGGACGTCAAGGACCGGGTGTACCGTGCGGTGCGGATGCAGGCCGGACACGGGGTTCAGTTTGTGCGTACCCACGTGGATGTCACCGATCCCAAGCTCACCGCTATGGAGGCGATGCTGGAGCTGCGGGAGGAGCTGCGGGATACCATCCAGATTCAGGTGGTGGCCTTTCCTCAAGAGGGGATCGACTCCTTCCCCAACGGGCGGAAGCTCATGGAGGACGCGGTGCGCATGGGCGCCGACGCGGTGGGGGCCATTCCGCATTTTGAATTTACCCGGGAGTACGCGGTGGAGTCCCTGAACTTTGCCGTTGGCCTGGCGGAGAAGTACGACAAGCTGGTGGACGTCCACTGTGACGAGATTGACGACGAGCAGAGCAGGGGACTGGAGGTTTTGGCCGCCAGAGCCTATGAGTCCGGATTGAAGGACCGTGTTACCGCCAGCCACACCACCGCAATGCACTCGTACAACAATGCCTATGTCACCAAGCTGATGCGGCTGCTGAAGCTGTCGGAGCTCAACTTTGTATCTAACCCCCTGGTCAATACGCACCTCCAGGGCAGAATGGATACCTATCCCAAACGCCGGGGGGTCACGCGGGTCAAGGAGCTGCTGGCGGAGGGGGTCAATGTGTCCTTTGGACACGACGATATCTTTGACCCCTGGTATCCTCTGGGGACCGGAGATATGCGGGATGTGGTTTTTCTGGGCCTGCATGTGTGCCAGATGATGGGCTATCAGGAGATTATGGACTCCTACAAGCTGATTTCCACCAATGCCGCCAGGACTCTCCACCTGGGGGACAGCTATGGGCTGAAGGCAGGTAATCCCGCCAGCTTTATCATCCTGGATGCGGATAATTTTTACAATGCCTTGAATCGAAAGAGCGAGGTGCTCTACTCCTTTAAATCTGGACGTTTGATTGCTAAGGCCGCGCCCGCCCGGCGCGAGGTGCTTTTTTAGGGATACCCGTTTAGACAAAACATTAAAAGTGGATAAAATTCTCATTGCCGCTCTTGCGCCGGGAGGAAAAAAGCGGTAGAATAGGGGACACCGCAGGTTAATGCACATCAAACAATCAGGAGGTTTTTTTATTATGGACTTTTTGAATGATCTGAAGGAGCGGGCCGCAGACCTGGCTCAGGCCGGTGCGGAGCTGGCTCAGGCCGGCGTAGCCAAATCCAGACAGCTGGCTGAAATTGGCCGTCTGAATGTAAACAATGCCTCTGAGGAGGCCGCCATCCGGAAAGCCTATGCGGAAATTGGCAAGCTCTACTACGCGGAGCGGGGCATGGCCCCCGATGTGGCCTATCAAGCTCTGTGCGAGAAGGTGACGGCCTCCAAAATTACCATTGAGGAGAACAAGGCCCGCATTGCGGAGCTCAAGGAGGCCGGAGGCGTTACGGATGAGGAAATCTCTTCTGTTGAGACCGACGTTCCACCGGAGGAGACCGGCTGTGACTGCCCGACGGAGGAAGCGCCCGCAGAGGAGCCCAAGGACGTGGAATAAGCGTAATGTGGCCGGAGATCCGTATCTCCGGCCACATTTTTATATCCAGAAAAAGGTCAGCTCTTGCGCTGTGAGAGCCAAAGTCCCGCTACAATCAGCGCAATAGCACCGATGGAAAACAGCGTGACCGGCTCCCGTAGAATCAGGGCGGATGCGACCAGGGTGATAACCGGCATCAGATAGATGTATACGTTGGTGGCTACGGAGCCGATCATCACCACCGCCTGATTCCAGACGGCGAAGCACAGCGCCGAAGCCCCCAGCCCCAGATACAGAATGCAGAACAGCAGCACCGGCTGGGCAAAGCGGTTCAGCGACATATCCAAGTGGTTAAGCCAGATGAAGGGGAGGCCGAACAGGAGCCCCCAGAAGAACACCTTTCGGGTAACTTGCAGACTGGTGCAGCCGGACGTCTCGGTGAGTTCAATAAAGACCCCGTAGGCCCCCCAGCAGAGGGCCGCCCCCAGAGTGAGGCCGCAGCCGGTCAGGTTAAAGTCCAGCGCCTCTCCCTGGGCGATGGAGATGAGGGTAATGCCCGCCATGGACAGCACAAATCCCACAAAGAAAGCGGGACCCGGCCTGGGCGCCCGGCGGCACAGCCAGAGGAGCAGCGCAGTAAACATCGGAGCAGCAGAGATGATAATGCCCACTGTAGAGGCGTAAGAAAATTTCAGCGCATAGTTTTGCAGGATGAAGTACAGGGTCAGTCCGGTAATGCCTGCCCCTATAAACGGCAGTTCAGCACGCAGACTCTTGGGCGGCAGGGGCTTGGGGGAGGCCAGGAAGAGGGCGGCCCAGGCAATGAGAAAGCGGAAAAGCATGACCTCAATAGGGTGAAAATCTTCCAGCAGTACCTTGACGGCAATAAAGGCGGTGCCCCAGACCACCGCCACGAACAGAGCCATCAAATGCCCTGCGATTATCTGCTTTTTCATCTCTGAACACTCCTCCCGGCGTCCGCGGGGACGCATGCCCCGATACGCAAAAAAGCACGCGGAGGAGGATACCTCCGCGTACTTTTATTGTAGCACTTCTTTTGTCTGTTGGCAAGCCGCTTGTCACATAATGCGGCGGCCGCCTACATAGACGTTGCAGTAGTGGCCATAGGTCAGATTGTCAATTCGTACGGTATATGTATTGGTAGAGGCGTGGATGAACTGCCCGCCACCGATATAGATGCCCACATGGGAAGCTGCTTTGCTGGTGTTGTACCGGAAGAACACCAGGTCGCCGGGTCTCAGCTCGCTTTTGCTCACCGACTGACCGTTGGAGAGCTGGCCGGAGGCGGTACGGTTGAGAGTATAACCGAAATGCCGGTATATATAGCTGGTGAAACCGGAACAGTCAAAGCAACTGGGACCGTTTCCACCGTACACGTAGGGACAGCCCAGATACTGCATGGCGAAATCCACTGCTTGCTGGCCCAACCCGGAGTTAGCGGAGGTGACAGCGTCATCTCCCCGGGAACCGGCCGAATCCCGGCATGTAACCATGTATTCGCTGCTCACATAGCCCTCGGTGCCGTTCTGCGTGACGATTTTAAACCAGCCGTTATCCACGCCGGTGATTGTCACCACAGTACCGTTGTACAGGGCCACAACCTTTTCCGAATCAGTGCTGGGCCCGCTGCGGACATTCAGGGCGGAGCCGTCGGTATTGACCAAGCCGTAACCGATGGCGGCATCGGCAGTCTGTTCCACCGTCAGATACTCGCCGGACATATAGCCCTCAATGGCCTGATAGTCTACCAGATACCAGCCGTCTCCTGCATCCTCCAGCACCACCACGGTGTCGCCGGCGGACGCGGTAGATAAAACAGCGGCTTCCGTGCCGGCCTCTTCCCGCAGGCGGAGGTTATCGGCTTCCACGGTGCCCACGCCGAGACAGGCGGCAGAGGCTCCCACAGCGCACAGAGCAGTCAGGGCGGCGGTCACACATGCGGTACACAGCAGCTTCTTCGGCAGTATCATCTGTATCTTCCTCCGTTTTGTCGTCCGTCCCCGCTCTGCGGGGCGCTTATCGTTTCTTCCGTACAGCGGGCCGGGTTACTTCCCGGCCAGGGCCCGCTCCAGCCAGACGGAGGCCACGTCCATGGCCGCGTACAGGCTCTCTTTTTCGGTCTTCTTAACCACCCGGTCCCGACTCTTCAGGTCCGGGTCGGTGAGCTGAAGCTGAACAGAGACCTTGCTGGCCACGTCCAGATCCTGATTTTTCCGGCTGTCCAGTATCTGAAGCATGATGATATACTTCTCCGCCATGCTGCCGTAGTAGATCAGGCTGTCCTTCCGGCGCAGGGGACGTCCTTTGTAAGTCAAGGGTGCGGTTTGATTTGCCATGACTGCCTCCTTTTGGGTACGGTAACAAGTCATTAAAAACTGTAACCGAATTGTAACACATTGTTTCCAGTTCGTCAACCGTTTTTCTAAAGAAATTTCAGGAATCTTTTCCCATTTGGGCGGACAGGCCCGGTTTGGGGCCCAGCGCGCCGAAGAGAGCGGAAACAGCCCAGATCAGGGCGCAGAGCATCAGCAGGGCCTCTGTCAGCATGACAAAGGTGTGTCCGCCCAGATAGAGGACCAGGCTGTACCGTCCCCGCAGGTAGTTGCAGTAAGCCAGCAGGGAGGAGAGCTCTACCATAACGGCGCAGGGGATGTGCCGGGGCAGAACGCAGGTCCAGGCCGCGGCCAGCACATCCGCCAGGAAGAAGTAGCGGTCGTGCATATAGGGCAGCAGGAAGGGTACGCCAATGGCCATCACCAGGGCTGCGGCCAGCAGGACCTGACTGTCCGCCCGCTCCCGCAGGAAAAACAGTCCGGCCAGCAGTGCCAGCACCAGCAGAAAGGCGGCGGCAATGCCCAGCAGAGCGCCAATGCGCTCATTGGGTTCCGCGCCATAGGGCAGAAAGGCGTACATGGAGGCGGCGTTGTAGCAGAGCGTCCCGGCCCCCTCCGCCGTCTGTCCCAGATAGACCCCCAAAATGTCCTCCAGGGGCTTGCCCAGCAGCAGGGCTGGGAGGATGGCCGCCCCGTATCCGGCGGGAAAGCAGAACAGGTGGCGGAATTTCATCCGCCCGGTGAGCCACAGCGCACCCCACAGGGGCACCAGGAAGATGGTCTGCAATTTGAAGGAAAAGGCCACCCCCAGCAGGGCGGCGGAGAGGCAGGGCCGCCCGTCCAGGGCGCAGGCCAGGGCGTGGAGGACCAATCCGCTGTAAAGACTGTCGCACTGGCCCCAGAAGGCCCCGTTGAGCAGCGCCGTGGGGAGAAGCAGAAGGACGCAGAAGCAGAACAGCGGGCGGACAGACCGGCCCGGGCACAGTGTCCGCACCAGCCGCATGCCGCCCCAGGCCAGCACCACGTCAAAGAGGATGGAGACCAGCTTGATCATGTAGAGGTCCGGCATAGGCAGGCAGGAGATTGCCGCCAGAAAATAGAGATAGGGGGCATTGTAGTTGCCGATAGGCAGCTTGATGGCGGCAAAGCCGCCGTTGTCCCGGAAAGCGGCCACCCACCGGGACAGAAAATCTTGATAGTCCGCCGTCTGATGGTCCAGCATCAGGACCCGCAGGAAAAACGCCAGAGCGATGGGAAAAATCAGGCGGAGCACCCGGTCCGGGTCTCTTACCTGAGCTGCCGGAAGGCACAGAGCGCCGACAGCCAGCAGTAGGATGAGGACATAGACACACAGCTTGACGCCGGCGCCGCCCTGTTCCAGACGCAGTACGGGAGCCAATGCCAGCAGCAGCAGGGCAAAACCGGCGCCGCCCCACAGTCGGGCGGGGAGGGAGGGCTTTTTCCCTTGCAGCGGGATAGACACGGTGATCACCTCATTTGTTTGCTCTTAAAACAGGGGCCCGGAGCAGCGCTCCGGGCCCCTGACATCCTTGTTCTTTCAAGAAAAAGCTGAAAAAGAACATTCTTATTAACGCATGGGTTACAGCTCGCCGCTCTCCACCAGCTCCATCAGGTTCTGGATACCCTCTTCCGGCTCCAGCAGAACTTCTTCTTCAGGAGCGGGGGCGCTGGCCTGGGCGGTTCCCTCGTCGTCCACCTTGTCGTACTTCCGATAGATGGACAGACCGGATCCGGCGGGGATCAGCTTGCCGATGATGACGTTTTCCTTTAATCCCCGCAGGTGGTCTACTTTTCCCTTGATGGCCGCCTCGGTGAGGACCTTGGTGGTCTCCTGGAAGGAGGCGGCAGACATAAAGGAGTCGGTAGCCAGGCTCGCCTTGGTGATGCCCATGAGAATCCGCGTGGCGGTGGGGAGCTTCAGCTCCAGACCGTCGTTGGTCTCTCCGGCGTCAATACGGGACTGAACAGCCCGTACCGCGTCCTGGTACTCGGTCAGGTCAATGGTGGAACCGGACAAAAGTTCCGAGTCCCCGGCGTCCTCCACCCGGACCTTGCGCATCATCTGGCGCACAATAACCTCGATGTGCTTGTCATTGATATCCACACCCTGCTGGCGGTAGGGCTTCTGAACCTCCTGGATCAGATAGTCATATACCGCGTGGACTCCGCGGATGCGGATGACATCCTGGGGATAGAGGGCGCCGTCGGTAAGGGCAAAGCCCTTTTCCACCCGCTCTCCGTTCTGCACCCGGATGCCGGCCGCATAGGGAATGGCATAGCTGACCACCTCGCCGTCGTCGGCAGTGATGGTCACATTGCATACGGCGTTGCGCTTGGCCTCCTCCAGCGTCACCGTGCCGCTGAGCTCCGCCAGCTGCGCCATCTTCTTGGGTTTGCGGGACTCGAAGAGTTCTTCCACGCGGGGGAGACCCTGGGTGATGTCCCCGCCGGCTACGCCGCCGGTGTGGAAGGTGCGCATGGTCAGCTGGGTGCCGGGCTCGCCGATGGACTGGGC
>CANDFO010000034.1 GCA_947384055.1 uncultured Flavonifractor sp.
GGACTTCCATCTGGCCGGACTGGTACGGCGGGGCGTCAATACCCGCAAAGGCCACAGTGCCTTTTTGGAGTGAAAACGGCGCACGTCGCCGATTTCCGCCATGAGCTGGGGGCCGAGGGCAGGCCCAACACCGAACATCCCCATCACAACAGGGTACTCCGGCAGTGATGCCGCCATGGACTGCATCTCGTTCCTGAGCGCGGCCAGCGCGGCGGAAGCGGCCCGGAGCTGGGACACCACCTGCTCCACCAGGAGTTTGGCAGTAGAGGAGCAAAATAAACGCAGGTACTTCCGGGAGCTAACCTTCAACCTCCAGTATGAGGGCTTCACGGTGAAGCCGGAAACGGAGGAGGGAGACTACCGGCTGTTAGCCGAGCTTAACAATGTGATTCTGGCAGGGCACCCGACTGCGTCGTCGCAAAGTCCGCTCAACTTCGTTTCCCGCTATGCGGAAAACTGCGGTCACTCCCTTGCTCCTTCTTTCCCCACCGAACCCGTTTCGCCGGGCTCCGGTGGGGGTCCAGCCCAATTTATCACCTGGGGGCGGGTGTGGGAGGGCACGGCAAACTATACCGCCGCCAGGCAGGACTTCGCCGTCCGCTCTGGACACCCCTCCCGCAGACGGGAGCCTGGAACGGTGCGGACTTTGCCCCGACGCGATAACCTCGCCCGACTTTCTGTCCTGCGGCGGTGTACCTGCTCACTTCAGATGAATGAACGGATGAAAGACCTGATAATGGCAAAGTGGAGCGCAGCGACAGAGAAGGCCAAAAGCGCTTTTATTCCTGGCACTTCTTAAGCGGCTTTAAAAAGCAACTTGCCGCTCTCAATTACCCTCCCAGCGATTTACCGATGAGGCCCCTCAACTGGCTGTCTCCCTCTGAATTTATTGTCCAATATGCCTGACAATCCTACAGCGTAGCAAGGGTCAAGCAAAATTATGCTGTTCTAATAGGATTGACAGTTATGATATAATAAAAATATTTGATACAAGAGTATTTAAACCCTGTTTGATCAATAGCGAAATGCCAAAAGCGGTAGTATTTTTTTGACAGATAAAGAAAATTTTCACAGGTGCACTGCCGCATAGCCAAAAAGTTGAATGCACTATAACGGAAGAAGCCCCGGCATTGGGGCGTTTTATCATTTTTCAGACAGGGTCTAATGCATGATACAGCAAACAGTATATAATATATTAATAAATAAGAGGGAAAAATGAAAGCCTTGGATTTGGAAACTGCTATGCTCCTTCTGGAGAGATTTGATGCCATCAGCGTAGTAAACGCCGAAGGGGAATATATCTACGCCAATCAAAACTGGCTTGATATCTTTCAGCTCAGCAAAGAAAATATTACTGGCCTGCACCCTTGGGATATCCTTCCTGACACACGTGTTATGGAGGTATTGAAAAGCCATAATCCAATTGTAGGGCATCACTTAAAAGGACCAAATATGAAGGGGTTTGTGTCCTATTACCCAATCATGAAGAATGAAACGTTTTTTGGTGTCCTTATCTGGGTGTTTTACTCTTGGATGGATGCTACTGTGCGGTTTTCTAAAATGGTTGCAGAGCTATCTCGCGAATTGGAGGCCACCCAGGAAAGCCTCCGCAACCTCTCTACTGCCAATTACAGTATACAGAACATCATTGGTGAAAGTCCGGCAATCGTACGTCTAAGGGAAGACATTATGGCGGCCAGCCGAACCGTATCTACCGTACTCATTGAAGGGGAGACAGGCGTGGGCAAAGAACTGGTGGCCCATGCTATCCATGACTTCAGCGCCCGCCGGCAAGCCCGTTTTGTCCGTGTCAACTGCTCTGCCATTCCGTCCGAACTAATGGAGTCGGAGTTTTTTGGATATGATGAAGGTGCATTCACAGGCGCCCGGCGGGGAGGTAAGATAGGAAAATTTGAACTTGCCAATGGGGGCAGCATATTCTTAGATGAAGTGAATCAACTCCCAAGCACAATCCAGCCAAAGTTCCTCCGCGTACTTCAGGAGCGGGAAGTGGAGCGGGTAGGCGGAAAAAAGGTGCTCTCTCTGGATGTTCGGGTCATTGCTGCATCCAACACATCACTGGAGGATATGGTGCATAGCGGGAGTTTTCGCAGCGACCTCTTTTACCGTCTGAATGTAATCAGAATTCGTGTACCCCCCCTTCGAGAGCGGAAAGAGGATATCCCTTTACTAACCCGTAACCTGGTCTCTAAGCTCAACCATCAGCTTGGATTAAATATCAGTCATGTAGATGACGATATCATGCAGATGTTTATGGACTATGACTGGCCAGGCAATATTCGGGAGCTGCAAAATGTCCTGGAGCGCGCCATGAACCGCGCCAGCGGCGATACGCTGGAAAAAAACCACTTTATTTTCTTCACATCTGCGGTTCAGGCATGTCCTCCGGTGACAGCTGCGGTCCCCTTGCGGGATGCCCCTGTTCCACCCCCTTATCCAGGGATGGGCTCCCTGATGACAATGAAGGCAGATCTGGAATATGCGGCAATTCGGGATGCTATGCTGAAAAGCCGAGGAAACAAGACACAGGCTGCTGCGTTGCTGGGAATTTCCAGAAATGCGCTCTACAAAAAGCTTAAAAAATATCGATAAACTGAGGCGCCGGTGATACACCGGTGCTTTTTTTGCACAAAATGTAAACTTTAGGCTTATATAGGCAACTATATAAGCCTAAAGTTTACATTTTGGCGGAGAGACAGCGATAGAAAGCTGGTAAAATGCTTGACGTTGCAGTTCTTCCGCAGTTGGCATGCAGCTTGCATTAATAAAAATTGATTCCTACAGTGTGCAGATAAGGGAGGTGTATTTTAGGCCCACTCCACGCAACGGATAGGGGGTGTTCCCAAGGAACATTGACTTGAAATACGTTTGAGAAAAGGACAAATTGACATGAAAATTATTGATCTCAGCGTGTCTATCGCAGATGGACTGCCGGTAGACCCGCCAGCCTCCATTGCTCGGATTCACTATCAAAATCATCAGATGGGTGCGGACAGTATGCTCCCGTTTTTTCCAGGCGCCACGATAGACGACCTGCCTGATGGCATGGGCTGGGCGGTTGAAAACCTGAGCCTTTCTACGCATACGGGAACCCATTTGGACGCGCCATACCACTATCATCCAACTATGAATGGCGGGGAGCGGGCTTGGACCATTGATGAGGTTCCCCTGGAATGGTGTATGGGGGACGGCGTGATGGTTGATTTTTATGACAAGCCATCGGGTTATGTCTGCTCCCCCGAAGATTTTCAAGACTATTTCTCAAGAATTGGTTACACCCTTAAAAAAGGAGACATTCTTTTACTTCGCACAAACGCCATGTCCTTTTGGGGGACGCCGCGCTACCTAAGCGAAGGCTGCGGAGTAGGCCGGGAGGCCACCCTCTGGCTGGTTTCCCAAGGAGTACGGGTGGTCGGAACCGACGCTTGGAGCTGGGATGCTCCGTTAAGTTCTATTGCGGAGAAGTATGCCCAAACGGGCGATGCCTCGCTGCTGTGGGAGGGGCACAAAGCGGGACGGGACTGTATTTACTGCCACTATGAAAAGCTGGCAAATCTTGACCAGCTCCCACCGTATGGCTTCACATTTATTGGGTTTCCGGTCAAGGTGGCCAACGCGGGAGGCGGCTGGGTTCGAGCCGTGGCCTTCCTCCCCGAAGGCTGACTGATGGTCGCCCCCAATATGCTGCCGACGACGAAGGAGTAGATTAAACAAACAGAAACCCTCCAACACTATAGCAGGTATAAGAGGTTAACCTTGTCTATGTGCGGCTATTGCATTACAGACATTTTACAGCCTGTTAATACTGAAAATCTATAAATTTATGATATTGAGGAGGCAGGATCTATGGAAACCACAAACAAAACCTTGGAAGAACGTATTTCTGCACTTGAGCGCAGCGCAGAACGGCAGGCCGCGTATAAGGACTGTCTGGAGCTGATGGTAAAGTATCAGATATTTCACCATCCGATGACGGCCTTGCAGAAAGAGAAGATCTTCGCACTGACCATGCCTGACGTCTCAATGGAGGTATCCAAGTGGGGCAAGTATGTCGGCCGGGAGGCCATCATGTCCATGCAACACATTTTTACCACTGCGCCACTTAACGGCGTTATGTGGGCCCACCATGTGGACAGCCCCATTATTGAAGTTGCCGCCGATGGACAGACCGCCAAGGGATTGTTCTTCTCTCCCGGCGCTGAGGCTCATCGCGAATTGAATGTTGACGGCAAGGTACACGCCTATTGGTGTTGGGGCAAGTACACCGCCGATTTCATCAAGGAAAACGGCGTATGGAAGATCTGGCATCTCCACTGGTGGCGGCTGTTTCGGAATGATTTCTATAAGAGCTGGGTGGACGATGCCGACGAGACCTTGACAAAAGCGCCCTGGGCCGGTCAGAAAGATGTCGAGGCTATGCAGCCCAAGGGAATCGAGCCCACGACCTTCTTCCAGTACTACCATCCCGAAAAAGTCACGCCCTGCATCCCCTGGTATCCGGAGCCTTATGAGACGTGGACAGAGGGCGCAGAGGACTGGGTGTTTGGTCCTTGGAAGGATCACTTTGTAAATCAGAAGCCCTACGAAGAAGTTTTCGATGTAACTGATATGGAGGTCAAGGTTCCGACCCATGTGGTACGGATAAAGAAAAGCGGAATCGCAGAAGACTGTCTATAGAGGAGTGAAATGCTGTGGAATCATTAGTGACACTTGACGCGGAGCTTCTATTTGAATTGGAGGTACTATGTAAGGAGACGTTGGTGGCCGGGGCGAGTGATTTCGGATATCTTCGCATTATTACGATTGATGGCGGGGCATTCCACGGCCGCATCAATGGAACCGTGGTTCCCGGCGGGGCGGACTGGAATACCTGTTATGGCGGCGCTGAGGATGGAAACAGCTTCGACAGTAAATTTATCTTCGCGAAATATCTATTGAAAACCGAGGACGGCGTTTTGATTGCCATAGAAAACAGCGCGTTTATCAAAAATGATGGGAGCAGTCCACCGTATATCCGCTCTACGCCTGTGTTCCGAGCTCCCCGTGGCAAATACGAATGGATCAACTACGGCGTCAAAGTCGGGACGCTTTGTTCAGAATTAAAAGAGGATGGGCGTCATGTCCATATCAAAATCTATATGCTGAAATGAAATCCTGAGATTCGAGAAAAGAAAAGGAGTGTACCTGGAATGAGCGCAAGTACAATAACCCTAGCTGTCGTTCTGATCATCGCAGGCGTTGTTGCCGCGGTGATATTAAACAGTAAACTCCACATCAACATGGGTTTTACCGCCCTCTTTTTTGCTTATATCATTTATGTGTTTGTGTTAGGCAACTCCCCCCGCGGATTCACAAACCTTTGGCCCACCAGCGTATTTTTGACATTGCTGTCTCTTGCAATGTTTTATGGCTTTGCCACAGAAAACGGCACGCTGAAGCTAGTGGCCGATCACGTAATGTACCGGGTGCGCAATGTACCGTTCCTGATTTGCCCTGCGATCTTTCTTCTCAGCGTTGCCTTGGCGGGCATAGGCATCGTACCTGGGGCTGCCGGCGCAATTCTGATCGCAATCTTCCTTCCCATAGCACTGGAGCTCAAGATTCATCCTATGCTCATTGTTTTAACTTCCGGCGTTGGTGTGGGAACGGGCACCTTGCTGGGCACCGGTTCTGCGTTTGGCGTGGTAAAAAACTATATCGCAGATGCCGGCTACGGAGATCAGGTAGACGCCATCGCCGCTCAGGTGGGAGTCAACAATTTGGTGGGTATGCTGATTGCCTTTGTTTTGGCTTACTTTATCTGGGGAGGCTATAAAATCAAAGGTATTGTCAACTTCAGCAAGCCAGCCCCAGCCACGAAGGAGCAAAAAGTTACAATCGCAATCATTGCGGCGGTGATGGCCAGCTTTATCCTCCCTGTTGTACTGGGCAAGATTACAGGCAATGCGGCAATCCTCGGATTCAGCAAAAAGATTAACCTGGTTCCTGTAATGTTCGCCGGCGCATTTCTATGCGCGGTTTTCCAAGTGGCCGATCCGAGGGAAGTGCTGAAAAAACGGGTCGGCTGGAGTACATTTTTCATGGTGGGCGGAATGTGCTCCCTAATCTCAATTGCATCTCTGATCGGCATCGACGTGCTCATTGGCGACTGGATCAGCCAGAATGTCCCCACGTTTCTTGTTGGCCCTTGCCTTCTGCTGGTTGCCGCGGTACTCAGTTTGTTTAGCGACAGCATCGGTGTGGTATTTCCCCTTACCTTCAGCTTCATCCCGGCCCTGGCCGCCGCGGGCGGTTTGTCCCCCAGCTATCTATATGCATGTGCCGCTATGGGCGCGTTGAATGCCGGCGGTTCTCCGCTGTCTACTGGCGGCGCTTCTATCTTGGCTGTTGCGCCCGAGGAGTATAAGCCCATAATGTTCAAGTGGGAGTGGCTGATGGTGATCTATGTGACGGCCGTTATCCTGCTCTGCTCCATAGTGCATATTTTCCGCTGACAATCCGGACAGCAAAATCACTTGTGGGGCAAGGCCGCTATGCAGGCGGACTTGCCCCACAAGTCAGATGGTACGGCACGATATAATGCGGCGTATTTTGCCGTCAAAAATCTATAGCATACGGGGTGCTGAATGATGCTAAAAACTTTTTCTGATATACGGCGCATGGCGGACGCAGAAGGAAAACGTCCCAGAATGGGTGTTGTGGTCGCTCAGGACGCCCACACCATTGAGGCAGTGGCGCAGGTTGCCCAGGAAGGGCTGGTGGAACCTGTTCTCTACGGACTGCGGGAATTGATCCGCCCCATTTGGGATGCGGCTTCTGGTGGAAGAGCTCTGCCGGAGGTGATAGCGGCGGATGATGAGGATGCCTGTGTGGCTGCGGCCATATCTGATGCAAGGCGAGGTCAACTTGAGCTTGTCATGAAGGGAAAGCTGGAGACAGGCGCACTAATGAAGGCAGTGGTCAATCGTGAGACTGGAATTCGGGTATCTGACCATATGTCCCTGATAGCAATGATGGAGTCTCCTTATTACCACAAAGTGTTTGCCATTACTGACGTAGGCCTTATGACCTATCCTGAATTAGAGCAAAAAAAGGATATCCTGCTAAACGCAGTAGCCGTATTTCATCGGCTGGGTGTTCCGGAACCCAAAGTAGGCGTGCTGGCTGCGGTGGAAAAGGCAAATGCAAAGATGCCGGATTCCATGGACGCGGCATCTTTGAAAAACCTATATCGACAGGGGGAGCTCTCCGGGTGTGTGGTCGAAGGGCCGATTTCATATGACCTCTGTGTGGACAAGGAGGCTGCTCAGATCAAGGAATTCCACAGTCCTGTGGCTGGAGACGCTGATATACTTCTGGTGCCGAATATCGTCGCCGGGAACCTGTTGGCCAAAAGCCTGACCTGCACCGGTGGCGCCAAAACCTGTGGCGTGGTCAGCGGTGCGCAAATTCCGGTGATCGTCACTTCGCGCGCGGCAACGGCGGAAGATAAGTATATGTCAATTGTACTGGCCGCGGTTCTTTCACAAGGCCCAAGGGAGGAAAATGCAAAATGAATGGTTCCAAACGGGAAGCCGTTGTTGTGGCATATGGCAGGTCTGCCTGCTGCAAGGCCCGAAAAGGGGGGCTGTCCGGCACTAACCCCATTGATTATGCCGGACAAGTACTCCGGGGTGTGTTGGAGCGTATCCCCTCCCTTCCGCCGGATCGAATTGAAGATGTGATTCTGGGCTGCGCTATGCCAGTCAAACATATGGACTACAACGCCGCCAGGCTGATCGCCCGACGGGCGGGACTGCCTGATACGGTGCCGGGACAAACCATCAACCGGTTCTGCTCCTCCGGCTTGCAATCCATTGCCAGCGCGGCAAACGCCATCATTGCTGGAGCCATGGACTGCGTAGTGGCCGGAGGTGCAGAGTCCATGACGCTGTGCTTTGCCCCCCACCCGGCAGAGTATCAAAACCAGTGGCTCCTGTCAAACGATGAGGGAACCTACATGAGCATGGGGGAGACAGCAGAGCGGGTAGCGGACCGCTATGAGCTCAGCCGCGAGGAAATGGATTTGATGGCAGTTGAATCTCATAGAAAGGCCTATCAGGCTCAGTGCCAGGGAAAACTTGCTCCATCCATTCTCCCCGTTCAGAGCGCAGAGGGACGGGTGATCACGGAGGATGAGGGTATCCGGCCGGAAACCAGCATGGAATCCCTGGCCGGGTTAAAACCCTGCTTCAGACCCGGCGGCAGAATCACGGCCGCCACATCTTCCCAAACGACCGACGCCGCCGCTTTCGCGGTTATAATGGAGGCAAAGCTGGCCCGGACGCTCGGCCTGCCGCCCTTGGCCCGGTTCGTCGGATTTGCAGTGGCCGGCTGTGAGGCACAGGTTATGGGGCTGGGCCCGATTTACGCAGTGCCAAAGGTAATGGCCAAAACCGGCTTAACAGTAGAGGATATGGACGTAATTGAACTCAACGAGGCTTTTGCCGCCCAGGCAATCGCCTGCATGAGCGATCTGAATTTACCTGTTGAAAAAGTCAATCCCTATGGCGGCGCCATAGCCCTGGGGCATCCTATGGGCGCTACAGGCACCGTCTTGACAGGAAAGGCGCTGGATTACCTGAAAGATACCGGGGGTCATTATGGCCTTATCACGATGTGTATTGGCGGCGGCATGGGGGCCGCCGGCATTTTTGAACGCCTGAATTAAGAGGAGGAATGGGAACGATGTGCAATAAATTGATAATCTCTGCCTGTCTCACCGGCGCCATGACACCGAAGGACGCCTGCCCCAGTCTGCCCGTCACCCCAGAGGAGATCGCCGCCGATACCGTGGCCTGTGTCAAGGCCGGCGCATCCGTAATACATATCCATGTGCGCAACGATCAGTGCCGGTTCACCATGGAAACCCGGTATTTTGTGGATGCCGTAAATGCTGTGCGGGATGCCTGCCGCCGTGAAAACCTGGACGTCATCATCAACCTGACTACTTCCAACGGGCCGGGGTCTGACGAGATCCGGCTGGCCCACCTGGAGCAAGTCCGCCCTGAGATGTGTTCCTACGATGCCGGGACACTGAACTGGGGAGAAGAAATCTTTGAAAACTCCCCCGGTTTTCTGAAAAAGCTGGGGCGTAAGACTCAGGAGCTGGACATTAAGCCGGAGATCGAGATCTTCGATGCCTCCATGATCGGCAATGCCATCCGGCTGATCAAGGCCGGGTATCTCACCCCGCCCTGCCATTTTCAGTTCATCACCGGCGTGCCCGGAGGACTGGACGGCACCATTGACAGTCTGAACTTTATGCTTCCCAAACTTCCGGAGGGTTCAACATGGTCCATCAGCGGCATTGGCAAGGCGCATATGCCTATGATGCTGGCCGGACTTGCCGCGGGGTGCACCGGCCTGCGGGTGGGCCTGGAGGACAACATCTACCTGACCAAGGGCCAGATAGCAACCAATGAACAGCTGGTTGCCCGTGCCATCCAACTTGCCCGTCTGACAGGCCGGGAAATTGCCACCGCCGCCGAAGCACGCCAGATTCTCGGCATCCGGCGCGCCACCTTTTGATTGGAGGCCGGCATGAGAGATAAAGTGCTTGCCATCAACCCCGGCTCCACCTCCACCAAGCTGGCCTTGTTTGAAAATGGGAAGATCACCCTGCGGCGCACCGTTGAGCACGAAGCCGGCCAACTGGCCCAGTTTCCCACCATTGCTGACCAGCTTCCCTACCGAGAGCAGACTATCCTGAACGTTTTGGCCGAGGCAGGGGCCACTTTGTCGGGCTGTACAGCGTTCTCCGGACGGGGCGGGGGCCTTCAGCCCTGCGAAGGAGGCGTATACGAGGTCAATGACACCATGCTGGAGCACGCCGCTAGCGGACACTACGGCGGGCAGCATCCTGCGGCACTGGGCTGTCAGCTCGCACATGTTTTTGCCCTGCGCTATGGCGCCCGTGCTTTTGTAGTCAACGGCCCCGACACCGACGAATTCTGCGACGAGGCCCGTATTACCGGCCTATCCGACGTATTCCGCGCCAGCCATGTCCACGCCCTGAACCAAAAGGAAACCGCCCTGCGGGTTTGCAGGGATTTGGGATTAGACTATACCACTGCAAACTTTGTAATTGCCCATATTGGCGGCGGCGTATCCATCACGGCCCACCGTCATGGCCGCATGGTGGATTCCAATGATATCATCCACGGTGACGGCCCTATGGCTCCCACCCGTTCCGGCGCTCTGCCCGCCAAGGATGTGCTGGATCTTTGCTTCAGCGGCCGCTGGAACCGCCAGGAACTGCACGACCGGCTGACGAAAAACGGTGGTTTTGTCGATCACCTGGGCACCTCATCTCTTGAGGAAATCACCCTGCGCATCCAGCAAGGGGACCGGTATGCCCAACTCGTCTATCGTGCGTTCATCCATCAGTTGGCCAAGGGAATCGGAGCTATGGCTGCAGTGCTGAATGGACAGATCGACGCCGTGATTCTTACCGGAGGCATCGTTCATGATCAGAAGCTGGTAGCTGCACTAAAGGAAAAAATCGGTTTCCTCGGCCTTGTAGTGGTCCGCCCTGGGGAGTTTGAGCTGGAGGCCCTTATTGCAGGCGCCGTACGGGTTTTACAGGGCAGGGAGACCGCGAAGGTCTACACTGGTCAGCCGGTGTTTCAGAACTTCCGCCATCTGAAATAACCTATTGCACACGGCATCAAAAGAAAGGGTGTTGACTATGGCAAAGTTTATCACGGCCAGGGAGTCGGCAAGGTTGATCCCGGATGGCTCCACAGTGGGCCTTGCGGGGATGGGCTTGTCTGGCTGGCCCGAGGAGGTGGCCTGCGCTATCCGTGACAGCTTTAAAGAAACTGGACACCCCCGGGATCTGAATCTAAAGCAGGGCAGCGCCATGGGCGACTGGGGCTACGGCAATGGTTTTATAGGCTGGGACCGCACGGCGCGGGAGGTTGGCCCGGATCGGGCGCACGGCGCCCGGGGCGTTACGCGCTTTGGCGAAGCGGGGCCGGGGCTGGTCATCCGCTGGTCCGCCGCCCACATCGGTTCCGCCTTTGCCCTCACCGAGCTGGCGCGGCAAAACAAGTTGCAGTGCCACTGCCTGCCACAGGGGGTCATCGTCAATTTATGGCGGGAGATTGCCGCCGGACGCCCCGGCCTGCTTACCAAGGTGGGGTTAGGCACCTTCGTGGATCCCCGCGTTGAGGGCGGCAAAATGAACGCAGTCACCACGGATGAGCTGGTGGAACTGGTGGAGTTTCAGGGGGAAGAGTACCTGTTCTATAAAAGCTTCCCCGTCCACGTGGCTTTGCTCCGAGGCACCACCGCCGACGAGAACGGAAATATCACCTTTGAGCATGAGAGCGTGTTCAATGAGGGTTTGTCCGTGGCTAT
The DNA here is from genome assembly GCA_947384055.1 of uncultured Flavonifractor sp. Classification (GTDB taxonomy): domain Bacteria; phylum Bacillota; class Clostridia; order Oscillospirales; family Oscillospiraceae; genus CANAAV01. The sequence goes on from CANDFO010000034.1 coordinate 11,425, forward strand.
GGCGGCGAAAAACAGCGGCGGTATCGTCATCGTTCAGGTAGAGTACGTCACCAAGGCCGGCGTGATGAACCCCAAGGACGTGAAGATCCCCGGCATTTTAGTGGACTACGTGGTGCAGGCCACCGATCCCATGGCCTGCTGGCAGGCAGAAGGCGTGTATTTCGAGCCCTCCTTCTCCGGCCAGCTGAAGAAGCCGATAGAGGTGCTGCCCCGGCTGCCTCTGGGAGAACGAAAGGTGCTGTGCCGCCGGTGTGCCATGGAGTTGGCGGCAGGCAGCGTGGTTAATTTAGGCGTAGGCATCCCGGCAGACGTGGCCTCCATCGTGGCGGAGGAGGGATATACCGGGGCTATCACCCTCACCGCTGAGACTGGGGCGGTGGGCGGCGTCCCCGCTGCTCTGCCCAATTTCGGCAGCAGCTACAACCCGGAGTGTACCATGCTTCATAACGATATGTTTGATCTGATTGATGGCGGCGGGCTGGACATCACTGTCTTGGGCCTGGCCCAGGCGGACAAAATGGGCAACCTGAACGTGTCCAGGTTCGGCAACCGGCTCACCGGCCCCGGCGGTTTCATCAACATCACCCAGAGTGCCAAAAAGGTGGTCTTCTGCGGCACCTTCATGGCGAAAGCGAGGCTGGAGGTGGCGGATGGGAAGATTACCGTAGTGGCGGAGGGTAAAGAGAAAAAGTTCGTCAAGCAGGTGGAGCAGACCACCTTCTCCGGCAGGTATGCCCGCCCGGATCAGACCATTTTGTACATCACGGAGCGGTGTGTGTTCCAGCTCGTCGATGGAAAGATGACCCTTATTGAGATCGCCCCTGGCATCGACCTAGAGCGGGATATCCTGGCCCATATGGGCTTTACCCCCGCCATTGCGCCCGACATGAAAACGATGGATCCCGCAATTTTCCAGGAGCGCTGGGGCGGTCTGGGCAAATACCTGGAGGAAAACGTATAGGAGGAACCGACATGATACTGAGCAAGACGCAGCAGATGCTGCGCAAGCTGTACCGGCAATTCGCGGAAAATGAATTCACGGATGAGCTGCTGGATCGGTTGGAGGAAACCGGCGAATTCGACCGGGAAATGCACGATAAAATGGCTAAGTATGGCTTTATGGGGGTGAAGATCCCCGTGGAGTACGGCGGGCAAGGGGGCGACAGTATGGCCTATGTCATGATGGTGGAGGAGTTTGCCCGGATATCCCCGGTTTTGTCCATTTACGCCAACACCTCGAACTCCCTGGGCGGCGGACCGCTGATGTTCTGCGGCACCGAGGAACAGAAGCGGGAGTACCTTGCCCCCTGTGCCAAGGGGGAGAAAATCATCGTCTTCGCCCTTACCGAGCCGGGGGCGGGTTCCGACGCAGGGGGCACCCTCACCACCGCCGCCCAGGACGGAGATTACTTCGTCCTCAACGGCCGCAAAACCTTTATCTCCGGCGCACCTTTTGCGGACTATGCCATCGTGTATGCCAAGACCGACCCCACCCAGAAGGGATCCAGGGGCATCTCCATGTTCATCGTGGACATGAAGACGCCCGGTGTATCCTGCGGCAAACCGGAGCACAAGATGGGAATCATTGGATACCCCACCAGCGATATCATTCTGGAGGACGTGCGGGTGCACAGGTCCGACCTGCTGGGCCCGCTGCACCGCGGCTTTGCCACCGCCATGAAAACCTTGGACGGGGGACGTTTGGGCATGTCCGCCCAAGCGCTGGGCATCGCCCAGGGCTGTTTAGACGAATCTGTGAAGTACGCCAAGGAGCGCAGGCAGTTTGGCAAGCCCATCGCTAAATTCCAGGCCATCAGCTTCATGCTGGCCAACATGGCTACCGAAATCGAGGCGGCCCGGCAGCTCATCTACTCCACCGCCGTGCGTAAGGATGCGGGGGATCCGGAAAGCTCCAAGCTGTGCGCCATGTGCAAGCTGTACGCCGCCGAGATGTGCAACCGGGTGGCATATAAGGCGGTGCAGATCCACGGCGGGTACGGTTACATCAAGGAGTACAAGGTGGAGCGCTTCTACCGGGACGCCCGAATCACCAGCATTTACGAGGGCACGTCCCAGGTGCAGCAGATGGTGATCTCTGGCAGCCTGCTGAAATAAAAAAGGAAGGGACAGGACGAAATTCATTGTCTGCGCGGAGTAGGTGCCCGACACCTCCGTCAAGGTGGACGGCACCATGAATCGAGCCTCTACGTCCGCCATCACTAATCCAGACGGTCTCAACCTTGGACTATGACAAGGATGCAACGACCAGTAGTATTCAATTAGCCAGGTGGATAATATCTATTTTGTCTTTCAAAGCGTTCAAGAGCGAAGTATTCTTGCGGTTCAAAGTGAATACACAGATAGCAAAATTGAACATATTCCGATTACGTGGTGTGAGTTTGAACGGCCAATATTTAAAGTAGGCACGTGTTCCAAGTCTCGTTGACAAACGAGATGCAGGCGAAAATCAGAAGAATCGAGAACAATAATCGCACGTTAGAAAAATTGAGAGGCGTAAAATAACGTGCCGAAGATGCAAATCCACCGAATTTTGGAGTTTTCAGAAGCACACATGACTCGAACTCCCAAGCATTCAAAAAGCGGGAAAGGCCGCCCACTGTCCTGCCAGAAGCACTGGTAAGACAGTGGGCGGCTTTTTTCATTTTCCTGATACAGTTCCGAATCCGGGTAGATGGTCAACATATTGACGCCAATGAGCGTTAGGTATGAGTTTTATTGATGTGATCCGCTATATGAAACAATGGGGAGAACACAATCTGCCGGATTGCACAGACTGAACACAAAAAATTCGGTCTTGACAAACATCGGTTCCTTGTGGTGTTCTACAATACTCCCGCAAGGGAGCGTCGACTGAATATCCTGTGCACCCTGGCCCTCGTCATGGCCGGGAGCGCCACCGACTTGGCGGCGGAACCGGAAGCGGGCCAGAGAGCCAGCTACTACCCCATTTCCGTGGAGGAGTACACCTATGGTCCCCTGGATGAGCTGCGGCTCAACAAGACCTGTCAGCTCTCCCTGTCGGATGATCCCAGCCTCATCCCCACCGAGGACTTTATCCGCAACGGGCGGCGCTACTACCTGCTGGACATGACCCGGAAGGACGAGGTGGGCGTGGACATCCAGACCCACACCGAGACCATCACCCAGGCCAGCGACACCAACAGCCTGGAGGCCATCCTCCAGCGACTGGACGGGGAGATGGAGGTAAGCACTGAGGACGGCTACGTTGGCACCCTGCGGCTGGATCACACCAGCGTCCAGGTTAACACGGACGGCTACGCCACTAAGACCTCTACACTATCCGCCAGCCGCAGCTATCCGAATCTGTCTGAAGTAAATCACAGTTGAGGATATTACACTAAACAGCCTGCGCTTACAAACACTTTAAATAATAAAACTTTTGCACCCAAACACATTGGTTCAATGTGTTTGGGTGCTTTTTCGCAAATAATAGAAATCAAGAGTATGATATCACCCAAGGATATTGAAGGAGGTCGAGAATCATTTCAACTTCATATGGCTATGTTCGCGTCAGCACCCGGGAGCAAAACGAGGACCGTCAACTCATTGCCCTGCGGGAGATGTCCGTCCCAGAAAACAATCTTTTTGTGGACAAGCAATCTGGAAAGGATTTTAAGCGTCCCCAATATAAGCGATTGTTGAAAAAGCTGAAAAAAGATGACCTGCTTTACGTCAAAAGCATTGACCGTCTGGGGCGCAACTACGGAGAGATTTTGGAGCAGTGGAGAGTGCTCACAAAAGAAAAGGGCATTGACATCGTGGTGTTGGATATGCCCCTGCTGGACACTCGGCGGGGCAAAGACCTGATGGGCACGTTCCTCAGCGACATCGTGCTCCAAGTGCTGTCCTTCGTAGCGGAGAATGAGCGCACCAACATCCGCCAGCGTCAGGCGGAGGGCATCGCGGCGGCAAAGGCCAGGGGCGTGAAGTTTGGTAGACCACCCCGGCCAATCCCCGACAACTTCTATCAGGTTCACAAAGATTGGAGAAGCAAAAAAATAACATTGCAACAGGCCGCAGTCGCTTGCGCCATGCCTGTTACAACATTTTATGAAAAAGCGGTTCAATTCGAAAGGTTGGGCTAAATAAATCCCTTGTTTTTTACGGAAAAGTGTACCCTTCCGAAGCTACATCTATTATTTCCCACACCCTTATGATCGGCACCATGTCTTGAAAAATTAAGGGGGTTGCGGGATTTTTTTTGTGTAATTTTTTCACTTCGAAAAAGTACACTTTTCCGAAATTGCAGGGGAAGGGTGTCACATTATGGCAGGCAAGCGGCGTTGCAGCCAGCACGTTGAGGATGAGAGAACAATCCAGTATACCACCCTTAAAGTCCGGCTCTATCCCAGCGGGGCCCAGGCGGAGTTATTTGAAAACACCTTCGGCTGCTGCCGCTACATCTGGAACCACATGCTGGCCGACCAGCAGCGATTCTATCTGGAAACCGACAAGCACTTCATCCCCAGCCCTGCCAAGTACAAAAAGGAAGCGCCCTTTTTGAAAGAGGTGGACAATCAGGCGCTCATCCAGGAGCACAACAAGCTGTCCCAGGCGTTCCGGGTATTTTTCAAGGACCCCGGACATTTTGGTTATCCCAACTTCAAAAAGAAAAAGACGGACCGGGATTCCTTCACCGCCTGCAACCATGTCTTTGAATCCGGCCCCACCATTTACACCACAAAGGACGGCATCCGCATGACCAAGGCCGGGATCGTCCGGGCCAAGTTCTCCCGCCGCCCCCAGGCATGGTGGAAGCTGCGGCGGGTGACGGTGGAGAAAACAAAGTCCGGCAAATATTACGCCTACATTCTCTACGAGTATGATGTGAGAACCCCTGAGCCGGTGGTTCCCACCCTGGATACCACACTGGGGCTGAAATATTCCATGGGCCATTTCTATGTGGCGGACAGCGGCGAGATGCCTAACCCTCCCCACTGGCTGAAGCAGTCCCAGGAGAAGTTGGCGAAGATTCAGAAACGCCTCAATCGTCTGGAACCAGGTTCTAAAAATTATCAGGAAGCGGTTCAGAAGTACCGTGAACTCCACGAGCACATCGCCAATCAGCGGCGGGACTTCATCCACAAGGAATCCAGCCGGATAGCCAACGGCTGGGACGCCGTGTGCGTGAGGGCGGATTCTATGCAGGCAGTTTCCAGAAAAAAATTCCTGCCGGGGAACGCGCTGGACGCCGGATTTGGAAGGTTCCGGGAGTGCCTGCGGTACAAGCTGGCGCGGCAGGGTAAATCCCTGATTTTGGTGGACCGCTGCACGCTCACCGCGCGGACCTGCTCCGCCTGCGGCCATGTGCGGGGAGACCGGCCTCACAGAAAGGAGGCGTGGACCTGTCCCCAATGCGGCGCGGTTCATGACCGGGAGGTTAACGCCGCGAAAAACATCAAGGCCCAGGGGCTGGCCCAGTATTTCCAGCATTTCGACAGTCAGGAATTGCGCGAAAGCGCTTAAAGCGGCCGCAGGCCGCCCCAACCGTGAGCCCAGCGAAGCGGGGCGCGGTTGGAAAGGAGGGGCAAAGTAGCGAAGCGCAGTTTTCGGTAAAGCCGGAAACGGAGCGGAGTGGATTTCGCCCCGACGCGCCGGTCGGGACGCCGGTGAACGCCCATGGTTCCGGCTGGGAGCGTTGAGCTCGGCGCCGCAGTCTAACCCAAATCGAAGCCCAGCGAAGCGGGTTCAATTTGGAGAGGAGCAGCGAAATGAGCGAACCTTGCCGCAAGCGGCAAGGTGAGGGATATGGAGCTTGCGACGACGAGTTCAGCGTTTGACCAGCCGCAGAGTGGGAAACGGGAGGGTGTGTACGCACACCTGAAAGCCTTCGGGCTGTCCAAAACATTATGACGATGAAAAAGCAGGCGAAAGGAGTTTGCCATGCTGTTCTTGCAGCTTAAAACAGGAGAATACATGACCATCGGCGGCGATGTGATCGTTCAGTTGAACGATGTTTCCGGCAATCGCTGCAAGCTGATGGTCGAAGCCCCCAGGGAGGTTCCTGTTATGCGGGGCGAGCTGCTGGAACGCGCCGGCGCGGAGCGCCCGGAATGCGTGATGGAAACGGCACGCCAGCGATGGTCTGGACCGGGACTGTCCTGGAATCGGAATAAGACCCAGGCGCTGGCCGCAATGCGGCGGCTGCTCAGCCAAATGGACGGCGGGGACGCTCAGGTGAAGGACCTGCGCCGCCAGCTTGACTTTTTGTTCCCGCCCGAATTCGCGTCCAATGAGACGATCTACGCTCCCAAGTAAAGAGCGGCCCAAAGGGCCGGCCCGAGCCAAAGCCCAGCGAAGCGGGTTTGGCTCGAAGAGAAGAAGCAGTGCAAGGAGCGAGCCTTTCCCGCTTGCGGGGAAGCGAGTGATATGGAGCTTGCTTCGACGAGGTTTCTTCCGGCTGACGAGCCGGTTGAAATACAGCGCCGAGCTGAACTTCCAAAGGCCACGGAAAACAGGCAACGCGCCCCCTCCATTGTGCCGGAGTCAGGGAACAGGTGAAAGCATAGCGGAGGAATCCCCCAGCAATCATTTTATTTATAGGAGGACTATAAAATGAGGATCCAACACAATATCCCCGCCATGAGCGCATACCGCAACTACACCAATAACGTTGCGGCCATGAAAAAGAACCTGGAGAAGCTCTCCAGCGGCTACAAGATCAACCGCGCCGGCGACGACGCAGCCGGTCTGGCTATCTCCGAGAAGATGCGGGCGCAGATCACCGGACTGGAGACCGCCCAGAAGAACGCCAAGGATGGCATCTCCCTGGTGCAGACCGCCGAGGGCGCCCTGACCGAGGTACACGATATGCTCAACCGTATGGTGGAGCTGGCCTCTATGTCCGCCAACGGCACCTATGACGACACCACCGACCGCGCCCAGCTCCAGAAGGAGCTGGACCAGCTCACCAGCGAGATCAACCGCATCGCCGACAGCTCCAACTTCAACGGCATCAAGCTGCTGGACGGCACCATGGACACCAGCTCCATCAGCGGCGTGAAGTACGAGGACCTCACCGCCAACGATTTGAAGAAGCTGTTTGTCAACGGCTTCACCGACGCTGACTGGGAAGGTAAGACCGAGAACGATGTGGCCGGTGGCGAGAACGTCCTGGAGACCGAGGGCGGCGCCGCCTCCAAGGCCGGGTTCCAGATCAGCATGGACGGCACCACCGCCGTGCTCAAAGACGGCGATACCTTCACCCTCCAAATCGGCGAGCCCGGCGACAAGGAGTATGGCACCATTTCGTTCGATGCACCCGAGGGAGGCGGCACCTTCACCAGCAGCCAGCTGGCCGCCGAGCTGGCCAAGCAGGGCACTGTCACCATCAAGGACGCTGACGGCGCTGAGCGCGAGTTTAACGTTGTGGCCGACGGCAAGGTGCTGAAGTTCACCACCGACGACAAGAACAACTTCAAGCTGAACAACAATGCCAAGGTCACATGGACCGTGGGCGACGGCACCGAGAATCCGCCCGAGGGCGCCGCCACTGCCGCCAAGCTGGAGGCCAATGTTGATTTCGGCACCGATACTGCCCAGAATGGCGATAAGGTGGTGTTCACCAGCGCCACCGGCAACTTCAAGGCTACCTTCGTGGCCACCGTCAATGGCGGCGACACCACTTGGGCGCTTGACACTACCGCCGCTGACAACGCTCTCCAAGGCTATACCGCTACTTTTGAAAACGGCAAGCTGACCCTTACGAATGATACTAAGGGCGTTGTGGCCGATGCCAGCCCCTTCGGAGCTATCACCGCCGCTGCGGATGGTAGCAATGCTGGTATTACAAATACCCCGACTGTTGATACCCCCACCTGGACGGACGGCACGGATGGCCCCGAGGAGCAGATCATGCTCCTGGCCGGGGAGGGCGGCGACACCGAGGTCAAGACCCCTGCTGTCACCGCCACCGCCGGCAAGGATGCGGTGGCCGCCAGCTTCACCGCCGGCGAGACGGACACCAGCGGCTCTGTTGACTCCAATACGATCAACAGTGTTGATCTGAGCAATGAAACCGACACGCTTAATCAAGCCCAAGTTGGGATGATTAAAGCCCTTAAGGTGAACATCAACAACGTAGAGGTGGACCTTTCCGGCCTCAATCTGGCGGAAGACGGCAGCTGCACGGTAGAAACCGCTCTCAACGCAATCAAGGACGCTGTGGAGGCCGCATTCGCGACCAATAACGCGAAGATCAGCGATGCGGAGAATAACACCGCCGATGTTGACGTCATTAACAACATCCAAGTGACCGGCGCCAATGAGAAATTCACGGTGACATTCGACAAGACTCCATACACCCACAATGACGCCGAAGCCGCCACTGCCGCCAAGGTGGACGTGGACTTCGCCAACCTGACCGGCGCGGACGTGATGGGCGACAAAGTCACCATCGGCGGCAAGACCTACGAGTTCGTGGCCGATGCCGGGGATGTCACCGGGGGCAATACAGCGGTCGTCGTGACCGAAGCGGCCGATGCTGACGCCCTGACTACCGCGTTCAAGAACGCCGTGGACGGCGATGCGCCCGCCGATACTGCGGTGACCACTGCCGGCACCACCGTCACCGTGACCTCCAACACCGAGGGCGCTGGCACCCTGGCCGGCACCGTCGTGGACGCCGGCGGCACGGAGCCCACTCCTCCCGGCCCCGGTCCGGATGAGCCCGACGGCGACTATATCCCCTCCGGCAATTTGGCTGGTGGTATCGATCAGAATAACGACCTCAAGGATCTTGATTGGGAGAAGGGCACCACTCTGACCACCACTCAGGTCACCGCGCTGAAGGGTGTCATCGACAACATCGGCACCAACGGCAAGCTGGTGATCACCGCTGGGATCGAGAATACTGATGGCATTGAGGTGGACCTGTCCAAGGTCACAGAGGGCGCTGATACGATTGGCAAGGTCGCCGAGAACATCATGGCGGCGGCGCAGAAGGGCGTCGAGGCCTACAACGCGGCCAATGCCGACGGCAAGCAGTACGAGGTTGTGGGTGTCAGCTCCGACGCGGCGGGCACCACGTGGCTGGCCGGCGGCCCGGAGGAGAACGTCCAGGCCGTGGGCGCGGGCGACGGCTTCTATATCCAGCTGAGGGAGAAGACTGACGACGAGCCCGAGGCCACCGGCAAGACCTCTAGCGGCACCATCAACGCCGGCCTCCAGAACGTGACCGACAACAACAACGGCGAGTCCGCCCAGCTGGCCAACACCGTGGTGGACTTCAATGAGGCGAATGCGTGGACCGACGGCGCCAAGATCACCATCGGCGACACCACCTATACCGTGGCCGTGGGCGAGGACAGCAAGTTCAAAAATGCCGCCAACGTGGTGGATCTGACCGACCTGAAGGCCGGCGACGCGGATCTGGCGAAGATCGCCGCCCAGCGCCTGACCGTGGCCGCGAAAGACAACAAAATCTTCACCGTGGGCCACAACGGAAAGGGCGAGACCACCCTCCAGCAGCGCTCCGACGTGAAGGAAAGCACCGATATGACCACCAAGGAGAAGGTGGCTGGCTACCTAGGCGTGTCCGTGGCCAACGCGGACTCGTTGGAGAACGCCAAGCCTGGCACCGGCCTGCGCCTGCAGATCGGCGACACCGCCGACAGCTACAACCAGCTGACCGTGTCCATCAAGGATATGCACGCCGCCTCCCTGGGCCTGGATAAGATCTCCATTGCCGACCAGGACAGCGCCGCCGCCGCGATTGAGAAGATCAAGGCCGCCATCAACAGCGTGTCCGACGTGCGCGGCACCCTGGGCGCGACCCAGAACCGCCTGGACCACACCATCAACAACCTGTCCGTCATGACGGAGAACATCCAGGACGCCGAGAGCACCATCCGCGACGTGGACGTGGCCGAGGAAATGATGGCCTACACCAAGAACAACATTCTGATCCAGTCCGCCCAGGCTATGCTGGCCCAGGCGAACCAGATGCCCCAGGGCGTGCTCCAGCTGCTGCAGTAATTGGACGCACACGGTTCTTGAAAACCGCATAGCTTCAATAAACTGGGGACGAGCCACGGCTCGTCCCCAGTTCGCCGTTTGTCAAGAGAGATGCGAAACTTTATAAATCTTTTAGTACAGGGATGGGAGGCCGGGAAAAGCGGCGGCGAAAAGCTCCGCCGCAGTGTGAAATCCGAACATTTTTCCAGGGTAGCTGTTGATCCAGTCTGTGGTCTCCCTATGCTATACACAATCATTGGACCATTGAAAACCAGCTGCACTGGGTGTTAGATGTTATCTTTGATGAAGATTCTTCCAGGGCCAGGAAAGATATGTCCCCCCTTAACCTGAATATCTTACGTAAAGCTGCGCTTGCTTTGTGTAAGCACGCTGATTTTGGACGCAGGGTCAGTATTCAGAAAAAACGTTTCGCCGCCGCCCTTAATTCAGACCGTTTCCTCGACATCCTTTTTGCTAAACTTTAAATGCTGTTGCCCTGTCCTTAATAATGGGGAGTGTCCCTTTCGAAGATTTTATTGTAGGGGCGATTATCAGCCGCCCGTCCACGGGAAAGCCGGAACACCTTGGGAAATAGGCGGTCGATAACTGCCTTTGCAAAGCGCTAGGGAATCAGCACCATTATAAAATGCGCGGTAGGACACTCCCATTCGGCGCGGGGCCGTGACAAACGGCGAGGACTGTGGTACAATAGGGATACCATAAACGAGCCAGCCGCTTGAAGGGAGTTCAGCATGAACGAGAAGCGGTTGGAGTCGGAGAAGATCACGGCATTATACGAGCGCCTCAGTCGTGACGATGAGCAAATTGGGGATAGTAACTCGATTGTGAATCAAAAGGCCATGCTTGAAAGCTATGCCGCCCAGCGGGGATTCACCAACATTTCCCATTACACGGATGACGGATGGAGCGGGGCTAACTTTGAGCGGCCCAGTTGGAAACAGCTTGTGGCGGACATTGAAGCCGGGAAGGTCGGCTGTGTGATCGCCAAGGATATGAGCCGTGTCGGGCGTGACTATCTGCAAACGGGCTTCTATACCGAGGTCCTATTCCGGCAGCACGGGGTCCGGTTTATCGCCATCTCCAACGGCATTGACAGCAGCGTACAGAGCAGCGGGGAGTTCGCCCCCTTTTTGAACGTCATAAACGAATGGTACATTCGGGATTGCAGCCGGAAAGTGACCGCTGTACTCCGGGCCAAGGGCATGAGCGGCAAACACACCACAAATCATGCCATCTATGGCTACCGCAAGGACCCGGATGATCCCGGACATTGGCTGATTGACGAGGAAGCGGCGGCGGTCGTACGCCGGATATTTCAGCTTACGATTGAGGGCAACGGCCCCCCACCAGATCGCCCGCATTTTGACGGAGGAAAAGGTGGAGCGCCCCGCCTATTATCTGGGACAGCGGAGCCAGCGGACTTGTCAGAGCCGGGACTACTCGGACGAACGCTATACTTGGCGGGGGAACACTGTTTCCGAAATGCTCACAAGGCCGGAGTATATGGGGCATACCGTCAACTTCCGCACTTATAAGGATTCCTATAAGGACAAACGGGCTAAAAAGGCGGCAAAAGAGGATTGGGTGATTTTCGAGAACACACATGATGCCATTGTAGACGAAAAGTCATGGCATCTGGCCCAGAATTTGTGGAAGATCGTGCGCCGGACGGATACGCTGGGAGAGGCCAATCCTCTGACGGGGCTGATGTTCTGTGCCGACTGCGGTGCAAAGATGTATAACCACCGGGGTGCTGGCGGCTGGGCGCGGGACTGGCAGGGCAGGCCCAACGGAAAACGCAGATCAAACCGAGATGAATACTATTGCTCCACCTACGACCATGCCAGAGGCCGTTTTCAAACTGCTTGCTCGCAACACTACATTCGGACTGCTGCTGTACGCGAGTTGGTTTTGGAGGCAATCCGTTCTGCCAGCACCTATGCTATTAAGAATGAGGCCGAGTTTATTCAAAAGGTCCGCAGCGCGTCAGAGGTCCGGCAGGCTGAAACTGTCAAGGCATTGAAACAGCGTGTGCGGCGGGAGCAGAAACGGGCGGCTGAGTTGGACGGCATCATCAAAAAACTTTATGAATCCTATGCGATTGGCAAAATCAGCGAAAAGCGGTTTGATGTGCTGTCCGCTGAATACGAGCAGGAACAGGAAACGCTGGAGGCGTCCATCCAGAAAGCCCAGGCTGACTTGGAAAGTTTTGAAGCGGATACGGCAAAGGTCGATCAGTTTA
>CANDFO010000035.1 GCA_947384055.1 uncultured Flavonifractor sp.
GGATACGGCCTGCTGCGCGCACCTTTTAGGCACACTTGCAGGCCGAGAAGTGTCAATTTCGAGGCACATGTCCCCGAAAATGACCAATTTTGACTTTATTTTGCCGCCCTAGGGCGGCAAAACCCTGCGGGGCCTTCCTGCGGGGGAAGTTTTTCGACAGTCTGATCTGCTCCTGTTCCCCGTTGAACGGGGAACAGGAGCAGAAGAAATTTTCGCGGCGAGGTTGACCTTGCCCCCGCTTTCCTGTACAATAGAAACTACCACCGAGAGCCGTCCACGTAATGGGCGGCTTCCGCATTGCTAAGGAGCGCACATCATGCTGAACAGAGAAGAAGAACTGCGGTTCTGCAAAGCCAGACGAACGGCCATTGGGCTGGATTTTCAGAATTTGAACCCGGAGCAGCGCCGGGGTGTGCTGGCCACCGAAGGTCCGCTGCTGCTGCTGGCGGGAGCGGGCAGCGGGAAAACCACTGTTCTCATCCATCGAATTTCCAATCTCATCCGATACGGGCGGGGGGCGGACTCTGACGAAGTCCCCGGCTGGGTGACGGAGGCCGACCTGGAATTTCTGGAAGATTACATACAGCATCCGGACCCGGCCCGGAAGCCGGACATGGAGCGCCTGTGCCGGCTGGAGCCTGCCGTGCCCTGGTCCATTATCGCCATCACCTTTACCAATAAGGCGGCGGGAGAGCTGAAGGAGCGGCTGGAGCGGATGCTGGGGCCCCAGGCCAACGATATCTGGGCCAGCACCTTCCACTCGGCCTGCGTGCGCATCCTCCGGCGGGACATCGACCGGCTGGGCTTTGGCAGCTCCTTTACCATTTATGACTCTGCCGACTCTGAGCGCGTGATAAAAGACATTATCAGGGATTTCAACCTGGATGAGAAGGCGTTTCCGCCCCGGTCGGTGCTGGGCTACATTTCCCGGGCGAAAGACGCCATGCAGATGGGGAGAGACTATCTGGACCAGTGTGAAAAGGCTGGCGACCTGCGTCTGACCAAGATTGCAAAGGTATACGTGGAATATGAGCGCCGCCTGCGGGAGGCCAACGCCCTGGATTTTGACGACATTATTCTGGATACGGTCCGGCTGCTGCTGGAATTTCAGGACGTACGGGAATATTACCAGAAAAAATTCCGTTACGTATTAATTGACGAATACCAGGATACCAACAATCTCCAGTACCGGCTGGCCTCCGCCCTGGCGGGAGGGTATGAGAACATCTGCGTGGTAGGTGACGACGACCAGTCTATCTACCGTTTCCGGGGAGCCACCATTGAAAATATCCTCTCGTTTGAGCACCAGTATTCCGGGGCGCGGGTCATCCGCCTGGAGCAGAACTACCGTTCCAGCAAAAATATTCTGGGGGCATCCAACGCGGTGATCCGCAACAACCAAGGACGCAAGGGGAAAGAGCTGTGGACCGACCAGGCGGCGGGCGACAAGGTCCAGCAGTATACCGCCATGAACGAGCACGAGGAGGCCCAGTACGTGGCCGCCCAGATTCTGGCGGGGTTTTCTGCCGGACGGCAGTGGAAGGACCATGCGGTGCTCTACCGCATGAACGCCCAGTCCAATCAGCTGGAACAGGCCTTTAAACGGAATGGGGTGCCCTATCGCATCATCGGGGGCATCCGCTTCTTCGACCGGGCGGAGGTGAAAGACATGCTGGCTTACCTCAGCGTGGTCAATAATCCCGGCGACGACCTGCGGCTGGGCCGCATTATCAACAACCCGCCCCGGGGCATCGGCAATACCACCATTGACCGGGCGCAGGCCATTGCCCGGCGGGAAGGGCGGTCCCTGTGGGATGTGGTGGACAACTCCAGAGACTATCCGGAGCTCCAGAAGGCTGCCCCTAAGCTGGCCCAGTTTGCCAGCCTGATCCGGGAGCTGCGGAACCTCTCGGCGGAGCTTCCCCTGCCGGAGTTCTACGAGGAACTGGTGGTCCGCACCGGCTACGGCGTCATGCTGGAGCAAAAGAATACCGTTGAGGACCGCACCCGTCTGGAAAACGTACGTGAATTGCTCTCGTCCATCCAGAATTACCTGGAAAATGCCGGGGAGACGCCCACACTGGCGGGATTCCTGGATGAAATCGCCCTGTACACCGACCTGGACAGCCATGACCCGGAAGAGGACTGTGTGGTGATGATGACCATGCACTCGGCCAAAGGCCTGGAGTTCCCGGTGGTCTTTGTGGTGGGGGTGGAGGAGGGAATTTTTCCCGGTATCCGTTCCATCGGAGAGCCTGAGGAGATGGAGGAGGAGCGTCGGCTCTGCTACGTGGCCATGACCCGGGCCAAGGAGCGGCTGCATATGACCTGCGCCTCCCAGCGGATGCTCTTCGGCCGCACCAACGCCAACCGGCCCTCCCGCTTTTTGGGGGAGATTCCGCCGGAATTTGTGGAGCAGTCCGGCCACAGCCGCTACGGGTCCTCCGGCGGAGAGGGGGAGCGGCCCCAGCCTGCTGAGGGCGGCTTCCGCCGCCGGACGCCGGTAAAGCGGACCTATGACCGGGGGTACTCCATGGGTGGCGGATACTCCGCGCCGGGCAGCGGGGAGCAGGCGGCTCCGGACTGGAAAAGTCCCGGGACCAGCCGTTCCGCCGCGGATTTTTGGGGCTTCCGCAAGGGGGATACGGTGGTCCATAAGGCTTTTGGCCAGGGGCTGATCACTGGACTGAGCCCCATTGAAAAGGATGGTACGGTGGCGGATGTGCTGGTAGAAATCGCATTTGACAGCATCGGCACCAAAAAGCTCCTCTTGAAATCGGTGGCACAGTTTATGAAAAAATGCGGGGAGTAACAGGCTATGCCGGAGCTCACCCCCGCAGCAGCTCTGAAAAGCTGTGGATGTACCGGTCGCAAAAGGTCCGCATCTCCGCCTCGTAATGGGCATAAAAGGGGTCATAGACTCCTGTGACGGCAATACCGGCTGCCTGGGCGGAGCGGCAGGCGCCGGGGGAGTCGTCAAAAAGAGCGCACCGGCGGCCCGGCAGTCCCAGATGCTCCAGCAGCAGGGGGAAAGCCCGGGGATCCCGTTTTTCCAGACCCAGCTCCTGGGCGTAGACGACCTCCTGAAAATACCCCGCCAGGCTGTGCCGCTCCAAGGCGGAGCGGCACAGCTCCGGCACACAGGCGGTGAAAAGCACCATGGCCTCCCCATCCCGGCGGCACTGCTCCAAAAATTCCACCGCCGCCGGCTTCAGGCGCAGGCGTTCACCGTAGGCGTCCCTGCTCAGCTCCAGCCACTCAGCCATGATATCCTCCGGGGACATGTCCAGCTTATAGTAGCTCCGGGTGAACTGGGCGGCGATGGGAAAAATAGAGTGTCCTACCGTCTCGTTATACTCCGGCGTGGACTTCAGTCCCCGCCGGGCCAGAAAGATGTCGTCCACGTCCATCCATATCCTGTTGGAATCGGCCAGGGTCCCGTCAAAATCGAATATCAGCATCAGATAATCCTCCCGGTATAGGCTTGCGGCTGTTAGAAATAGAACCGCCAGGGGAAATCCACGGCCTCTTCCGCGTAGTCGATGCCAATGCGCTTTCCCGTGTGGATCTCCGGCGGAGTCTCCCCGGTATCCCAGACAAAGAGGATGTCCCCGGTCAGGTCCAAGCCGTTCTGGGCCCGGGTCAGCTCCAGGGCTTTGCACAGCTTCCCGGGGCCGTTGAGAAAGTTTTTCCGCTGGTAAGCGCTCAGCTGTTCCAGTGGTTTTCCGTACCGGGTCCGGGCCAGCAGCTCCGTATCCCCGGCGGGCTCCAGCCCCCGAATGAGCACGGCGCAGGGCTCTCCTTCCGCTTCGGTGACGAAGTTGAGGCAGTGGTACATGCCGTAAATCAGGTAGATATAGGCCGTCCCCGGCGGCGCGAAGAGCGTCTGGGTACGGGGGGTGCGTTTATAGCCATAGGCGTGGCAGGCTTTATCCACGCGGCCCACATAGGCCTCGGTCTCACAGATGCGGCCGCAGAGATACCGGCCGTCTGCCGTCCGGCGCACCACATATTTGCCCAGCAGCAGCCGGGCCGCCTCCAGGGTATCTCGGCTGTAAAAATCCCGCGTTAGTTTTCCCAATGTCTATTCCTCCCGCCAATGATGCGGCCCTGGCCTCTGCCGCCGGGGATTACGCAAAAAGTATAACACAGTTTGAGAGAAAGAGGTACTGTTATGTCTGAACAAAAAGAAGGCGGCCTGCTGGCCCGCTTTGCCTCACCCATTATCGTCCTGGCAACCATTATCTGGGGCAGCTCCTTTGTGGTAATGAAAAACAGCGTGGATGTGCTGCCCACATTCTGGCTGCTGGCCATCCGGTTCAGCTTCGCCGCGCTGGTGCTGTCGCTGGCGTTTTGGAAGCGCTGGAAGGTGCTGGATAAGCAATACCTCATCGGCGGCACGGTGATGGGCTTCTGCCTGTTTGTGGCTTATGCTTTCCAGACCTACGGCCTGGCCCGCACTACCCCCGGCAAGAATGCTTTTCTTACCGCTGTCTACTGTGTAATTGTGCCGTTCCTGTATTGGATTATCGCCAGACGCCGCCCGGATAAGTTCAACGTCATCGCCGCGGTGCTGTGCATTGCGGGCATCGGCCTGGTGTCGATTACCGGAGAGGACGCCGCCGCTTTCAATCTGGGGGATATTCTGACGCTGGTCGGCGGATTTTTCTTTGCCGCCCATATTGTGGCGGTGGATAAATATGCGGAGGGGCGGGATATCTTCATTCTCACTGCGCTGCAATTTGCCTCCTTCGCGCTGTTCTCCTGGATAGGGGTGCTTGTTACCCGCGCGCCGCTGACGGAGGGCGTTTTTACAGGCGAGCTGGTCTTTGGCCTGGCCTATCTGGTGATTTTTGCCTCCTGCGGTGCGCTGCTGTTCCAGAATATCGGGCAGAAATATACCGCTCCGGCCACTGCAGCGGTGCTCCTCTCCCTGGAGGCCCCCTTCGGTGTGCTGTTCTCCATCCTTTGGGCGGACGAAAAACCGACGCCCCTGATGTTCCTGGGATTTGCCCTGATTTTTATTGCGGTGGTGTGCTCCGAGACCAAGTTCTCCTTCCTGCGGAAGGGCGGGGCTGGCTGAAGGCTCCGCAGGGTTTTTCGCGGACGGAACCGCTGACCTGACCGGTATACGCCGGCCGGGTCAGCGGTTTTTTGCGGGGCCTGTTGGGAACTGCTCCGGACCACAGTCAAGCAAGTTCAAAAGGATCAATTCGACACCTTTGAACCCAGCAGCGGTCAATCACCGCCGGAGGCCGCAAACGCGGCCTCATTTCAGACTATATAAGCCGGAGCAAAACGCACTGCGCCAGCAGGATGGCGGGCAGGCCGTACCTGAAATACCAATGCCTGGTTTTATGGCGGAACATCCACATGCCCAGCACCGCTCCCGCCGCACCGCCCAGCAGGGCAAACAGGAACAGCGTGCGCTCGGGTACCCGCCGCGGGCTTTTGCGCCTGGCGCGGCGCTTATCCACGCCCATCAGGACAAAGGAGATAAGATTGACTGCCAGTCCATAGCCCAGCAGCCAGGGCAGAAATTGCTCTCTCATAGCGGTTCTCAATTCAAAAAGTTATTTTACGGCGCCGGAGTACCGCCCGGCGCGCGGAAATTTTTCGGAGCCTGTCCCATGCCTCAGCCCGTGGGGGGAGATGCTGAGCGGGCGCTCAGGGAAAGGCCGCCGAAACAAAACCGCCGCGCCGCCTGGTGGTCTCCAGCCAGAGGGCGAGGTCGATCTCCAGGGATTTGCCGCTGTCCAGGATCAACGCGCGCGCCCCGTCCAAACCGACGATTGTTACCCAGTGCCACCAGTCCAGCTCCTTCACCTTCCCGTGATGGAGGTTCAGGAAAGGCACCGGGCACTCCTGTGACAGGCCGCTGCGGATGAATTGGGAAACCTCGTCATAAGAGGGCCGCCTGGTCCGGGCCGCCGGTATCGCCAGCATGGACACGGACAGCGGAACGCCGCAGGCCTCGGCATAGGAGGCCATGCCGTCCCGCATCATCTCCGGCCGGTTGAGGCCGTGCATGGACGGGGTCACATATGTCCAGACCCGGCACATGTGTTCTGTAAAGGCCGCCCGGCTGCTCACATCCCCGGGACACAGGGGCGCCATTTCCGGACGGCTCCGGGCGAGATAGGCGAAGGTTACGGCGGCGGCGGTAGGTCCGCACCCGGCCCGCTGTTGCCAGAGGGTGGGAAACCAGTCCTGGTCGGCCCCCTCCGTGACCGTACCGTCAGGACCGGCGATCCGCCAGAACTCCGGATGGAGCAGATTGATCCGTGTATGCACAGCCGTGCACCGCCTCTCCGTTTAAATGGTTGCGTTGGACTGTCAAAAAAATACCCTGGCGGCATTCGACCGTTCCGGGGAATACTCAAAGGGGCGGAGCTCTGCTCCGCCCCCTAGCTTGTCAAAAAAGGCCTTTGGCCTTTTTTGACAAAGGGGATGCGGCCTGCCGCGCGCACCCTTTGGGTACACTTGCAGGCCGGGCAGTGTCATTTCCGAGGCACATGTCCTCGAAAATGACCAATTTTGACTTTGTTTTGCCGCCTTCGGGCGGCAAAACTCTGCGAGGCTTTCCCGTGGGGAAAGTTTTTCGACAGTCTGAGGGGGCGGAGCTCTGCTCCGCCCCCTGACTGAATGTTACTGCCTGGGCTTGACAATCAGGTTGACCAGCTTGTTTTTTACCAGAATGACCTTCACAACGTCCATGTGTTCGGTAAATTTCCGGACCTTGGCGTCCTCCATGGCGGCGGCAACCACGGCCTCCTGCTCGCTGTCCAGAGGGACGGTGATAGTGGCGCGGAGCTTGCCGCCCACCTGCACCGCCATATTGACCTGGTCGGCCACAGTCTTGCTGGCGTCATAGACAGGCCAACTCTGCCGGCAGGCCATGCCGCCCTTCTCCGCCGCAAAGCCCAGATTCTCCCATAGCTCCTCCGCAATATGGGGGGCAAAGGGAGAGAGCATCAGCAGCAGAGCGGCATAGTCGCTTCTGGAACAGCCGTTGGCGTAAAAGTCGTTGACCAGGGCCATGAGAGTGGCGATGGCTGTGTTGAACTTCATCGCTTCAATATCATCAGAGACCTTCTTGATAGCCTTGTGGAGGGCGCTCTCATTGGAGGCGGAGTATTCCGCTCCGCCGTTGAGCTGATCCGCCAGGTTCCACACCCGGTCCAAAAAGCGTTTGCAGCCCTTCACCGCTTTGGCGGACCAGGCCGCAGCCTTCTCAAAGTCGCCGATGAACATAATATACAGCCGCATGGTGTCCGCGCCGTACTCGGCCACCACGTCGTTGGGATTTACCACGTTGCCCCGGCTCTTGGACATCTTCTCGCCGCCCTCGCCCAGAATCATGCCGTGGCTGGTGCGCTTCTGGTAGGGCTCCTTGGTGGGCACCACGCCGATGTCGTACAGGAACTTGTGCCAGAATCGGGAGTACAGCAGGTGGAGGGTGGTGTGCTCCATGCCGCCGTTGTACCAGTCCACCGGGGACCAGTAGTCCAGGGCCTGCCTGGAGGCCAGAGCCTCCCGGTTGTGCGGGTCCATATACCGCAGGAAATACCAGCTGGAGCCCGCCCACTGGGGCATGGTGTCGGTCTCCCGCCTGGCGGGGCCGCCGCAGTGGGGGCAGGTGGTGCTGACCCAATCGGTCATCTTGGACAGGGGGCTTTCGCCGGTATCGGTGGGCTCATAGGAATCCACGTCGGGCAGCAGCAGGGGCAGCTGTTCCTCGGGCAGGGGCACCCAGCCGCACCGGTCGCACCACACCATGGGAATGGGCTCCCCCCAGTACCGCTGGCGGGAGAATACCCAGTCCCGGAGCTTATAGTTCACCTGCTGGTGGCCGATGCACTTATCCTCCAGCCATTTGGTGATGACGGGAATGGCCTGCTTCACGGTCAGGCCATTGAGGAACTCGGAGTTGACCAGAATACCGGTGTCGTCCTTGGCGGTAAAGGCCTCTTTCTGAACGTCCTCCCCGCCGGAGACCACCTCGATGATCTCACAGCCGAATTTTTTGGCAAAGGCCCAGTCGCGGGTGTCGTGGGCAGGGACGGCCATAATCGCCCCGGTGCCATAGGAGGAGAGCACGTAATCGGAGATGAAAATGGGGATCTCCCGGCCGTTTACCGGGTTGACGGCCCGGACACCCTGGAGCTCCACGCCGGTCTTTTCCTTGTCGGCGGCCAGCTCGGTGCGCTCAAAATCGCTCTTTCGGGCGGCCTCCTGGATATAGGCGTCCACCTGCTCCCAGTTTGCGAGCCGGTCCTTCCAATCCTGGACGAAACGATGTTCGGGGGAGATCACCATGTAGGTGGCGCCGAAAAGCGTGTCAGGCCGGGTGGTGAACACGACGATGTCGTCTCCGGTGGTGGCCTTAAAGGTCACTTCCGCGCCGGTGGAGCGGCCGATCCAGTTTTTCTGCTGGGTCTTTACCCGCTCAATGAAGTCCAGTCCGTCCAGATCGTCAATTAAGCGCTGGGCATACTCGGTGATTTTGAGCATCCACTGGCTTTTCTCCTTGCGGATGACCGGGGAGCCGCAGCGCTCGCAGACACCCTCCACCACCTCCTCATTGGCCAGCACGCATTTGCAGGAGGTGCACCAGTTCACCGGCATGGTGGTTTTATAGGCCAGCCCCTTTTTGTAGAGCTGAAGAAAAATCCACTGGGTCCACCGGTAATACTCCGGGTCGGTGGTGTTTACCACCCGGTCCCAGTCAAAGGAGTAGCCCAGCATTTTCAGCTGTCTGGTAAAATTCTCAATGTTGTCCCGGGTGACTTTAGCCGGGTGAATATGGTTTTTAATGGCGTAGTTCTCCGTCGGCAGACCGAAGGCGTCGTAGCCCATGGGGAACAGGACGTTGCAGCCGTCCATGCGCTTCTTGCGGGCCACCACGTCCATGGCGGTGTAGGGCCGGGCGTGGCCTACGTGCAGGCCCTGGCCGGAGGGATACGGAAACTCCACCAGGCCGTAAAATTTGGGTTTGCCGCTGTTTTCTTCCGCGGCGAAGGCCCTGGCCTCTTCCCACTTTTTCTGCCATTTGGGTTCGATGGATGCAAAATCATACTTCATCTGCTGCACTTCCTCACGTTTTCTTGGAATCTGTATGGATAAGCGTATTATATGAATACAGGTTTTCAGATACCAGGACAGACAAAAGTATTATAATAGAAGCATCCGCAGATTGCAAGTACGGTTTTGTCCGCGGCAGAGGGCCGGACGCGGCCAGCGTCTGGCGCACGTCCGGCCCTCTGGGTCTGTTTTACGGTCAAACAAGGGGAACCGATTCTGTTCAGTCCTGCGGCGAAAATCCGCCGTACACATGTTCAGCTTTGTTTACCATAGGGGGAGCGCAAAGACGCAGGAAGCGCCCAGAGCCGTTCCAGAAAGCTGACATGCTCAGTGTACGGCACGGTTTATGCCGGCGCCGATGTCCCGGGCAGCGTCACCCACACCGTCCACCACATCCCGGGCGGCGTCGCCCACGCCGCGGGCCGCGTCCCGGACAGCGCCGCCTGCGCCGGAACCGACGCTGCGGGTGGTTCCGTTAGAGCTGCTTCCGGTATTCGGACGAAGGGCTGTGCCGGCGGAGCCCACAGAGGAGCCGGCGGGATTCATCGTCCCATTGGGGTCCGGAGTGTCTGTGGGGCCGTCGATTCCGGGGGTCGTGGCGCCGCCGGGCGTTCCGGTTTCAAAGTTGCCGGGGGTCCCCGTTTCAGTGCTGCCGGGCGTCCCTGTCTCGCCGGGGAAGAGGCCGCCGCTGCCGAAGCCGTCATCCTCCTGAATGCCGGGGGTAGGTGCAGTGCCGCCGGCAGGGGTGGGGGTCACATCGGGCATTTTATCCCCGTTGCAGCCCGTCAGGGCAAAGGCCAGAGCCAGCCCCAGGCAGAAAAGGGTTGTAGTCCGTCTCATGCTGTATCCTCCTAACAATCAGTTGCTGCAAACAGATGGCATCCATCCGCCTGTTAGTATGCGCCCGGCGTTTTGCTTTACAACAGGAAAATTCAGTGTTGTTCAAAAAAGCGGCCAGCGTTCCATTCTTTCGCGGGATTCCGCCGCCGGAAGTGGATACAGCTCCTGCCGCAATCTTTAAGAACCTGTATTCACAACCGGTGAACGCCGTCTGAGCGGTCCTTTTCCCGCCATACCGCGTCGTTTTCCCTTGCCATACGACAGTATGGCCGCGGAACATCTCCTTGTCCGGCGGGAAAAATCCTCGTCTATCCGGCATTCTCCGGTTATGAATACAGGTTCTAAATTGTTCTTCATATTCTACAGCTTCGGGATTTCCGCACGGAAGCAGTATTGCACATTTTATCAGCAAATTATGTGAATCGGATGCGGCGCCGCGCTTATTTTCCGCTGGCCCTGTATCCGCGGGCTTCATATTTGGACGCTGTTAAGCCTTGCGGCACTGAAAAATTCATGCTATAATGAACAATAAAACCGCGAAGATTTACCAGATTCTGCGGAAACGAGGTGCGCCGCATGGCGGAAAAACTGGGACTTTATATCCACATCCCTTTTTGCCGCAGCAAGTGTGATTACTGTGACTTTTATTCCCTGTCCGGCCGGGAGTACCGGATGGACGACTATCAGAAGGCGCTTGTGGCCCATATGAAGGAGACCGCCCCGCAGACCCGGGGGAGCCAGGTGGATACGGTTTATTTTGGCGGCGGCACCCCCAGCTTTTATGGGGAAAAGCGCCTGCGGGAACTTCTGAAAACAGTTGGAAGGCTTTTTGACCTGACCAAGGATGCGGAGATTACAGTGGAGTGCAACCCGGACAGCGTGGACAAGAAGATGCTCACCCGTCTGCGCCGGGCCGGGATCAACCGGCTTTCGCTGGGGGTGCAGTCGGCCTGTGACCGGGAGCTGAACAGCCTGCGGCGGCCCCATACGTTCCGCCAGGCCCAGGAAGCCGTGGCCGCCGCCCGTGCCGCCCGATTCAAAAACATCAGCTTGGACTTGATTTACGGGCTTCCGGGCCAGAATCTCTCCGGCTGGCAAGACACGGTGGAGCAGACGCTGGCTCTGGAGCCGGAGCACCTGAGCTGCTACGGCCTGAAGGTAGAGCCGGGGACTCCTCTGGACGACCGGGTAATCCGAGGCGAGCGGCTCCCGGACGACGATTGTCAGGCGGATATGTATCTGTGGACGGTGGAACGCCTGGCCCGGGCAGGCTACCGCCAGTATGAAATCTCTAATTTTGCCCGGTCCGGGTTCCAGTCCCGGCACAATCTGAAATACTGGATGGGACGGCCCTATATCGGGTTCGGGTCGGGGGCTCACTCAGATTTCGGCGGGCGGAGATTCTCCTTTGTACGGGATCTGGACGGCTATATCTCCGGAATTCTGGAGGGCGGCACGGTAATCGACCAATGCGAGCTCATTCCTCAGCGGGACCGTGGGGGCGAGTATCTGATGCTCCGGCTGCGTACCACCCGCGGGATAGAGGAGTGGGAATACCGCCGGGAATATTTTATGAATTTTGACCTGATTGAGCAGAAGCTGGAGGAGTACGAGCGCCAGGGCTGGGCGGAGCGCCACGACCGGCGCTGGAATCTGACCCCCAAGGGCTTTCTGGTATCCAATCAGCTCATCTGCGACCTGCTGAGTCTTCAGGAGGAGGGCTGCGGTGAAAAAACCCCGCCCCGGCTGAAACAGGGCCGGGAGGACCTGGGAGACAGAGCGCCATAACAGCAGAACCGGTGCCGGCGTATTGCGCCGGGACCGGTTCTGCCTGTCGAAAAAGGCCGCTTGCCTTTTTCGACAAAAGGGACGCCGCCTGCTGCGCATACCCTTTGGGCACACTTGCAGACCGGGAAGTGTCATTTTCGAGGCACATGTCCCCGAAAAATGACCAATTTTGACTTTATTTGCCGCCCTCGGGCGGCAAAACTCTGCGAGGCTTTCCCGTGAGAGAAATTTTTCTACAGACTGAACCGGTCCCGGCGTATTGCGCCGGGACCGGCTTTATATTATCTATACAGACGAGATAGGGAAGTATGACGGAATTTCCGCGTCTTATTTCTTGTCATCGAACGTTTCTGACGCGGATTGGCGCACTTGGATTGAGGCAGGGCGTTCGAGCAGGAATTTGCGGCATACTGTCCGGCCTGTCCGTTTTGTTTCGCCTTTTCTGCCGGGGCGTATAAAAATCTGGAAATTGGGAATCGTGAAGACAGATGAAATCCGGCAGAAGCGATAAAAAGGAATCCTGCGGGGAATAATAATTTTGCTTTGATTTTACGGAGAGATCTGCTATAATGTAGTGGTATTGGAGCGCGCTGCCATAGGGCGCCGCTGTAATTGACATTTACCGGGCCCGAATTTTTCCGGCCCTTGGATACCGGGAAGCGTTGGTGTGCGGCCTTTCCCGGAAGGAATAGAGGGTTGTTGTCTTGACAAAATATGTGATTCGCGGCGGTAAGCCGCTGTCCGGTGAGCTTGAGATCAGCGGCGCAAAAAATGCCGCTGTTGCAATTATTCCCGCCGCTCTGCTGGTAGACGGCGTCTGCCGGATTGAAAATATTCCCCAAATCAGTGATGTAACTTCCATTTTAAATATTCTTCAGGACCTGGGCGCCGACGTGCGCACCGTCAACCGAACCACGGTGGATGTAGACTGCTCCCACATCCGCAACGCGAAGGTCCCCGAAGAGCTGGCCCGGAAAATCCGCGCCTCCTATTATCTCATCGGCGCCCTGCTGGGGCGGTTTGGCTGCGCGGAGGTCCCGCCCCCGGGCGGATGCGACTTTGGCGGCCGGCCCATTGACCAGCATATCAAAGGCTTTGTGGCCATGGGAGCCGAGGTGGAGGTGGGCGGCGGCTATATTCACGCCAGGGCCAAGTCCGGCCGGATGCAGGGGACGCAGGTCTATCTGGACATTGTCTCTGTGGGGGCCACCATGAACATTATGCTGGCCGCTGTGCTGGCGGAGGGCATGACCATTATCGAAAACGCAGCCAAAGAACCCCACGTGGTAGATCTGGCCAATTTTCTCAACTCCATGGGTGCGGATATCATGGGTGCGGGCACCGATGTGATTAAAATCCGCGGCGTCCGGCGGCTCACCGGCGGCACTTACTCTATTATCCCCGACCAGATCGAGGCCGGGACCTATATGGCGGCCGTGGCCGCCGCCGGGGGTGAGGTGCTCATCCGCAATGTGATTCCCAAGCATCTGGAGTGCATTACCGCCAAGCTGCTGGAGATGGGCGTGGAGGTGGAGGAGCGGGACGACGCCGTCCTGGTGCGCCGCACCGGTCCGCTGACCCGCACCAATGTAAAAACCCTGCCCTATCCGGGCTTTCCCACAGATATGCAGCCCCAAATTGCCGCCATTCTCTGCATTGCAGAGGGAACCAGCGTCCTCACCGAGGGTGTCTGGGACAACCGCTACCGCTATGTGGACGAGTTCCGCCGCATGGGGGCCCAAGTTCAGGTAGATGGAAAAATTGCCGTTATCGAAGGGGTCCGGCAGCTCACCGGAGCACGTATCCGGGCCTGCGACCTGCGGGCTGGGGCGGCCATGGTTATCGCGGGGCTGGCGGCTCACGGCATTACGGAGATCGGCTGCGTCCACCACATTGAGCGGGGCTACGAGGACATTGTGCGCAAGCTCTCCGGCGTGGGGGCGGATATCCGCGTGGTGGTGACGCCGGACGAGGAAAAACAGGCTCAGGTTGGATAAATATTTTGTCTGTTCACAGGCGGCAACCCTGGTCCGCCGCCTCAGACTGTCGAAAAACTTCCCCCACGGGAAAGTCTCGCAGAGTTTTGCCGCCCGAGGGCGGCAAAATAAAGTCAAAATTGGTCATTTTCGGGGACATGTGCCTCGAAAATGACACATCTCGGCCTGCAAGTGTGCCCAAAGGGTGCGCGCGGCAGGCCGTATCTCCTTTGTCGAAAAAGGCTTTTGGCCTTTTTCGACAAGCTGAGGCGGCGGCCCTGGTCCGCCGCCTTTTTGCGCTGAACTCAGATACAGCGACCGGAAGAACAGATGTAATGGCCATATTTAAAATACATAGGAGCGATGACGTTGCTGACACTCACCACTTTGGCCAGCGGCTCCAGCGGTAACTGCCTGCTGGTGGACGATGGAGAGACCCGTCTGCTGGTGGATGCGGGAATCTCCTGCCGCCGAATCTGCAAGGCCCTCCGGGAGCTGGGGGTGGAGCCCGGTACACTGTCCGGAATCCTGATCACCCATGAGCATTCCGACCACATTTCCGGGCTGACCACCCTGACCAAGCAGTTCCGTCTGCCTGTCTATGCCAGCCGGGGCACTGCCCGGCAGCTCTGTTACCGGATTGCCTTCCTGGAGGAGGTGATCCACCCCTTTTCTGCCGGAGCTTCCCTGGCGGCCGGCGGTCTGGAGGTCGGGAGCTTCCCCACCTCTCACGATGCGGCTGACAGTGTGGGATATACCTTTACCGACGGAACGTCCAAGCTGGCGGTTGTCACCGACCTGGGCATTATCACCGATGTGGTGCATGAGCACCTCCGGGGCGCTCAGCTGGTGGTGGTGGAAGCCAACCACGATGTGGAGCGGCTCCTCACCGGCCCCTATCCCTACTACCTGAAGCAGCGGATTTTAGGTGAAAAGGGCCACCTGTCCAACGAAGCGGGCGCTCAGCTGGCCTGCTCCGCCGTGGAGAGCGGCGCCCATACGGTGATTCTTGCCCATCTGTCCAGGGAAAACAACACGCCTCAGCAGGCCTTTGACACCGTGCGCGCCGCCCTGACACAACAGGGCGCGGCGGTGGGCCGGGACATTATCCTGGAAGTGGCCCCCCGCAGCGAGACCGGGCGGCGGCACAGCGTATCAAGAGGGACGCCATGAATATTCACATTGTCTGTGTGGGCAAGCTCAGGGAGCCCTTTTATCTCCAGGCGGCAGCGGAGTACGCCAAGCGGCTGGGGGCCTACTGCAAGCTCCGGCTGGTGGAGCTGCCCGAGGAGCGTCTGCCCGCAGCCCCCACCCAGGGGCAGATTGACGCCGCCCTGTCCAGAGAGGCCGCTGCGGTCCGTGCCAAGCTGCCCCCCAGCGCCAGCGTCATCGCTCTGTGTGTGGAGGGGCGGATGCGCTCCAGCCCGGAGCTGGCCCGGCTGTTGGAGACCTGGACCCATAACAGTGCCAAACACCTGGTTTTTCTCATTGGCGGGTCCTACGGGCTGGACGGGCAGCTCAAGGCCGAGGCCTGGGACAGGCTGTCCATGTCCCCCATGACCTTTCCCCACCATCTGGCCCGGGTAATGCTGCTGGAACAGATTTACCGGGCCTTCAAAATCAATGAGGGTTCCAGCTATCACAAATAACCGCTGTTTTTTGAGAGGACACGGATTCCTGCCTCCTCCACGCTGCGGGCCCAAACTCAGGGAGGCACCTAGAGGCCCGGCGCGGCTCAGTCACTTCCGGGGGCGGAGAAAAACACAAAGATAGTGCTGGATATATGGGATTATTTATGCTATAATCACAAAGACAGCAGTTCTCAAACCCCAAATGTGAATATACAGGAGGTTGGTTCCATGTCCTACCGAGACAGCTACGAAAAATGGCTTGCCAGCCCCGCCCTCAGCCAGGCGGAGAAAGACGAGCTGCGCGCCATCTCCGGCGATGAAAAGGAGATTGAAAGCCGCTTCTTCGGCCCGCTGGAATTCGGCACCGCCGGACTGCGGGGCACCATGTGCGTGGGTCTGCATCAGATGAACATTCATGTAATCCGCCACGCGACCCAGGCCTTTGCAGAGGTAATTCTGGCCGAGGGGCCGGAGGCCGCCCGGCGAGGCGTGGCCATCTGTTACGACTGCCGCAACCACTCCGATGAATTTGCCAGAGAGACCGCCTGCGTCATGGCGGGCAACGGCATCTCCGTGCGGCTTTTCGACGCCCTGCGCCCCACGCCTGAGGTATCCTTCGCCGTGCGGGAGTACGGCTGCATTGCCGGCGTCAACGTCACCGCCAGCCATAACCCCAAGGAGTACAACGGCTACAAAGTCTACTGGCAGGACGGCGCTCAGCTGCCCCCCCATCACGCCTCCGCCATTGCCCAAAAGATGGAGGAGCTGGACCTGTTCACGTCCGTAAAGCGCATGGATTATGATGAGGCGGTTTCCAAGGGAATGATCACCCTTATGGGGAAGGAAACCGACGAGAAATTCCTGGCCAACGTCATGGAGCAGGTCAATGACAAGGCGGCGGTGGAGCAGGTGGCCGATACCTTCAAGATGGTTTATACCCCTTTCCACGGAACAGGCTACAAGCTTATTCCGGAGGCCCTCAGACGCCTGGGTATGAAGCATGTCATCTGCGTGCCCGAGCAGATGGTTATTGACGGGAATTTCCCCACGGTGGCCTCCCCCAATCCGGAGAATCCGGAGGGATTTTACCTGGCGGTGGAGCTGGCCAAAAAGGAGGGGGCCGACTTCATTCTGGGTTCCGACCCGGACGCCGACCGGGTGGGTATCATGGTGCGCACCGGCGATGGAGAATTTAAGGTGCTCTCCGGCAACCAGACCGGTGTGTTGCTGCTGGACTACCTGATTGGGGCAAAAAAGCGCACCGGAAAGCTGCCTGAAAAGCCTGTGGCTCTGAAAACCATCGTCACCACCGAGATGGCCCGCAAGGTTGCCGAGGACAACGGCCTAACCTGCTATGACACCTTTACCGGCTTCAAGTTCCTGGCGGAGAAGAAGGACAAGCTGGAGGGAAGCGGTCAGGGCAATGTGATTTTCTCCTATGAGGAGAGCTACGGCTATATGCTGGGCAGCTACGTGCGGGACAAGGACGCGGTGACGGCGGCCCTGGCCCTCACCGAGATGGCCGCCTGGTACGCCGGGCAGGGCATGACCCTCTATGACGCGCTGCTGGCCTGCTACGAGAAGTACGGCTATTACAGCGAAAAGACCCTCAATCTGGTGATGCCCGGGCTGGACGGCCTGAAAAAGATGGCGGCCCTTATGTCCGGCCTGCGGCAGAATCCCCCCAGGGAGATTGCCGGGGTGCCTGTGGCCCAGTGGAAGGATTATCAGGATGGCAGCATCGTGGAGGCCGATGGGAGCAGAGGGGCCATGGAGCTCTCCGGGTCCAACGTTCTGCGCTATGAGGTCAGCGACGGCACCAGCCTCATTGTCCGTCCCTCCGGCACCGAGCCCAAGGTTAAGGTCTATATCCTGGCCAACGGGCAGAGCCGCCAGGAGGCCGAGGAGAAGGTTTCCAAATATGCGGCTTGGGCAGAGTCGCTGAAAAACTGACTGCCCTGCGAACCGCAGTTGAAAAAGCGCATTTTGCGCTTTTTCAACTGCGGCGACTATATTTTGCCGCCCTCGGGCGGCAAAACTCTGTGAGGCTTTCCCGTAGGGGAAGTTTTTCGACAAGCAGAGGCGCTCAGTCCGCAGACTGAGCGCCTCTGTTATGCTGCCCGGAAGGGGGAAGCTTAAAGCCTGTGTTCACGGCCGTTGAATGCTGTCCGGCAGGAAAAATTCCGTAAGATACAGGTTCTTACATGAGCTTGGCCGCATTGATCTTCACGCCGGGGCCCATGGTGGACGCACACACGCAAGAGCGGATGTACTGACCCTTGGCGGCGGAAGGCTTGGCCTTGATGATGGCGCCCATCAGGGCGTTAAAGTTCTCGGTGAGCTTCTCAGGGCCAAAGGAGACCTTACCGATGGGGCAGTGGATGATGTTGGTCTTGTCCAGACGATACTCCACCTTACCGGCTTTAATCTCGGTGACGGCCTTGGCTACGTCGGGGGTGACGGTGCCCGCCTTGGGAGAGGGCATGAGTCCCTTGGGGCCCAGAATCTTACCCAGACGGCCCACAACGCCCATCATGTCGGGGGAGGCCACGACTACGTCGTAGTCAAACCAGTTTTCCTTCTGGATCTTCTCCACCATGTCCATCTCGCCTACAAAATCCGCGCCGGCGGCTTTGGCGGCTTCCGCTTTGTCGGCCTTGGCAAAAACCAGCACCCGCTGGGTCTTGCCGGTGCCGTGGGGCAGAACGATGGCGCCGCGGACCTGCTGGTCGGCATGGCGGGAGTCCACGCCCAGCTTCACATGGAGCTCGACAGTCTCATCAAATTTAGCGGTGGCGGTTTTTACCACCAGAGCCATGGCGTCGGTGGTGTCATACAGCGCGCCCTTGTCAATCTGCTTGGCACTCTCCTGATACTTCTTGCCTCTAAACATTGCTTTTCCCTCCTTCGCCTTACTCGCCGACCACAACGCCCATAGAACGGGCGGTGCCGGCGATCATGCTCATGGCCGCCTCAACGCTGGCCGCGTTCAGGTCGGGCATTTTGGTCTCGGCGATCTTGCGTACGTCCTCTTTGCTGATGGTGGCAACCTTGGTCTTGTTGGGGACGCCGGAGCCGGACTCAATGTTGCACGCCTTCTTGATGAGCACGGCGGCGGGAGGCGTCTTGGTGATAAAGCTGAAGGAACGGTCGGCATATACGGTAATGACCACGGGGATGATCAAGCCGGCGTCGTTCTTGGTGCGCTCGTTAAACTCCTTGGTAAAGGCGGCGATATTCACGCCGTGCTGACCCAGAGCGGGGCCCACCGGAGGGGCGGGAGTCGCCTTGCCCGCCGGAATTTGAAGTTTGACATATCCAGTAACTTTCTGTGCCATTTGAAACAGCACCTCCTAAGATAAATGTGGTTGGAAGCGGAACCGCCCTGGACGGTCCCTCCCACTTGGGGGGCGGCAAACGCAGGATGCGTCAGCCGCCCAGCGGCTCCACCTGGTCGAGCTCCAGCTCCACCGGGGTTTCGCGGCCGAACATGGAGACCACCACCCGGACCTTGCTGCGGTCCAGGTCGATCTCCTCCACCGTGCCCAGGAAGGATTCCAGCGCGCCGTCGGTGATTTTTACGCTGTCGCCCACCTGGTAACTGACCACCACCTCGCGCTTTTCCACGCCCAGGGCGGCGATCTCGTCATCAGTCAGAGGAATGGCCTTGTTGCCGGAGCCCACAAAGCCCGTGACGCCGCGGACATTGCGCACCAGGTGCCAGGTCTCGTCAGTCATCACCATCTTTACCAGCACGTAGCCGGGAAAGACCTTGCGCTCCACAGTTTTAGGACCGTTGTCGGTAATCTCGGTGACGGTCTCCAGGGGAATATTCACCTCGTGGATCAGGTCCCGCAGGCCGCGGTTTTCCACGGCCTTTTCAATGCTGGCGGCCACGGTGTTTTCATAGCCGGAATAGGTATGGGCCACATACCATTTTGCGTTGTCAGCCATCACGCCGCACCTTATGCCTTGCCGAACAGGTCCAGCAGCGCGCTGATTACAGAGCCCGCCAGCCAGTCGAACAGCCAGATGCAGACGCCTACCACGATGCAGCAGACAATGACGATCACCGTATTGTTAATGGTCTGCTTCTTCGTGGGCCAGACGACCTTTTTCAGCTCGCTCTTCATCTCTTTGAACCATTTTCCCACGCGGGCGAAAAAGCCGGGCTTGGCATCCTTTTTCTTGGATTCCTTCTTCTTCTCCGCCTTTGCGGGCTTTTCAGAGGGAGCGCCCGCTCCGCCGCCGCCGGCGGCCTGCTCGCGCTTCTCGTTTTCAGACATTCCGTTTAACCCTTCTTTCTTCTCAGCCATCGCAGCGTCCTTACTTCGTCTCGTTGTGGACCGTATGCTTCCTGCAGAAGGGGCAGTACTTGTTCATTTCCAGACGGTCAGGGGTATTCTTCTTGTTCTTGTTGGTGACGTAGTTCCTCTGCTTGCACTCCGCGCAGCGCAGCGTGATTTTCACCCTGGAACCTGCCTTTGCCATGTGTCCGGCACCTCCTTCAAATGTTGGCCGCGGGGCACAAAAATGCCGGACGCGGCCTTTGGGCCGGATCCGGCAAGCGCATACTCCCCCCTGTGACAGGCGGGATTCTCCTGCGTCACGGTGCGGACCCGGCAAGTTTGCCTCCCTATGTCTCCCAAAGGGAGGGGAGAGGTTTGCGCGTCATCACACCGTAAAAATGCGCACAAAAAAAGAGCCCCTCTTCATAGGTAAATGTAGTTTACCACACCGCCTGTCCCAAGTCAAGAGCTTTTTTCCCTTTTCGGCCGCAGGGCAGGTTTTAATATGTAAATGGACAGTCGGAACAGGTCCGGCCGTTATAGTCAAAGCGGTTCAAAAGGAGCGATTTGCTCCTTTTGAACCCTGCGGCGAAAATCGCCGCAGGGACCGCTCATGCGGCCCTGCTTTGGACTTCATAGACGCCGCTGGCGTGCATTGCACGCTCCAGTGGGCCATTGGCCCACTGGAGGAAAAAGCGCATTTTGCGCTTTTCAACTGCGGCGACTATATCATTTGCAGAGATCAGGACCTCGGAGGGGAGGTCTCCCATTGTCATGTGTCCCGCTGAGCGGCTGCTGCAATCCGCCCGCGGGACCGCAGGGGAGTGTAGCCCCACGGAACAAATCAACGAGCGGGAGCTGCCCGCTGTCGGACAGTCCCCGCTCGCTTTTCTCTTATATCCCTTTATAAGCTACTTGCTGTGCTTATCTGGATTTTAGTACGAATTCCTGAGAGGCGCTAAATCCTATGCGCTGAAAACTGCATTTTGCGGCAGCTTCCACGGTATATAAAATGTCAATTCCTGCTCAGGGATTTTTTGCGCTGTCCACAGAATCCAAGACCGAAAATTGTCTTTGGGCGGGATGTCTGGATCACATCGTTGTCGTCCTTTACCGCAGGCCCAGAACTCAGGCCATTACAGAAAATGCGGCAGGTCTGGCGTTGTCCTGTTTTTGCTCCGGCTGGTCGGGCTTCTGCGCCGCGGTGGTGGTGCGGGTCGTACCGCCCGAGACATACACCCGGCCGCATTCCGGGCAAATATCGGTGTGAAGGTTCACAGTCTGGCTGACTACCCGGCGGTTCTCCCGCCCGGCTTTGGCCTGTTCCCGGACGACGTGCTCCTGCTCATGGCCTCGGACCGCCGCCGGCGCCTGCTCCGGGTCGATATGGGTGGGCGTCTGATAAGACACACCCGCGTCGTCAGAGCCGTCCTGATATTTACGCTCTTCACAGGTTTGGCATTTGCCCTCTTCCGCCGCCTTCTGAACTCCAATCGCTCCTGTTGGCTCTCCGTTGCCTGCCGCGGCAACTTCCTGTCCGGCCTGCCGGAGACTATTGGGGTCGTCCACGTACTGGATACGCATGCGTACCGCCATCTCCACCGGATCTGCCCCCTGGCGCAGAGAGATAACCGCGGGATTTCCGGCGTCCGCCGAGACCGGCGTCACCGGGTTTACCGGCTGAACGGGGACTCCCGGCTGAGCGGCTCTGCGCCCAAAAGAAACCGTCGCTCCAGACTGACCCCGCTGGACCTGCCCGGCCTGCTGAGCCTGTTGGCCGCTCTGAACGCGGGCCGAGCTGCCGGAATAGGGCTGGGTATAATAATTGGAATAGGGAGCATAGCCAGATAAAGCGCCGATCATATACCGTCACCTCTATTGATTCAATATTGCATTTTCATTATAGCAAACAGTTGGAAAAAAGTAAAGCCTTGCTGAACGCTATTTTTTAGGCTTTGTTTAAAAATAGGAATATGACCAGCGGCAAAGAATTTTCACGTCCGGCGAATGATTTTTTCACAGGTATACTGACGTATGGCAAGGAAAAATCCTGCTGTTCAGGCGGGAAAGGCGCGCTGTTTGGTCCCTTTAACCATTTTCAGACGTGGTCTGGCCTCCTGCCTCACCTATAAGGAAAAATTAATGGAACGCAAGATAAAGGTAGTACATATCGTTTCTGTTGCTAACACCTTTGACGGCAAAGCCGTTGGAGGTGATATAAAAGGTTGGGCTCCCTGCTCCTACAGAGCTCCCGCGAATGGCCAAGCCGCCGTAAGCGCCTGCGGAGATAGCTGTGCGGGTTCCCCACTGGCATTCCATCAGCACTGCCACCGGCTGAAATCCCAAATC
Source organism: uncultured Flavonifractor sp. (assembly GCA_947384055.1). Taxonomy (GTDB): domain Bacteria; phylum Bacillota; class Clostridia; order Oscillospirales; family Oscillospiraceae; genus CANAAV01. The sequence continues at coordinate 21,958 of CANDFO010000035.1, forward strand.
AATGTTTTTGGTCAGATTCTCTCCGCTGCCGGTGTAGCGACCCGCCACAATACCGCACTTCCCCTCCACAGCGGCCAGGATCTCATTGTCCCCGGTTTCCGCCGCATCCGCTATCTGTTTCAGAGCAGCGTCAATTTTGGCAAAATCCTGATTAAAATCTGTCCGCAGGAAGTCATCCTCCGGGACCCACTGATGCAGGCCATAATTTGGTGTGTAACCAGCCATGAAACATTCCCCCTTTGTCTTCCGGCTTTTGACTGTAAAATGTGGTACTTTTTTGTACATCACGCCGCAAAATACGGAGAGTTATCTCTGTTCCGCACTTCAAAAACACCTGTACGCTGTACAGGTGTACAGCCCCTGCTCTGTTTAAATCTTATTAAAACGTCTATGCGCCACCTGAGCGTCATCATTTTTTCCTACAACCTGTCCACGGTTCCCGCAACTCATTATTTTGGGAGGCAAATATGATACTTGAAACAGAGCGATTATGTCTGCGTAAGCTGAATCAGCTCGATTGGGCAAAGACGGTACAGGGCAGCTTGGGCCACGCCACCGCAGCCTTCACGCTGGATGCCTACGGCCAGGTTTCAGATCGTATGAAAACAGAGAGTGCCGCCCGGATGCAGACCTTTTTGGACGGCCTGGAAATCTCTAAGGGGTAAATTAAGGGGTGTTCTAGCCTTTTTGGGTAAAGTAAAAGCCCTGTAACCGTGAGGTTACAGGGCTTTTTCCTGGCAGCGGGAGAAGGATTCGAACCCTCACATACAGAGTCAGAGTCTGCTGTGCTACCCTTACACAATCCCGCTATTTTCAACAACTTGTCTAGACGTCATTTATTATAGCAACAAAAATGAAAATGTCAAGCACAAATTTCTAGAGCAGCCCCCGGGCAAGTTTTAATCTGTAGATGGACAGTTTGCTTTATAGCGCTGTCCTTGTACCTGCGGAAGAACAGCAGACAGGCTGACGCACATTCCTGCTTTGCTCCCCGAACTGATAGCTTAAGCTGATTTCATCAGCGTTAAAAGGTATCTGCATATTTGCACCCTCACATAGACGCTCCACGCTCACGCACTTAGGGAGATTTCTTGTCAGTTCGTAATTATCCCTTGCTGTGATTGTTTCGTGACTGTCGGTCTGCCTCACCGTTGTGCCTTGGAGTATAAAGACGGATCAGTTTAAGCCGGATACCCGGCTGCGCAATATATCTTTGTAGCACCTGCGAAATCCTGTCAACTTTGCAGTACGATGGGAGAGGATTTTTTATCATAAAATTTTGTTTGCTGCCAGCCGCAACGCGCTCCAGACACCCTTTTCCTATAAAATAGAAGCCGCCATATTTTTATAGAAAAGGAGGCCGATGTATGAGTGGCTGTACTTACGGTTATGTGCGGGTATCTACGCGGGAGC
>CANDFO010000036.1 GCA_947384055.1 uncultured Flavonifractor sp.
ACTGGCCGATGTCAATGCGCTTGAGGGTGCAGCCCAGCCGCTGGGCCAGCTCCACCGCGTTGTCCCGGGTGCGGTCGGTGGTGCCGAAGCAGGGCATCGTCACCGCGATGATGTCGCTGGCGGGACGGTCCAGCAGACCCATGGCAATCCCCGTCACCAGCACCGCCAGGGTGGAGTCCAGGCCGCCGGACAGCCCCACCACCGCCGTCCGGGCGCCGGTGTGCTCCAGCCGCTGCTTCAGTCCCAGAGCGGCGATCTTCAGCACCTCGTCACACCGCTGGACCCGCCCCTCCTGATCCTCCGGCACGAAGGGGGTGGGGGAGACACGGCGGGTCAGGGAGGTCTGAACGGGCTCCAGGCTGAAATAGTTGGGATAGACCGCCCGGTCCGCGGCGGGGAAGGTGTTCATGCGCCGCCGCTCATAGGAGAGCCTGGCCACATCCAGCTCCGAGGCAGTGAGCCCGCAGGCAAACCGCCGCTCGGCCAATAATGTCCCGTTCTCCGCAATCAGGCTGTGCCCGGCAAAGACCAGGTCGGTGGTGGACTCCCCCTCTCCCGCACCGGCGTACACATAGCCGCACACTGTCCGGGCGGACTGTCCCGCCACCAGCCGTCGGCGGTAATCGGCCTTTCCTACTACCTCGTCGGAGGCCGACAGGTTGAGTATCACCGTGGCGCCCTCGGCGCACAGACGGGCGGAGGGGGGCACGGCCGCCCACAGGTCCTCGCAGATCTCGACCCCCACCGTCAGCTCCGGCAGCTCCGCGCAGCGAAAGACCATCCCGGCGGAAAATTCCACCGACTCCTGCCCCGCAAAGGGGATGCAGAAATCGGTATCTCCCATATCCGCTCCGGAGGTAAACCAGCGTCCCTCGTAAAACTCCCCGTAGCTGGGGATGTGGATTTTAGGCACCAGGCCCAGGAGCTCCCCCCGGCAGATGACCGCGGCACAGTTATAGAGCTTCCCCCGATAGCGTACCGGCAGGCCCAGGGCCGTGAGCATATCCAGATGCTTGGTGGCATCCAATATAGTGGACAGCCCCTCCTCCGCCCCCCGCAGGAGGGTGTCCTGGAGGAACAGATCCCCGCAGGTATACCCCGTCAGACACAGCTCCGGCAGCGCCAGCACCCGGACTCCCTGCCGGTGGGCCTCCCGCATGAGGCTAAAAATCTGCTCCGCATTGTACCGGCAGTCTGCCACCCGAATTTTAGGCGTACCTGCCGCCGCTTTCACAAATCCGTCGCGCATAAAAGCGCCTCCTTTCAGACGCTGTAGTACACATTCGTGTGCGCCGCACACATCCAGCGAGCGGACTGCGCCCGCTGGATGAAAAAGCCCAGACGCGGTTTTCAGAAGTGTTGACTATATCATACCCCAAACTGCAAAAAATTGCAAGCAAGCGTCAGCGCCTGTTCCGTCTCTCCGCAACGCGGGGAGACGGAACAGGCGTTGACGGCTGCAGGGTGCGGAAATCAGGCAAAGGCGGCTGCAAACGCCCGCTGTGTCACCGGGAATTTCGGTTGGAATGCCTGGGCGCTTTTTTCCAGGACAGCAGGACCTTGACGTCCTCCAGCACCTCGGGGGAGCCCACCTCCAGGGACAGCCAGCGGGTGCCGCTGGAGGTGGGCGGGCTGTCCGCCCACACCGACCGGGTGTAGGGCGACAGGGTGGAGATCAGCGTCTCGCACTCCGCCGCCAGACGGCCGCCGACGACAACCAGACAGGTGAAGGCTCCGGCAGTGGGGTAAAGCGTACACAGGGCGGCGCCGCCCGCCCGGTACTTCACGTTCCAGCCGGGACCCATGGCGCAGCGGCTGTGCGCCATGACGGGCCGACAGCCGTAGGTCTCCTCCAGCCAGGCGGTCAGCGCATCCCACAGCGGGTTGGACACAAAGGCCGACAAAACAGCCGCGTCCGGTGCCTCCGGCGCCTCATAAATGGCGTTCCAATTCAAGATTCTGCCTCCTTGTCGTTTTGAAAACCCGGACCGGACGCGCCGCCGCGGAGAAGGGGCTCAGCGCCCTTTCCACCGCAGCAGCAGGGGGAAAAATTTGTACATCTGCGCCTTGGCCTGCTCCTCGGTCATGCCGGGATTGGCCTGGGCCATCATGGGGGCGCAGAAGTCGATCATCTCCTCCATGGTCATCTCCCCGGTAAAAGCGCCGTCTTGATAACAGTATTTGCAGTAGTGGGGGCTGGGACTCCCGTCCGCCTCGGTGCCGCAATTCTGGTCGGTCAGGGGCATCCCGCAGGACTGGCAAAACTTCTGTTCCATTTTTTGTTCCTCCTGTTTGAAAGATGCCCCAATTATACCACCCAATTGCTGACAACCTGTGTCAGGTTCTTCTGACTGCAGCCAAATTTCTTTGGCCAGCCGGCCCAGCCGTATTCGCAGGGCCTCCGGCTCCAGCACCCGGACCCCCGCGCCGAAGGACAGCAGGTAGCCGTACACCCAGGCGTCCTCCGGAAAGGACACCGCCACCGTGAGGGCCCCGTCAGCCTCCCGGCTGACGCAGCTCTCGTCAAACTCGTCGTACACCCGAAAGGCCATAGCCGGGGAGAAGCGCAGGCGCATAGGGACCGGCTCTCCCACAGGAGGGTCCTCCCCCTCAATCGGGGGCGGGGGCGCTCCCGGCTGGAAGTGCTCCTCCAGCACCTCCAGCTCCAGCAGTCGGGTGAGCTTGAACGTACGGTAGGCCTGCCGCTCCAGGCAGAAGGCCTGGAGATACCAGGCCCTCCCCTTGAACACCAGCCGGGCAGGATGGACCCGGCGGCGGGCGGCCTGCCCATAGGCGCTCACATAGGTAAAGACAATGGTTCTGCACTCCAGAACAGCCCGCTTCAGGGCGGAAAATTTGACGTTGTCCGTCTCCGCGCTGCCCCAGCGGGACATGTCTACCTGGAGCCAGTCCGGTTCCGAACGGCGAAACAGGGCGGAGAGCTTTTCCAGGGTGTCCGCCGCCTCCATCCTGGCGTCCCCGGAGAGGGCCTGCAAAGCGGTGAGCAGCTGGCGCTGCTCCTCCTCGGAAAAGGCGGCCCGGTCCAGGATACAGTGGTCCATCAGCGCCACGCCGCCCCCTTTGCCGGGGACGGCGTAGATGGGCACACCGGCGGCGGAGAGGGCGTCAATATCCCGGTAGATTGTGCGTACAGAGACCTCGAACCGCTCCGCCAGCTCTTTGGCGGTGAGCCGCGGGCGCTCCAGCAACAGATACATGATTTGAAAGAGACGTCCGCCGGACATGTCAGACCTCCCGGCGGGGATTCAGCCGGGCCATCAGGCAGAGGTCGGCGTATTCACCCAGGCGCACCGCCCCCATCCGCCGGACGCCCTCCTGCTGAAAGCCAAAGCGCTCGTAAAAGCGGATAGCCCGCCGGTTGTCCGTAAAAACCTCCAGCTCCACCCGGACCAGCATAAGCCAGCGGTCCGCCAGGTCCAGCAGGGTTTCCATCAGGGCGGCGCCCACTCCCCGGCCCTGGACATCCGGACGGACCATGATGCCCAGGCTCCCTGCGTGCCGGAGCCGGGGACGGGGGCACACCGACAGCCCGGCTTCCCCCAAAAGGACGCCCTCCGGGGAGACGGCGGCAAACTCGTGGTCGTCGGGCCCCAGGCCGCTGAGATAGTTCCGGGCGTCCTCCAGCCGCCAGGAGGGAACGCTCAGCAGGTTTTCCATAACGCCCGGGGTCAGGCGCAGGGCGTGAATGGCCCCGGCGTCCTCCGGGCAGACGGGACGTATGATAAACTCCATGGGGAGGCCTCCTTTGCAGCTCCGGAATTCCCGCACAGAGGCATTGTGCGTTTCGGTATGATCATAACACAGGGCGGGGAGAAAGGCAACCGCCGGCCCGCGACCGCGGAGGCATGGTCCGGGCGCTGAGAGGTTTTTCTGCTCCCCCTATTCTAATTTCCGCCGGATTCTGCTATAATACAGAGACAGTCCCGGGAGGCCGCCGCAAAATGGAGGGAAGAAATGGACAATATTTCCACTTTTATTAGACAGCTGAACACCGCCGCGCCGGATCTGGAGCTGCGGGAATATGAGCCCATGTCCCGGCACACATCCTTCCGCATCGGGGGCCCGGCCCGGCTGATGGTCCTGCCCCGGACAGGCGGACAGGCCCATACCGCCCTGAGCCTTGCGGCGGAGCTGGGAATCGTCCCCTTTTTTCTGGGCAACGGCACCAATCTGCTGGTGTCCGATAGGGGATACCCGGGGGTGGTGGTCAAGCTGTCCGGGCAGGAGCGCTTCAGCCGGATTCAGCCGGAGGGCCGTCGGCTGTCCGCGGGAGGCGGGGTGTTGCTCTCCCGGCTGGCCAACGCCGCCTGGGAGCGGAGTCTGACCGGTCTGGAGTTCGCGCAGGGAATTCCCGGCAGCGTGGGCGGGGCCACGGCCATGAATGCCGGGGCCTATGGCGGGGAGCTGAGCCAGGTGCTGAACACGGTGACAGCCCTGATGCCCGACGGCGCAGAGCGGACGATTCCGGCGGCGGAGTGCAGCTTTGGCTACCGGAAGAGCATCTTTTCCGGAGGAGAGATGCTGATTTTAGAGGCGACTTTTCTCCTGGAGCCCGGGGACGGTGAGGCCGTCAAAGCCCGCATGGAGGACCTGGCCGCCCGGCGGCGGGAAAAGCAGCCTCTGGAGCTGCCCAGCGCCGGGAGTTTCTTTCAGCGGCCGGAGGGTCAGTTTGCCGGGGCCCTCATCGAGAAATGCGGACTCAAGGGCGCGGAGGTGGGCGGGGCCCAGGTTTCGGAAAAGCACGCGGGCTTTCTGGTGAACCGGGGCGGAGCCACGGCGGAGGATGTGCGGCGGCTGATGGAGCTGGTCCGGGAGACCGTCCTCCGGGAGACCGGCGTACGGCTGGAGCCGGAAGTGAAATTTTTGGGCTTTTGAAAAGGAAGCGGTACAGGATGGAATTGATTGTAATTTCCGGCCTCTCCGGGGCCGGAAAGAGTAAGGTAGCCTCGTTTTTAGAGGACATGGGCTTTTACGTGGTGGACAATATGCCGGTGCCCCTGCTGCCGAAATTCGCCGAGCTGTGCATGGCCGCCCCCGGGCGGTACGAGCGGGTGGCGCTGGTGACGGATATTCGGGGCGGGCAGACCTTTGAGGGGCTCTTCGGGGCGCTGGACGCCCTGCACGAGATGGGCTGTGAGCACAAGATCCTCTTTGTGGAGGCCGAGGCGGAGACCATCATTAAGCGTTATAAGGAGACCCGGCGCATCCACCCTCTGGCGGGGAGCACCCTGTCCCTGGACGGCGCCGTGCGGCAGGAGCGCACCGTTCTGGCCCCGGTGCGCCAGCGGGCGGACTACGTCATCGACACTACCGTGCTGTCCACCGCCAAGCTCCGGGGAGAGCTGCTGCGTCTGTTTGGCCGGGACGCCGACCGCCCGGCCATGTGCGTCAGCGTCACCTCCTTCGGCTTTAAGTACGGCATACCTATGGAGGCTGACCTGGTGCTGGATGTGCGTTTTCTGCCCAATCCGTACTACATCGCGGAGCTGCGCCATCAGACCGGGCTGGACGACGGGGTCTATCAGTTTGTATTCGGCTACCAGCAGACCCAGGAGTTTATGGGCTATCTGGAGCAGCTTATGGGATTCCTGCTGCCCCAGTATGTGGAAGAGGGCAAAACGGTGCTGGTGGTGGCGGTGGGCTGCACCGGCGGGAAGCACCGCAGCGTGGCCGTGACCCGCGCTCTGGCGGAGTTTATCCGTCAGAAGGGCTATCAGGCTGTGGAAAACCACCGGGATATGACCCGCGGCTGAGGAGGAGCGCCATGAAAGAACGGGACAGAACACGCCGCTGGACCCAGGGACCCAGGGTGGTGGCCATCGGCGGAGGCACGGGGCTGTCCACCATGCTCCGCGGCCTGAAAAATCACACGGAACACCTGACGGCCATTGTCACGGTGGCCGACGACGGGGGCGGCTCCGGCAAGCTGAGGGAGGACCTGGGCATGCCGCCGCCGGGGGACATCCGCCACTGCATGGAAGCCCTGGCCAACGTGGAGCCGGTTATGGAACAGCTTTTGACCTACCGGTTTCCGGCGGGCTCCGGCAACCTGACGGGGCAATCCTTCGGCAACCTGCTGCTGGCGGCTCTCAACGGGATCTCCGACTCTTTTGACCAGGCGGTAGCCCGCATGAGCCAGGTTCTGGCCATCACCGGCCGGGTGCTGCCCGTCACCAACGCAGACGTGGCCCTGGAAGCCTCTTTTGAGAACGGGGCCCAGGTGCTGGGCGAGTCCAAAATCTGCGCTTTTAAGAAACAGCAGGACTGCCGCATCCGGAGCGTGCGCCTGCTGCCCCGGCGTCCGCCGGCTCTGCCGGAGGCGCTGCGGGCCATCCGGGAAGCCGACCTGATTCTGCTGGGACCGGGGAGCCTCTATACCAGCGTCATCCCCAACCTGCTGGTGGAGGGCATCTCCGACGCGGTCTGCAAGGCCGAGGCGCTGAAAATTTACATCTGCAACATTATGACCCAGGACGGAGAGACCGAAAATATGACCGCCTCTGAGCACGTGAAGGCCCTGCTGGACCACGGCGGACCGGGGCTGGTGGACATCTGCCTGTGCAACTCCGCCCCGGTGAACCCCCGGCTGGTGGAGCGCTACCGGGAGGAGGACGCGGTCCCCATCCCGGTGGACCGGGAGGCCATCGAGCGTATGGGTCTTGAGGTAGTCACGCGGCCCCTGGCCTCGGAGAGCTCCGACTATGCCCGCCACTCGGCCTCCCGGCTGGCCCAGGCCATTATGGAGCTGTACGGCGAACGAGCGGACACCAAGGTATTTTGAACCTGTCTGCCGCGGGGCCGGCGGGAACAGGACGCCGGCCGAAGACCATCAGAGAAAGGGGAGCGGGACATGTCCTTTTCCTCCCGAGCCAAGTCGGAGCTGTGCCGGGCGGGGCTGAACCGCCGATGCTGCGCCAGGGCGGAGGCCTACGGAGTACTGCTCTACTGCAACCAGTTTACCGCCCGGCAGGTGCGCATTGTCACCGAATCCCAGGACTTTGCCGCCCGCCTGCCGGGACTGTTCCAAAAAGCATTTCGGCTGGAGTTTGACCGTCTGCCGGAGACGGGGGCGGGGAAGCGCGCCTTCTCCATCACGGAGCCGGACAAGCTCTGCGCTCTGTGGGGGGCCTTCGGCTGCGCGCCGGAGGAGACTCTGGCCCATCATATCAACTTTGCCGTGGTGGAGGAAGACCACTGCCGCACGGCCTTTTTTCGGGGAGCTTTTCTGGCGGGCGGGTCCGTAACCGACCCGGCCAAGCGCTACCATCTGGAGCTGTCCACCCCTCATCTGAGTGTCGGCAGGGAGCTGCGCACCCTCCTGCTGGAAGCGGGCTTCTCCCCCAAAGAGACGCAGCGCAAAGGGGTGGGCGTCACCTATTTTAAACAGAGCGAAGCCATTGAGGACTTCCTCACCGCCCTGGGCGCGCCGCTGGCGGCCATGGAGCTGATGAACGCCAAGGCGGAGAAGGACCTGCGGGGGAGCGTCAACCGCCGGGTGAACTGCGACGCCGCCAACCTGGACAAGGCTGTGGACGCCGCCCAGGAGCAGATGGAGGCAATCTACCGCCTGGAGGCCCGGGGCCTGCTGGAGGACCTGCCGGACAAGCTGAAGGAGGCGGTGGACCTGCGCATGGCCCACCCGGAGATGACCCTGTCCCAGCTGTGCCGGCTGTGTGACCCGCCGGTGACAAAGTCCGCGCTCAACTACCGCCTGCGCAGGCTGATGGCGCTGGCCGGACAGTAAGCGGAAAGGGGAGAGCATTGTGGAAGAGTACGTCATATCAAAGTGGTGGAGGGTGTTGTACTGGGCGCTGTGTGCGGCGCAGGTTGTCCTGCTTGTGGCGGGAGTGGTTCTGGAGCAGCTGGTGCTGGCGCTGGCGGCCTTTGGCAGTTATTTGGCCTCCCTGTGGCTGGTCCGGTGCAAAAACCGCTGTCCCGCCTGCGGGGGACTTGTGGAGGGGAGCATTGTCCGGCCCGGCCAGAAAGAGCTGGTCTGCCGGGCCTGCGGAGCGAAAATCGCGCTGAAATAGGGGGAAACCCAGGCGGGAAGGGGAATCGGCACATGAAAGAGCACATGGTGTCCAAAAGATGGCGGAATTTGTGCTGGCTGCTGCTGTTGCTGGCCATGGGAGGACTGCTGGCCGCCTCCATAGGCAGCGGCATGGGAGAGCGGGGACGCGTGTGGCTGGTCGGAGGCACCGCGGCGCTGCTGGGGGCCATCGCGCTGCTGGTCCTGTGCGGGCGGAAGCTGCGCTGTCCCTGCTGCGGCCGGGTGGTGGACCGGCAGGCCATCCAGACTTTCCGCGGCAGCCAGCTCACCTGCCCCCAGTGCGGGCGGAAGCTGACGCTGAAATAGAGGAGGCGGGATGATGCAGTATGTTCTGCAAAAAAAGTGGAGCTATCTCAGCTGGGCGGGGGCGGCGTCGGTACTGGCCGGCGCACTGTTCCTGTCTGCCGGAGAGGGGACGGACGGGGGTCTGGGGCCGCTGATCGCCGCGGCAGTGCTGAGTGTGGCGGGACTCGCGCTGATGCTGACCGGCATGTTCAAGCTGCGCTGTCCCGCCTGCGGGCGGCTGCTGGGCCGGGAGGCCACGAGTCTTTTCGGAGACGAAATCATTTTCTGCGCCCGGTGCGGAGCAAGAATCAATCTGGAATAGCGGGAAAGGGGGGCATGTCCCTTGAAAATAGAGAGAAAGTGGAAGACCCAGCTTCTGTACTGCGTCGCCTTCTTTTTTGCCATGCTGGTTGTAGGCTATCTGCTGAAAAACGGCGTGATCCTTCTGCTGGGCATGGGGGTTATGGGCGTAAGCGCGGTGATTGCGGAGCGGTTTCTGCGCTGTCCCGCCTGCCGGGAGAGCCTGTTCAAGCAAGCCATGGAGCGGGGAGCCAAAGAGTTTCAGTGCCCCAAGTGCGGAGAGACCATTACGCTGGAGTAACGCCTGCCGCCGGATAGAGATATAGAGGAGTGAGCGAGATGTCCTTTGTCCACCTGCATGTACACACGGAATTTTCCCTTCTGGACGGCGCCTGCCGGATCACGGAGCTGGTGAAGCGGGTCAAGGAGCTGGGCCAGACCGCCGTAGCCATTACGGACCACGGAGTCATGTACGGCGTGGTGGACTTTTACAAGGCCTGCAAAGCGGAGGGTATCAAGCCTATCATCGGCTGTGAGGTCTACGTGGCCCCCCGGGGCCGTACCGACCGGGTACACGAGTACGACGCCGAGGCCCGGCACCTGATCCTCCTCTGCCGCAACGAGACAGGCTATCGGAATCTGTGCTTTTTGGATTCGGCGGCCTTCACCGAGGGGTTTTACATCAAGCCCCGCATTGACAAGGAGCTCCTGCGGGAGCACGCGGAGGGACTGATCGCCCTGTCCGCCTGCCGCTCCGGGGAGGTGCCCCGGCTGATCCTGGCGGGGAATTACGCCGGAGCCAAGGCCGCCGCTCTGGAAATGCGGGAGCTCTTCGGGGAGGACGGCTACTATCTGGAGCTCCAGGACCACAGCCTGCCCCGGGACGAGGACGTGACCCAGGGCCTGCTGCGCATTCATCAGGAGACGGGCATACCCCTGGTTATCACCAACGACGCCCACTATCTCCGTCGGGAGGACGCGGAGATGCAGGATACCCTCATGTGTATCCAGATGGGCAAGACTGTGGACGACCCCGGCCGCCTGCGCATGGAGACCCAGGAGCTCTATGTCAAATCCGCCGCAGAGATGGCTGCCCTCTTCCCGGACCAGCCAGAGGCCCTGGCGAACACGGAAAAAATCGCGGACCTGTGCAATCTGGAATTCCAGTTCGGGGTGCACCACCTGCCGGAGTTTAAGCTGCCGGAGGGGTACACCGACGGAGACGCCTATTTTCAAAAGCTCTGCGAGGAGGGCTTCCGCCGGCGCTATCCGCAGCCGCCGGAGGGCCACCGGGAACGGCTGGACTTCGAGATGGGGGTCATCCGGCAGATGGGGTTTGTGGACTATTTCCTCATTGTGTCCGATTTCATCGGCTACGCCAAGGGAAGGGGGATTCCCGTGGGGCCGGGCCGGGGCTCGGCAGCGGGGTCCATGGTGGCCTATTGCATGGATATCACCGATGTGGACCCCATGAAGTACGGGCTCTACTTTGAGCGGTTCCTTAATCCGGAGCGGGTAACAATGCCCGATATTGACATCGACTTCTGCATCCGCCGGCGCCAGGAGGTCATAGAGTACGTCCAGAATAAATACGGCGCGGACCACGTGGCCCAGATTGTCACCTTCGGCACCATGGCGGCCCGGGGCGCCATCCGGGATGTGGGACGAGCTCTGAACATCCCCTACGCCGACGTGGACACCGTGGCCAAGCAAGTGCCCGGCGGCCCCGGCAATCTGCACATCACTCTGGACGATGCACTGAAGCTCTCCAAGCAGCTGCGGGACTCCTATGAGGGAGATCCCCGCATCAAAAACCTGATTGACACCGCCAAGGCCATTGAGGGGATGCCCCGCCACGCCTCTACCCATGCGGCGGGGGTGGTGATTACCCGACGGCCGGTGGTGGACTACGTTCCTCTGGCCAAAAACGATGAAGCGGTGGTCTGCCAGTACGTTATGACCACCCTGGAGGAGCTGGGTCTGCTGAAAATGGACTTCCTAGGCCTGCGCAACCTGACCATTCTGGATGATACGGTGCGCATGGTGGCCCGGGGACGCCCCGGTTTTACCCTGGCGGATATCCCCGACGACGACCAGGAGGTCTTTCAGATGCTCTCCGACGGCAAGACCTCCGGGGTGTTCCAGATGGAGTCGGCCGGCATGACCGGAGTAGGAGTGGGCCTCCGGCCCAAGAGCATCGAGGATATCTGCGCTATCATCGCCCTGTACCGGCCGGGGCCCATGGACTCCATCCCCAAATTCCTGGAGTGCGCCAAAAACCCGGACAAAGTCACCTACCGCCACCCCATGCTGGAGCCCATTCTCTCCATCACCTACGGCTGTATTGTCTATCAGGAGCAGGTGATTGAAATTTTCCGCCGTCTGGGCGGCTTCTCTCTGGGGCAGGCCGACATGGTGCGCCGGGCCATCTCCAAAAAAAAGAAGGCCCAGATCAAAAAAGAGCGCCATGCGTTCATCTACGGCGACCCGGAGCGGAATATCTGCGGCTGTGTGTCCAAGGGAATTCCCGCCCAGACCGGCGAGGACATCTATGACGAGATTGAGGCCTTTGGACAGTACGCCTTCAACAAGGCTCATTCTCTGGCCTACGCGATTGTGGCCTATCAGACTGCGTGGTTCAAGTGCCATTATACCAAGGAGTATATGGCCGCTCTGCTGACCTCGGTGCTGGACTACAGCGAAAAGGTGGCCGAATACATTGCCGAGTGCAAGGAGTGCGGCATTCCCCTGCTGCCGCCGGACATCAACCAGTCGGGGGCGGATTTCACCGTCTCCGGAGAGGCCATCCGCTTCGGCCTGGCGGCGGTCAAGGGGGTGGGCCGGGGCTTTGTGGGGGCGGTGATCGCCCAGCGGGAGTCCGAAGGACTATTTGTCTCCTTCCCAGACTTCTGCCGGCGGATGTTTGACGCAGACCTGAACAAGCGGGTTCTGGAAAACCTCATCCGGTGCGGAGCCTTTGACAGCATGGGTATATTCCGCTCCCAGCTGCTGGATGCCTATGAACAGGTGATAGACGCCATTGCCCAGACCCGGCGGCGGAACGTGGAGGGGCAGTTTGACCTCTTCGGCGGCGGGGATGCCTCGGCGGGGAGCGTTGAGATGCGCCTGAAAAATATCCCGGAATTCACCCGCCGGGAGCTGATGAACATGGAGAAAGAGACCACCGGGCTCTACCTCACCGGGCACCCCATGGACGAGTACCGGGAGCTGGCCCGGCAGTACCGGGCAGCCCCTGTCGGGTCCATTCTCGCCGATTTTGCTCAGGAGGGGGGTGCGGCAACCTACCGGGACGGCCAGAAGGTGATTCTGGCGGGGGTAGTGACCTCCTCCAAAACCAAGACCACTCGAAACAACAGTCTGATGGCTTATGTCACCCTGGAGGATTACAGCGGGTCCATGGAGCTGCTGGTATTTTCCCGGGTACTGGGGGAGAGCGGGGCATATCTGAAGGAAAACATGCCCATACTGGCGGAGGGACGCATCTCTGTCCGGGATGAGAAGGCGCCCCAGCTCATGTGCGACCGGGTGCGTCCCCTGGAACAGGGGGGATCGCCCGCCGCTGTCCGTCCGGAGGGGGGGAAGAAGCTCTACATCCGTCTGCCCGCCGCGGAGGACCCCCGGTGGCGGAAGATTCAGCTGATTTTGACCATGTTCCCCGGGGAGGGGACCTTCCGGGCAAAATTTGAGGCGGAGGGGTGCTGGGCTCCGGCGACTCCCGTGGTCGTTCATCCGGCCCTGGTGCGGGAACTGGAAGAGATGCTGGGAGCGGAAAACGTGGTGGTGAAATGAAGCAGAAACTGAAAACCCTGGATATTAAAAAGCTGGCCTCCCTGCTGTTCCACCGGACGGTGATTATTGCCCTGCTGATCCTCCTTCAGGCGGGAATCCTGCTGGTAGCGACAGTGTTTTTCTCCGCCTATTTTATCTATTTTTACTGGGTGTGTGTGGCGTTTTCCCTGGTGGCAGTGCTGATTATTATCAATGACCAGAGCGACCCGGGCTACAAGATCGCCTGGCTGGTGCCCATTCTCCTGTTTCCGGTGTTTGGCTGGCTGGTGTACCTGCTCTGCGGCGGCAACCACCTGTCCGGACGCCTGCGGGAGGGGATGCTGGGCATGGACCGGACCATGGTGGAGGTGCTGGACCAGGACTGCAAGGCGGAACAGCTGGCGCCCTATGGCCGGAACGCGGTCAACCAGGCCCGCTACCTGGAACAGTACGCCCACTGCCCCGCCTATACCAACACCTGTACCCGCTACTTTCCGCTGGGGGACGACGTTTTTCCGGTGATGCTGGAGGAGCTGCGGCGGGCGGAGCGGTACATTTTCCTTGAATATTTTATCATTGAGAAAGGGCTCTTCTGGGACTCCATTGTAGAGATTTTAAAGGAAAAGCAGGCCGCTGGGGTGGATGTGCGGGTGATCTACGACGATGTAGGCTCCCTGTTCACCCTGCCCATGGCCTACGCCCGGAAATTTGAGGCGGAAACGGGAATCCCCTGCTGTGTATTCAACCGGTTCCGCCCGGTGCTCTCCATCCGCATGAATAACCGGGACCACCGGAAAATCTGTGTGATTGACGGCCATACCGCCTTTACCGGAGGCATCAATCTGGCCGATGAGTATATCAACGCGAAGGTGAAATTCGGCCACTGGAAGGACAGCTCTATCCTGCTCAAGGGGGAGGCGGCCTGGAGCATGGCGGTGATGTTCCTGACCATGTGGGAGTATATCCGGGGGACAAAGGAGGACTACAGCCGCTTCCGTCCTGTGTCCCTGCCGCCGGAGGCCGCCTATGGACGGGACTTTTTTGTGCAGCCTTACACGGATAATCCGCTGGATAACGAACCGGTGGGGGCCACAGTTTATCTGAACCTCATCCACAAGGCCGAACGGTACGTCTATCTTATGACCCCCTATCTGATTATCAGCGACAGCGTCAGCGTAGCCCTGCGTACGGCGGCCAAGGCGGGGGTGGACGTGCGCATCATTACCCCCCATGTCCCGGACAAACGGGTGATTTTTGAGATGACCCGGGCCCACTATGAGGCGCTGCTGGAGGCGGGAGTAAGGATCTTTGAATACACTCCCGGCTTTGTCCACGCCAAATGCTTCGCGGTGGACGACGTCTACGGAACGGTGGGTACGGTGAATATGGATTACCGGAGCATGTTTCTCCACTTTGAAAACGGGGTGTGGCTCTGCCATGACCCCACAGTGCTGGACATCAAGGCAGACTTTCTGGACACCCAGGCCAAGAGTCAGGAGATCACCCTGGAGCGCTGCCGCCGTCACCCCTGGCCCCGTATGCTGCTGCGCAGTGTGCTGCGGATGTTTGCGCCGCTGATGTAGGCGCCTTTCCGCGGGGGAAGTTTTTCGACAGAATGAAGTCAGGACTACCCATACACAGGTAGTCCTGACTTATTTTTAAGCGGGCTTTGCCGCCTGTGTGTGAAACACACAATATTATTTAACTATGAAAATCCTAACGCCGCTGAAAGAGCGTCAGTTTCCGCTGCCGAACTCATTGAAGAACCGGTCGTGGATCACCTGAACCGCCCGGTCCGCGTCGCACAGGTCCACCAGGACGGAAACCTTGATTTCGCTGGTGGAGATCATGTTAATATTGATACCTGCGTTGTACAGAGCCTCAAACATCTTGGCCGCCACGCCGGGGTTGTGGACCATGCCCGCGCCCACAATAGAGACCTTGGCAATCTGGTCGGTCATGTCGATGTGGTCAAAGCCCAGCATATCCCGGCAGCTCTCCAGGGCCTGCTTGGTGCGCTCCATGTCCTGCTTGCCCACGGTGAAGCTGATATCCTTGGTGTTATTGCGGCCGATAGACTGGAGAATGATATCCACATTGACCTTCTCCTTGGCCAGGATGGAGAACACCTTGAAGGCGATGCCGGGCTGGTCGGCCAGACCCACCACGGCCAGCCTGGCCACATTTTTGTCCTTTGCCACGCCGCTGACGTGCATTTTTTCCATGGTTTTTGCAACCTCCTTGACTTTGGTGCCGGGCTTGCCGGAAAAGCTGGACAAGACCTCCAGCTTGACGCCGTAACGCTTGGCCATTTCTACCGACCGGTTGTGGAGCACCTGAGCCCCCAGGGTGGCCAGCTCCAGCATCTCGTCATACGTGATCTCCTCCAGCTGCTGGGCGCCGGAGACGCTGCGGGGGTCGGCGGTAAAGACGCCGTCCACGTCGGTGTAAATCTGGCACAGATCCGCGTGGAGCACTGCGGCCAGCGCCACCGCCGACGTATCCGAGCCGCCCCGTCCCAGCGTGGTGATGTCGTCATATTTGCTCAGGCCCTGGAAGCCGGTGACAATCACAATGGACTTTTTATCCAGCTCGGCCAGGACCCGTTCGGTGTCAATGCGCTTGATGCGGGCATCCCCATAGGTGGAGTTGGTGCGGAAGCCCGCCTGCCAGCCGGTCAGAGAGACCACCGGGTAGCCCATGGCTTCAATGGCCATGGCGCACAGGGCGCAGGAGATCTGCTCGCCGGTGGACAGGAGCATATCCATCTCCCGCTTGGAGCCGTGGGGATTAATCTCCGCTGCCTTGGCAATCAGATCGTCGGTGGTGTCCCCCTGGGCGGAGAGGACCACCACCACACTGTGCCCCCGGCGGTAGGTCTCGGTGATAATGCGGGCCACATTGCGGATGCGGTCCGCGTCCGCAACGGAGCTTCCGCCGAATTTTTGTACAATCAGTCCCATTGGTCTATGTACCTCCTTGGATCAGGAAAAATATAGGCGTTTTGAAAGGGGGCCGGGGAAGCGGCTCTGCCTGTCCGCTTCCCATACCCGGCCCAGCCTATTATATGCCCTCAGTCCAGCACGCGGAACGCGGCGGCGGGAACCAGCCCGGCCAGCCGCCGCTCCAGGGCGGAGCGGGTCAGGGCCTCCCCGGTGAGAAGGGCCTGCTCGCCCTCCGGCGCGCCGGAGCGGGTCAGGCGCGCCGCCTCCGGGAACGCGGCCCGGACCTCTTCTCCGCCTTCCGTCAGGCGGAGATACCACACGCTTGCCACGTCCTCGGGCGGGACCGCGGCGTCCGGCCCGCCGGGACCCCAGCCCAGATAATTCCGCTTGCCCAGGTGCTTGGCCGCGTCAATAACGTCCGCCACCACCGCGGAGGCGGTGGGCAGCTTGCCCGCCCCCCGGCCGTAGAACATCACGTCGCCGATGGCGTTGCCCTTGACGGTAATGGCGTTGAACACGTCCTCCACCCCGGACAGGGGGTCCTCCAGCGCCACCAGGTGGGGGGACACAAAGGCGGACACCGCTCCGTCCGGGCGGCGCATGGCCCGTCCCAGGAGCTTGATCTTCCTGCCGCAGGCATCCGCGTAGGCCACGTCAGCCAGGGAGACCCCGGTGATGCCCTGGGTGGGGACCTGGTCCGGGTAGATATGCCGGCCGAAGGCCAGGGAAGCCAGAATGCAGATTTTCCGGCAGGCGTCGTGCCCCTCAATATCGGCGGTGGGGTCCTGCTCCGCGTAGCCGTTGGCCTGGGCCTCCTTCAGAGCTGTGTCAAAGCTCAGCCCCGCCCGGATCATCCGGGTCAGGATATAATTGGTGGTGCCGTTGAGAATGCCGCAGATCTCCTCAATCCGGTTGGCCGCCAGGCACTGATTCAGGGGCCGGATAATGGGGATGCCGCCCCCCACGCTGGCTTCAAACAGATAGCTGACCCCGTGCTCTTTGGCCAGCTGGAGCAGCTCATAGCCGTGGGACGCCACCAGCTCCTTGTTGGATGTCACCACGCTTTTGCCCGACTGGAGGGCCCGTTCGGTAAAATCTCTGGCCGCCTTTGCCCCGCCGATGGTCTCCACCACAATGGAGACCTCCGGGTCCTGCTCAATGACGGAGAAATCATGCACAATCTTGTCCGCAAAGGGACTGTCCGGAAACTCCCGCACATCCAGAATATATTTCAGCCGGATCAGGTCGTCCACCTTCCGGTCGATCTGGGCCCCGTTGGTGGCGAGCACCTCCGCCACGCCGGAACCCACGACACCGAACCCCAAAACCGCCACGTTGACCATATATTATTTCCTCCTTTTGCGCCGGGACCGCCGCGTTCCGCGGGTCCTCAGCCTGGGCCATGTTTGAAACATATCAACATGTCCAAGCAGCGGTTCTTTTTCCGGCTGGGCGGCACAATTTTCCCTTGAAATCCGTCAGGATTCCCTGCGGAAAAATTGTTTGCCAGTCGAAAAAATCTCTCGCTGTTGGGCACATTGCCATTGATCAAACAAGGCCTACCCTGCCAGAATTTCACACCGGAGCACGCCCTTTACCCCCAGGGCCAGGGACAGCAGCTCCTCCAAGGAGACCTCCAGCCCGGAGGTCTCCGCCCCGATGGTGACGGCCGCACAGCCGCTGGCCGGGATAGCCTGGTTGATGGTGAGAATATTCCCGCCCGACTGGGCAAAAATATTCAGGACCGCTGAGAGCACTCCCGGTTCATCCTTCAGCAGGATCTGAAAAGTGACAATGCGCCCGTGGAGCATGTCGTTAAAGGGGCGCACCGCGTCCTTATATTTGTAAAAGGCGCTGCGGCTGATGCCCGCCTGCCGCGCGGCCCGGTTTACGGTGTCCGCTTCCCCGGTCTCCAGCATCCGCTTGGCCTCGGCCACTTTTAGAAAGATGTCCGGCAGCGCGCTTGCCTCTACGATAAAGTAGTTTGGCGTCTTGCCCATTCTATGCCCACACCTCCCAGTTTTGTCCTTTACAGAAAGTCATTTGTTTGCTGCACGGGGTCTATTGTAGCACACCCGGGCCCTCCGCGCAAGGGAGGATCCGTACGGTGTTCCGCCAAATTCACCGCGGTTTCCCGTCGATTTATACAGAATACCGGCGGTTATGGCCGCCGGCGGACCGGGACACGCAGCGGTCCTACATACGCAGGCGGAAGGGGGAGGGTCCGTTGCCGGAAAAGCATCTGCGGTTCCTGCTGTACCTGCTGTACGGTGTGCTGGCGCTGGCGGGGATATGGCTGGCGCTGCGGTTCTTGCTCCCCTGGCTGGCGCCGTTCCTGGTGGGAGTGGCTCTGGCCGCCCTGGTGGAGCCGGTGGTGAAGCTGTTGACCGGCCGGCCGCGGCTGCCCCGCTGGGGCGCCAGTGCGCTGTGCATTCTGGGGCTGACCGGGGCTGTTCTAGGGGCGGCGGGCGCTCTCCTGTGGCGGCTGACCTATGAGGCGGGGGCGCTGCTGGGAAAGCTGCCTGTCCTGCTGGCGGGGTCCTCCGCCCTGACCGAGGGGCTGGAGCGGTGGTCCTACCGGTTTCTCACGGCCCTGCCCATTCCCCTGCGGGAGGCCGTTCGGGACGGGCTGGAGGGCATGCTGGAGGCAGGGGCGGCCCTTCCCGGCCGTCTGTACGGCTGGCTGGCGGGTGCGGCGGCGGGGGCGGCCGCGGCCCTGCCGTCGGCCGCGCTGTTTCTTTTCACCGCTGTGCTGGCGGCTTACCTCATCAGTGCCGGCTGGCCGGAGTACCGGGCGCTTTCCGCCCGTCTGACCCCGGAGCCCTGGCGGGAGCCTCTGCGCCTGGCCGGGCAGGAGATGAAACGAACCCTGGGCGGATGGCTCCGGGCCCAGGGCGCGCTGATGCTGGCGACGTTTGGCCAGCTGGCGGCGGGACTGCTGGTGCTTCGGGTGGAATTCTTCCTGCTGCTGGCCGCCATAATCGCCCTGGTGGATGCCCTGCCGGTATTCGGCACGGGGGCGGTGCTGGTTCCCTGGGCGGCGGCGGCGCTCCTGTCGGGGCAGACCGGGCTGGGACTGGGGCTGCTTGCCCTCTACGGCGTGGTGAGCCTGGTGCGCAGCCTGCTGGAGCCCAAGCTGGTGGGGGAGCACACAGGCCTGCCGCCCCTGGGCGCGCTGGCGGCCATGTATGCGGGGTATCGGGCGCTGGGCGTGGCGGGTATGGTCCTGGCGCCCCTGGCGGCATCTCTGGCCTGCCAGCTGTGGCCCTATTTCTTCCATAAAAACGGCTGATCCGCTCCCCATGAACCGGGGGGCCAGAAGCTGTCGGATGATGAAACACCCCCGGGCCGAAGCCCGGGGGTGTTGTCAGGTTTTGCCGGATAAGTGTTACTTACCCGAGGGAACTAAGGTTACTTAGCTTTCAGCTGGCCGTTCACCACGGTGATGGTCTTCTCGATGGAAGCCTTGTCTGTACCAGACACATGGATCACGATGGTGGTGTTCTTAGAACCCTTAACCAGCTTCAGCGGGGAAGTGAGCTCCGCCGCTTCGCCATCCACCGTATAGGTAACGGTGTCTTCGCTGGCTACGGTGAGGTCGATCTCAGTGGTCTCGGAGGTCTTCGTGTCGAAGGTAACGACAGTGGGAGCCGCGGCGTCGTCAGCAGTCACGTAGTCGCTCAGGGTAACAGTAACAGTGGCAGCAGCCTTGCTCTCAGCAGGCAGCTTCTCGACGGTCTCGGGAGTAGCTACGAAGCCATCCTCGTTGGCGTCGCCAACCTTGTCGCTGAACTCGAAGGTAACGCCGCCGACAACGGACTTGTCAGCCTCGTCGCCTTCTTTCTCGGTCCACTGGATGCCGCTGGCATCGGAAGCGTCCAGAGTAGCGTCCTCGCCGAAGGCAATGGCAGCACCCTCAGCGCCCTTCAGGTCAGTGCTGGCACCAGCCAGAATGTTGTCTTCGCCATTCAGGGTCAGAGTGGTGTTGGCGCCGATGGAAACTTCCTTGGCATTGGTGGCATCGAACTTGCCGTTGACAGTGATGTCAGCCTTCAGAGCAACCTTGGCGTCAGTGTCGGCAGTAATCGTCACATCCTCAAGGGTAACATCGCTCTTCGCGTTGACTTCCAGAACCTTAACAGCCAGGGTGCCTTCCACCACAACCTTGCCGGCGCTGGTCGCGCTGACGGTCAGGCTGTCGGCAGTCAGGTTGCCGCCAACGATCAGGCTGTTGATGCTGTTGACAACAACATCATCAGCGGCAATGCTGCCGGTAACATCCAGATGTCCATTGACAGTAAGGGTGCCGCAAGCGGTGATGCTGCCTGTGGTGTTGAGCGGGGCACCGTAGCCAACGTGCAGGTCGGCGCCGGCAGCCACGGTCAGATCCTTGCTGTTGGCATTCAGGTTGCCCACATACATCAGCTTGCTGCTGACGGTGGTGACGTCGCGGGTCAGGGTCAGGGTGCCGCTCACGTAGACGTTAGCAACACTGAGGGTAGTTCTGATACCGGTGAGATTACCCATAACGGAGACAGAACCATTGCCGGAAATGTTGTTGTTCTGCGCATCCAGAGCACCGTCAACCTTCAGAATGCGGTCGGCAGGAATGTTGAGGTCCTCGGTCAGGTCCAGGCTGCCGTTATACAGAACGTCATAGCCGTTGTTCAGGTACTCCTGAATCGTGCTGGTACGGTCATTATAGGCAACACTGCCGGGGTTAACGCTGCGGTAGTTGCTGCTCAGAGCGCTGTCCAGTCTCCAAGCCCAGGTGTGGTCGGGGTGAGCGCCGGGGGTCTCGGTGGAGCTCACAGCATCCTCATCCATAAAGGCGGTGCGGATGTTGCCGGTGCTGTCCAGAACCAGGAAAGCGTGCCAGGTCTTGCTGCTGAAATCGCTCATGGCGCGGGCGTTCTCACCCTTGTCGAGGTCGGTAACGTTCCAGATCTTGGCGCTCTTCACGTCGTAGGGATAGCCAATGTTGTCAATCTGGAAGGTGCCGTTCTTCTGACGGAAGCCGTCGCCCTCAACCAGGCTGTTAGTGCCCTCGTCAATGGTATCGATGCCATTGGCGCCGTGCGCATAAGCCCAGGCTCTCTTGAAGTCGGAAGAATCGGTGAAGTTGTCGTCATAATCGTCGCGGCTGATTACCAGGGTGCCGGCCTCGCCGTTCTCAAAGACCACATTCAGGGTGGCGTCCTTCTCAGTAACGGTGTTGGCGGAGAGCACGTAAGCATAGTCGCGGGTCATAACGTTGGGGCAGTCGTCGAACAGGATTACGTCAGCCAGGTTGGTATTCTCATACTTATAGGCATCGCCGGTCCAGGTGGAACGAACAACAGTGGAGGCCAGATAGTGATAGCCGGCGTCAACTGTGCCCATGTTCTGATAGCCAACCGCCACGGCGGTCTTGACGTCGCTGGGATCGGTATCGTCGTAGTAGAAAGCGATGGTGTTGCGGTCGATGGTCACGCGGGAATCAGTGCCGACCACGTTGGCATCGCCAGTACCATAGCCTCTGTCGAGCTCAGCGGCATCGGTGCGCAGGGTGTGTACCACATTCTTGGAGCCCAGGTTGGGAGTAGTAGCAGAAGTGCTGTTCTCAAAGCGGAAGTTGTTCCAGTTGCCATTGCCCACAGCACCCGTCTTCACGGAACCGATCACGTTCTTGATGGTCATCACGTTATCGTCGTTCAGGGTGTAGGCAATCACATAACCGGCGGCATTGCCGGCGCCGTAGACCTTTCTGGCCTGATCGGTAGCGGAATCAGCGCTGTCGCCCTGATACGCGAAGATAAAGTCATCATAGCCGGCGTCGCCATTGTCGAATCTCCAGGGACGGGTGGTAGAGTTATCGGTATAGCTGGTGCCCAGGAAGCCCTTCAGCTCGATAACGCCGGTCTTAGCCTTGCTCCACTCCTCAGTGGCAATGGCGAGCTTGGCCTTGCCGTCGCGCTGCCAGATCTGGCCGGCCAGGTTGCTGGCGGAAGCGGAGAAGTTCAGGCTGTAGGTGCCCTTGGTGCCATCCTCCAGCAGAACGGAAACCTTGCCGGTAGCGTCGTCATCAAACACGCCGGGATTGTAGCCGGAATCCAGAATCAGAGCGTACTTGGGCAGGCTCTCCTCGGTGGGACGGAAGGCGCGGATGTAGCCGTGGGTATCCAGGAAGAACTCATAGGTGGTCTTGAACTGAACACCGTTGTCCTTGTCGCAGCGGCCAATCTCGAAATCAACGATATCGTTGCGGCCGTTGGCGGAGGTGTGGGTGTCCTTCAGAATGCCGATGCCGGAGGGCTTATAGGTAGTGCCGTCCACATCGATGGTCTCTTCCTTGGTCTTGTCGTTGTTGTAAGCGGTCATCTTGCCGGTCACAACCTCGGGCTCCTCGACATAGTAGCGGCCGCCGTAAGTAACAGCCAGAACCACGTCGTCAGCGTCCAGGTCCAGATCGGTCACGATGTCTTCGTCGTCGATGGTCTTGTTGTCATTGAAGCCATAGAGGATGATGTCATCCTTGCTGGTGGCAACGACAGTCAGGTCACGCTTCAGATACAGAACGTAGTCAATGACGCCGTCCTTATCGTTGTCGATGAGCTCCATGTCGATGCCGTTGGCCTTGGCGGTGCCCCAGCCCACTTCGGTCTGAGCAGCAGCCTCATCGCTACGGATGCCGTAGTTGACATAGTAACGGGTGTCGCTGTCAACCTTCAGGCCGGAACCGTCCAGAGCCTTCTTGGTGGTGTTGCTGGCGTCCTTGGTCACGATGTCGTTGTCAACATCGCGCAGGTACACGCCCAGAACCTCATAGTCGTTCAGGATGGTGGTCTTGCGGACATACATGGTCACGGTCTTGCCCAGGTAATCCACGGGAGTGGAAATGTTGAACACCTTGGTGGTCGTGTTGCCATTGTTGGTCATGTCGCGGATGAAGGTATCCTGATCGCTGGGGTTGGTAACGGTGCTCTGGGTGTTGGAGGTGTAAGTGGTGATCTTGGACACGAGGGTGCGGCCGTCAGCCAGACGCTCGTCCACGTCAGTACCCTGGCCTCTGGCATCCTCCAGCTGAGCCCACTCGTTGCCGGTGACAACAGCCTTCACCTTGTACACGCCGTACATGGTGGACAGGATGGTGCGCTTGTCGCCGAAACGCTGAGCATAGTTGTTGGTGCTGTAAGCCTCGATCATCTCAACGTCAAGGGCGTTGTAGATGAGCAGAGCCGCGTCGTCGCGGGAC
>CANDFO010000037.1 GCA_947384055.1 uncultured Flavonifractor sp.
GCCGTAGGCGTGGTCCGCCGGGACCCCATGGCTATGCTCCCCTTCTGCGGCTATCATATGGCCGACTACTGGCAGCACTGGCTGGATATGGGCAGAACCCTGGGCGACAAGGCCCCCAAAATCTTCAACGTCAACTGGTTCCGCACCGATGAGGAGGGACGCTTCATCTGGCCCGGCTTCGGCGACAATCTGCGGGTGCTGGAGTGGATTATGAAGCGCTGCTTCGGTGAGACCGGCGCCGAGGAGACGTCTATCGGCTTCGAGCCCAGAGCGGAAGACATTGATCTGGAGGGCTCCGGCGTTGATCGCGCCACCCTGGAGGGACTGCTGGGCGTCGATAAGACCCTTTGGAAGGAAGAGGTCAAGGGCATCCGGGAGTTTTATCAGAAATTCGGCGACAAGCTGCCCCGGGAGCTGGCCCGAGAGCTGGATGGACTGGAGGCCCGGCTGAACTGATTCTTTTAGAATCTGCGTTCAAAACAGTTGAATGTGTCCGGACGTTTCTTCTGTATGCCTGTTCCCGAATTTCGGCAGAGCGCGGGATTGTGTGTTCAATTGTCTATGAAAGAACTCCACCGCATGTTTCCACATGGACTATCCCAGAATACGCGGGCAGCACAAAAAGGTCCCTGGGCAGGAAAAAGGTTCTAAAGGGAGTGGCGCAGCTTTCGCTGTGCCACTCCCTTTAACCTGTCGAAAAAGGCCGGAGGCCTTTTTCGACAAAGGGGATACGGCCTGCTGCGCGCACCCTTTGGGCACACTTGCAGGCCGAGATGTGTCATTTTCGAGGCACATGTCCCCGAAAATGACCAATTCTAACTTTATTTTGCCGCCTTTGGGCGGCAAAACTCTGCGAAGCTTTCCCGCGGGAGAAGTTTTTCGCCGCTCCCTTCTTTAGCTGGATTCTCCGGTGGTTGTAAACGAAAATATAGTTATAGTCAAAGCGGTTCAAAAGGAGCGATTTGCTCCTTTTGAACCCTGCGGCGAAAATCGCCGCAGGGACCGCTCATGCGGCCCTGCTTTAGACTTCATAGACGCCGCTGGCGTACATTGCACGCTCCAGTGGGTCAATGGCCCACTGGAGGAAAAAGCGCATGTTGCGCTTTTTCAACTGCAGCGACTATATTAATTAAGATTTTTTTGAAATTTACCGCCGTATGATCGATTTAGACGACAAATTTACGGGTTAGCACTCTTATGTCAAGAGTGCTAACGTTTACAAATTAGACATAAAATTATGTATATTTGTTCACAGAACGGCTTTATACTAAAGCTCGAAAAACAAGAAGTGAGTCGCAGAACGGCTCCGGAAAGAGGTCGATTCCCATGACGCTCCCCAAATATTAGCAGACAGAACACCGAATTGCTAGCCTGTACCATTCACCTATTTAATTTTAAAATGAAGGAGAGATTGCTTTATGTCTTTTGGTATGCTTCCTTTTGAACGCGGCAGCGATAATCTGTTCGACACCTTTGACAATTTCACCCGTGACTTTTTCCGCAGCAGCAACACCAGCCTGCCCGCTTTCCGCACGGACATCCGGGACGACGGCGACAAGTTCGTGCTGGAGGCTGAGCTGCCCGGCTTTGAGAAGGGCGACATCAGCCTGGATGTGAAGGAGGGAATTCTCACCATTACCGCCAAGCATCAGTCCAGGGAGGAGCACAAGGACGAGAAGGGCGGCTACATCCGCCGCGAGCGCCGCTTTGGTTCCTTCAGCCGTTCCTTTGACATCAGCGGCATCGACGAAAGCGCTATCACTGCCGCCTATACCAACGGTATCCTGGAGCTGCGGCTCCCCAAGGCCGTCCCTGCGGTCCCCGAGGCCCGCAGGATTGCCATTGATTGATTCGGTGCAGGAGCCGGTCAGCTTTGACTGACCGGCTCCTCCTTGCTACGGCATAGACAGACAAAAATCGCAGAAAATAGAACCAATGAAGGGATGTGACGCAGTTGAACGCGCAGAAATACACCCAGAAATCTCTTGAAGCGGTGCAGAATGCCCAGACCCTTGCTATTGAGTACGGCAACCAGCAGATCGAGCAGCCCCACCTGCTGCTGGCCCTGCTGCTGGATGAGGGCGGACTGATTCCCCAGCTTTTGGGCGCCATGGGACTGACTGTTCCCAGCTTCACCGCCGCCGTAAAAGCGGAGGTGGAAAAGCTGCCCCGTGTGTCCGGCTCCGGTCGGGAGCAGGGGAAAATTTATGTGGCCCAGGATGTGGACCGGACGCTCACCGCCGCTGAGTCGGCGGCCACAAACATGAAAGACGAGTATGTCTCCGTAGAACACCTGCTGCTGGCCCTGACAGACACCGCGAACCGGGCTTTGAAAGAGCTCTTCCGCACCTACAACCTCTCCCGGGAGGGTATCCTGCAGGCGCTGGCAGCGGTCCGCGGAAATCAGCGCGTCACTTCCGACAACCCGGAGGAGACCTACGACGCCCTGAAGAAGTACGGCTCCGACCTGGTGGAGCGGGCCCGGCAGAACAAGCTGGACCCGGTGATCGGCCGGGATGACGAGATCCGCAATGTAATCCGCATTCTCTCCCGGAAGAGCAAAAACAACCCGGTGCTCATCGGTGAGCCGGGCGTGGGCAAAACCGCCATAGCCGAGGGGCTGGCCCAGCGCATTGTCAAGGGGGACGTGCCCACCTCCCTGAAGGACAAGACCATTTTCGCCCTGGATATGGGAGCCCTTATCGCCGGCGCCAAGTACCGGGGAGAATTTGAGGAACGATTAAAGGCCGTCCTCAACGAGGTAAAGAAATCCGAGGGGCGCATCCTGCTCTTTATTGACGAGCTCCACACCATTGTGGGGGCGGGCAAGACCGAGGGAGCCATGGACGCGGGCAACCTCCTCAAGCCTCTGCTGGCCCGGGGTGAGCTCCACTGCATCGGCGCCACCACGCTCAACGAGTACCGGCAGTATATTGAAAAGGACGCCGCCCTGGAGCGCCGCTTTCAGCCGGTGCAGGTCAGCGAGCCCACCGTGGAGGACACCATCGCAATTCTCCGGGGACTCAAAGAGCGCTACGAGGTCTACCACGGGGTAAAGATCCAGGACGGGGCGATCATCGCCGCCGCCACCCTCTCCAACCGCTATATCACCGACCGGTTTCTCCCCGACAAGGCCATTGACCTGATTGACGAGGCCTGCGCGATGATCCGCACGGAGATGGACTCCATGCCCACGGAGCTGGATATTATTCAGCGGAAAATCATCCAGCACGAGATTGAGGAGGCCGCTCTGAAAAAGGAGGACGACGCCCTGTCTCAGGAGCATCTGGCAGAAATTCAGCGGGAGCTGGCCGACCTGCGGGACCAGTTCAACGCCAGAAAAGCTCAGTGGGAGAACGAGAAAAACGCCATCGGCAAGGTGCAGCGCCTGCGGGAGGAGCTGGAGGCGGCCAGCGCAGAGCTGGAGCGGGCCCAGCGGCAGTACGAGCTGGAGCGGGCCGCCGAGCTGCAGTACGGCCGCATTCCGGAGCTGCGGCGGCAGCTGGAGGCCGAGGAGCGCGCCGCTCAGGAGGGCAGGCGGGACTCCCTGCTGCGGGATAAGGTCACAGAGGAAGAGATTGCCCGCATCATCGAGCGGTGGACGGGCATACCTGTGGCCAAGCTCATGGAGGGGGAGCGGGAAAAGCTCCTCCACCTGGAGGACATTCTCCACCGCCGGGTGGTGGGTCAGGACGAGGCTGTGCGCTTGGTCAGCGAGTCCATTCTCCGCTCCCGGGCGGGCATTGCCGACCCGGACCGGCCTATAGGCTCCTTCCTGTTCCTGGGGCCCACCGGCGTGGGCAAGACCGAGCTGGCCAAGACCCTGGCGGAGGCCCTTTTCGACAGCGAGAAGAACCTGGTCCGCATTGACATGAGCGAGTATATGGAAAAATTCTCTGTCTCCCGGCTGATCGGGGCCCCGCCGGGCTATGTGGGGTACGAGGAGGGCGGTCAGCTCACCGAGGCTGTCCGCCGCAAGCCCTACTCGGTGGTCCTCTTCGACGAGGTGGAAAAGGCCCATCCCGACGTGTTCAATATATTGCTCCAGGTATTGGACGACGGCAGAATTACAGACAGCCAGGGCCGGACGGTGGATTTCAAAAATACCATTCTGATTTTGACCTCCAATCTGGGCTCCCAGTACCTGCTGGACGGTATTGACGCCGGCGGAGAGATCACCGAAGAGGCG
This sequence comes from uncultured Flavonifractor sp., assembly GCA_947384055.1. Lineage (GTDB taxonomy): Bacteria > Bacillota > Clostridia > Oscillospirales > Oscillospiraceae > CANAAV01. The sequence goes on from CANDFO010000037.1 coordinate 4,190, forward strand.
CGGAACGCGGTGGAGGAGCTGCTGAAACGCTCTTTCCGTCCGGAATTCCTGAACCGGCTGGATGAGATTGTATTTTATAAGCCGCTGACCCGCGAGAATATTACCCACATCATCGACCTGCTGATGGCGGGGCTCAACTCCCGCCTGGCGGAAAAGCAGCTTCACGTGGAGCTTACCGCCGCGGCCCGGCAGTTCATCATTGACAGCGCCTACGACCCGGCTTTCGGCGCCCGGCCACTGCGCCGCTTTGTCCAGCACACGGTGGAAACCCTCATCAGCCGCAGGATGATCGCCGGAGAGGTGCTTCCCGGCGACACCCTCCTCGTAGACTGCCAGGACGGGACGCTGACCGTAGAATCCAGACAGGTTCTCACCGGTGAGGTGGTGACAGACTGACCTCTTTTCCCCAAAAGCGCGAAAACCTCCGCCTGGGACCCTGCGGTCCGGCGGAGGTTTCGTTTGCCTGAATTCCCAGCGGCTGAACAGAGGCTGTGGGCGCTCCCCGGGCCGCCCGGCGAAAATATATCTGGCAGGGGGTTGACATGGGCAGGGCGAAGTGATATATTTATCACAGCATAAGACAAATACATCACTTCTTGGAGGCACTTTTATGAAAAAGAATCCTTTGTTCTGGACCACCCTGGCAGCGGTGCTGTGCCTGATTCTGGCTGTCGGAGCCAGTCTGCTGTTTAATGAAGGGCGGTGGGTATACCCTATGGATCTGTCCGACTATCGGTTCCGCCTGGCGGACCTGCCCATGCTCCTGGCGGTGCCTGCGGCCGCAGTGTCTGCCATCGCGCTTATCTGCCAGACGGTCTGCGCCGTCCGCCAGAAGCAGAAGAATGCCCGGCACACCCGGAAGCTGAACCCCTGGCTGGGACTGCTGGGCTTTTTCGGGCTGCTGGGTTTTCTGGGTCTGTGGACCTACCGGCTCAACGGCGACCTGACTCCCTTCTGCTTCTTCGTGTTCTTCGGATTTTTCGGCTTCTTTTTTGAGGGGAAAATGTCCGATACCCTGATGGATGAGCGCTTTCAGGAGAACAGCCGCCGGGCCCAGCTGGACGCGTTTAAGGCCGGATTTGTCCTGCTGTGGCTGGTCATACTGGTGGTGGGCCACGGGCCGCTGTTCGGCAGCATGGAGTACACCGCCATTGCCCTGGTCAGTGTGGTGTCCTTTGTGCTGGGGCTGGTGCTCTTTTTGAGCGAGTACCTGCTCTACCGCTATGACCACGGCGGCGCCGCGGAGGAGTAATATGGCCGAATTTACATGTACGCTGAAACAGTACCGCCAGCAGAAAGGCCTCACCCAGGAGCAGCTGGCGGGGCTGGTGGGCGTGCGGAGGGAGACCATTATGCGCCTGGAGAAGGCCCAGTACAACCCCTCGCTGAAGCTGGCGGTGGACATATCCAGGGCGGTGGAAACACCAATTGAGGTGCTGTTTCAATTTGACTGAAACGGTTTTCACGGGGTCCGCGCTCTGCGCAGGGTTCATTCCGCAGCGCGCCGCGGGCGGAAAGATATCAAGCAGGCATCGAAAATTTTTCAGGCCCGCTGTATGGACCGGGGCATAACAGGGAATACTGCATCTGTTATCTCGAAACGAGGAGGAAGCATATCCCATGATTATGGATAAAATTGCTCTGGTTCTGGCAATCATCGGCGGCCTTAACTGGGGCAGCATCGGCATTTTCGGGTTCGACTTTGTGGCCTTTGCCTTCGGCGGGCAGTCCAGCGCCATCAGCCGCGTGGTCTATACGCTGGTGGGCCTGTCCGCCATCTGGTGCATCTCCCTGCTCTTCCGGGAGCGGGATGCGGTGGACGAGCGGACCTGAACCTTACAGGAGCAGGCAAGGCGTGCGCCCCTGTCACACAAGGAACGTCCCCGACAGAAACGGTCATAGGCAAAGCCCCCTGACACAGGGAGCTGATAGATTCCCCCCAAGGCAGGCCATGGAAAGCCAAGGTCTGCTTTGGGGGGAATGTCGTATGTGCCCGGGGCCTGCCCCGCATCTCTCCGCATACGCCGGGACAACAGACGGGTTGTGTGTTGTTGGGGTATTACTCCGGCAGTTTCCACAAAAGCGGGTTGATATGACAGCGGTCATGTGTTACAATCGGCCCTATAAATGGGGAGCTGTGGAGGTATAGCGATGAGAGCGTTTTATGAAAAGTATGTGGCGCTGCCCATAGACAAGGGGCTTTTATGCTTGGAGCGGGGAGATATTACCGTCCCGTATTTTTGCTATCCTGTCAATGCGGAGCCGATAGGATTGGAAGGGTGTATTTTATATTGCTTTTTACCGGAGTATGGAGAGATGGTATTTGCCTGCAACCCGGAAAGCTGTGCAGACCAGAATGTTTACCCGTTAGCGGCAAATTTTGAGGATTTCATCCGTCTGATTTTAGCGTGTGGCACCGCTAATCCAGTGGAGCAAATCATCTGGATGGACAAGAGCAAATTTGAAGAACACATGGCAAATGAAGAAAAAATTTTAACAGACGAGCAGAAAGCAGCGGCGCAGCGGCTCCAGCGTGAATTAGGTCTGCTGCCAATGGAAAATCCGTTTGAATACGTCAAGGCAGTTCAAAAAGATTTTGATGGCAGTAACATACAGTACAGGGATGAATATTATGAGGCGACAGGTTTAGAGAACCCCAAAGGGGCGGCCACCCTTGACAAAGCTCAAGATGAATTCGGGTCTGTCACAGTGAAAATTTACAGAAAAATTGACAAAGCCTGATAATTCTGCCCTTGCCCCTCTGTCCAGCAGACCCGTTTAATGAAAGCGCCACAGCGGATAACACAGTATAAAAAGGACAGGGCAGACCATTGTAATCTGCTTTGTCTCAGTCTGTCGAAAAACCTCTTCCACGGGAAAGCCTCGCAGAGTTTTGCCGCCTAAAGGCGGCAAAATAAAGTCAAAATCGGTCATTTTCGGGGACATGTGCCTCGAAAATGACACATCTCGGCCTGCAAGTGTGCCCAAAGGGTGCGCGCAGCAGGCCGTATCCCGTTTGTCAAAAAAGGCCGGAGGCCTTTTTTGACAGGCTCGAACAAGGCAGACCACTGTAATCTGCCTTGTCCGAGCCTTTTCTGCGCACAGGTTCTAATTTCCAGGGAAATCAATCAGGAATGAGACGGCTTCCAGCAGGGCCAGGAGGCAGAAAAAGAGCATACCGGGATTTTCAAAAAACAGCCGCCAGGTGCGCCCGGGGGACAGCCCCAGGCGGCCCGGCCCGAAGCGCAGCTCCCGACGGAGGGCGGCCAGAAACACGACCCCCAGGAGGATCGAGCCCAGCACCAGTGTTCCCAGCAGCTGTTCCCCCCGCTCTCCCAGCAGTCCCAGCAGGGGAGAAACTCCGGTGGCAATCACATTTACCATGGCGTGGAGGACGATTGTCTGCCACAGGCAGCCGGTCCGCAGGACGATATAGCCAAAGACCGCGCCCAGGGCAAAGGCGTACAGAAATTGGTTGAAATTCCCGTGAAACAGCCCAAAGCACAGGGCCGAGGCCAGCACCGCAAACAGGTCCCCATAGGGCCGCAGACGGTCCAGCAGGAGCCGCCGGAACATGAATTCTTCCGTAATTGGGGCAATGACACATCCCAGCAGCAGGTTGAGGCCCACGGGATAATTCTGAATGCTGTCTACGGGATTGGTGACAGGCTGTCCCCGGAGGAGCTCTGCCAGCGACAGCAGGAGCAGCGTTATGCTGTTGGCCAGGTAAAGTACGGACAGGCCGATGAAATACGCCTGGAAAAACCGGGCAGGTCCCAGAGGCCGCTTGGGTGCGGCAACAGGGGGCGCCTCCGCGGAGCCGGCCACCGCGCAGAATACCGGAAAGCCAACCCCGTACACCGACAGCACCGACAGTCCCCAGAGGAATACCGCCCTGTGCATCAGACCGGGGGCCAGCCGGCCGGTCAGAAAAATCGCCAAAATCTGAACGGTCAGGGCCGACGCCGCCTGACCGAACAGCGCCCATCCCAGACGTGAAAAATGCTGGCAGTGGCTTCGCAGGGCGTGGGCTTCCTCTGCCGAACGCCGGGAAAGTCCAGGGTCATAGACGCCCACAGGCCGCACCTCCTCTGTGCAGGTTCTAATTGCCCTTTGATTATACCAGCTCTGTACCGCTTCCGCAAGAGAGCGGGGAGAAAGCGCCCGTCCGCCTGCACGTCTCAGAGCCTGCTCACAGCTTTTTCGCCGCAGGGCGGAAATTCGCGCCGCGGGGGGACAGGCGGCCGCTTTTCTCCAGTCGTTTTGACCATCGTGGTAAATAGGCATTGTGGAAAAGACAAAGAATTCCATCATTTTCTATCCAAAGCTCTTGACATGGAGCGCACTCCAGGTGCTATGATACAAAGGATATGATAAAAAAGGAGTGCTGCATACATGCGTTACCGCATATTGGGCCGTACCGGGCTTCAGGTCAGTGAAATCGGCATGGGCTGCGAGGGATTTGTGGATAAATCCTATGAGCAGGTCCGGGCTTTTGTGGATTTTATGGAAGAGGCGGGAGTCAACTGTATTGACCTCTACACTTCCAACCCGGAGGTGCGCGCCAACCTCGGCCGGGCCCTGGCGGGCCGACGGGAGCGTTTTGTGCTTCAGGCCCATCTGTGCTCGGTATGGGAAAACGGTCAATACAAGCGCACGCGGGATATCAAAAAGGTTAAGGCGGGGTTTCAGGAGCAGCTGCGGCTGCTGAACACCCGCCATGCGGAAATCGGCATGATTCACTACGTGGATTCCCTGGCGGACTGGAGGGAAATCGCCGGCGGTCCGGTGCTGGAGTACGCCCTGGAGCTGAAGCGGTCGGGAGTGGTCGGCGCCGTGGGCCTGTCCAGCCATAATCCGGAAGTGGCGCTGGAGGCGGCGAACTCCGGGCACATAGACGTGCTGATGTTCAGCGTCAACCCCTGCTATGACCTCCAGCCCGCCAGCGAGGATGTGGAGGAGCTCTGGGCGGAGAAAAACTACGAGGCCCCTCTGGTCAACATGGACCCCCAGCGTCAGGCCCTCTATGAGACCTGCCAGCGGCTGGGGGTAGGCATTACGGTCATGAAGGCTCTGGGCGGCGGGGACCTCCTCAGCGCGGAGCTCTCTCCCGCCGGAAAAGCCCTCACCCTGTATCAGTGCATTCACTATGCGCTCACCCGTCCGGCGGTGGCCAGCGTGCTGGCCGGGGCCCGCACGCTGGAGGAGCTGCGCGCCAGCGTGGGATATGCGGATGCCTCGGAGGAGGAACGAGATTACGCCAAAGCTCTGGCCGCTCTGCCCAAGCTCAGCTGGGTGGGGCACTGCATGTACTGCGGCCACTGCGCCCCCTGCCCGGCGGGGATTGACGTGGCGTCGGTGACAAAATTCCTCAACCTGTGCAGAGCTCAGGGTTCCGTCCCGGAGACCGTGCGGGAGCACTACGCCCTTCTCCCCCACAGGGCGGGCGCGTGCCTGGCCTGCGGCGCCTGTGAGACCCGCTGTCCCTTCGGCGTACCCATCATGGAAAATATGAAACAGGCGGCGGCCCTGTTCGGTACATAACAAAGGAGGCGGTATCCGTTTTGACCATTGCAGAGGTAAGCCGGAAGTACGGACTGAGCCCCGATACCCTGCGCTACTATGAGCGCATCGGCCTGATCCCGCCGGTACCCCGGACCAAGAGCGGCATCCGGGATTATGACGAGTCCTCCTGCCGGTGGGTGGAGCTGATGAAATGTATGCGCTCCGCAGGGGTTCAGATTGAGGCGCTGGCGGAGTATGTGGCCCTGTTTCAGCAGGGCGACGCCACACTGGAGGCGCGCAAGGCTCTGCTGGCCGGACAGCGGGACCATCTGATGGCGCGCATGTCGGAGATGCAGCAGTCTCTGGACCGCCTCAATGATAAAATTCAGCGATATGAGCAGGGGCTGATGGCTGCGGAGCAATCAGCGGAACAGGCCTCCCTCTGCTGAGCGCAGTGTTCGGCGGCAGGTGAACAGCGGATTGACAAATGCGCCGGGTTTCTTTATGATAATAGTACACAGAAAACAGGAGGCGCGGCATGAAACGTGTATTGCTGGAGGTCTGCTGCGGCAGCGCAGACGACGTTATAGAGGCATATCGGGCGGGAGCGGACCGGGTGGAGCTCAACAGCGACCTGTTCCACGGCGGGCTGACGCCCACGGCGGGTTCGCTGATTGTGGCCAAGCGGGAGACCGGAATGACCATTATGGCCATGGTCCGGCCCAGAGAGGGGGGCTTCTGCTACACTCCGGGGGAGTTTGCCGCAGCGGTAGAGGACGCCAGACTGCTGCTGACCCACGGGGCGGACGGGCTGGTATTCGGCTTTCTCCACCAGGACGGGACGCTGGATGCGGAGCGCACCCGCGTTTTGACGCAGCTGGCGCTGGAGGCGGGAAAAGAGGCCGTGTTCCACCGGGCCATTGACGTGGTCCCCGACTGGCGGGAGGCCCTGGATATCCTGGCTGAGCTGGGCGTAACCCGCGTCCTCACCAGCGGACAGGCCCCCGATGTGTCCCAGGCCGCGGACACCATTCGGGAAATGATCGCCTACGCCGCTGGGCGCATTCAGATTCTTCCCGGCGCGGGGATCACCGCCCGGAATATGGACCGGGTAATCGCGGAGAGTGGCTGCACCCAGATTCACCTGGCAGCTCACCGGGTTCAATATGATACCTCCGTCAATAATAACCGCTCCATCTATTACGGCGGATGCCTCTATCCTCCGGAGGACCGGTACAGCCTGATTGACCGGGCTTATATCGCCGGGCTGACGGAGCGGCTGAGCGGGGCGGCAGAATGAAGTACCGTCTGGTGCCTATGGACAGATCCCACCTGCCCCAAGTGGCGGCCATTGAGCGGGCGTGCTTTGCGCACCCCTGGCCGGAGACCATGCTGGAGCAGGAGCTGTACAACGACATGCTCTCTCTGGTGGCCGCCGAGGGCGAGGACGGCACGGTGCTGGGATACGGGGAGGTCCGGGCCGTTCTGGACGAGGGAACGCTGGAGAAAATCGCCGTGGCCCCCGCCTTTCGCCGCCAGGGAGTGGCCGAGGCCATTCTCCGGGCCTATCTGCGGTTCGGTGCGTCCCACCTGGCCTTTTTGACGCTGGAGGTCCGGGAGAGCAACGCCCCTGCTATCGCTCTCTATGAAAAGCTGGGCTTTCAGGTGGTGGGCCGCCGGAAAAATTACTACCGGGAACTCCACGAGGATGCCCTGCTGATGACCGTGGAGTTTCACCGGGATGAACTTAGAACCTGTATTCACAACCGTTGAACACCGTCTGAGCGGTCTTTTTCCCGCCCATCCAGCATTCCCCGATTATGAATACAGGTTCTTACTTTAGGAAAAGAGCTGAGGCCTTTTGCATATTCTAGCTGTGGAATCCTCCTGTGACGAGACCGCCGTGGCGGTGGTCCGGGACGGCCGGACTGTTTTGTCCGATATCATCGCCTCGCAAGCGGACATGCACGCCATTTACGGCGGCGTAGTGCCGGAGATCGCCTCCCGCAAGCACATCGAGGTCATTGCCGGACTGTCCGCCCAGGCGTTGACCCGGGCATGCGTGACAAAGGAGGACCTCAACGCGGTAGCCGTCACCTATGCGCCGGGGCTGATCGGAGCGGTGCTGGTGGGGGTGAATTTCGCCAAGGCCGCCGCCTTTGCCCTGGATGTGCCCCTGGTGCCCGTCCATCATGTGCGGGGACATATTGCCGCCAACTATATCGCCCACCCGGACCTGGAGCCCCCGTTTGTGTGCCTGTGCGTGTCCGGAGGAAACACCCTGATTGTAGACGTGCGGGGATATACGGACATGGAGATTATGGGGGCCACCAGGGACGACGCCGCCGGAGAATGCTTTGACAAGGCTGCCCGCGTGCTGGGCATCGGTTATCCCGGCGGGGCCCCCATGGACCGGCTGGCCCGGGGGGGAGACAGCCGTCGCTACACACTGCCCAGGGCCCATGTGGACGGCGCCCCGCTGGACATGTCCTTTTCAGGGCTGAAAACAGCGGTGGTCAACCTGGTCCACAACGCCCGGCAGAAGGGGGAAGAACTGGATCTGCCGGGACTGGCCGCCTCCTTTGCGGCGGCGGTCAGCGATACTCTGGTTCCCCGCACCATGGAGGCGGCAAGGCTGACCGGCTACGGCAAGGTGGCGGTGGCCGGCGGTGTGGCCGCCAACAGCCGGATCCGGGCGGACCTGGAGCGGGCCTGCCGCGCGTCCGGGGACAGGCTCTATCTGCCGCCATTGTCTCTGTGCGGCGACAACGGGGCCATGATCGGATGCCAGGGGTACTATGAGTATCAGGCAGGCGTGCGGGCTGGCATGGACCTGAACGCCTACGCAAACCGCGATATCAGCGCCGGCTGACAGGCGCTTCCTCCGCGTCCCCGGTTCGCCAGGAGCCGTCCGCCCTTCCGGTACTCCCCGTTTTGACATGTTTTTACCCCCTGGTGCAGGACGTCTGTTTTCCTGCGCCAGGGGGTTTTGTCAATTTGCCAGAGCGGTCCCTGCGGCGATTTTCGCCGCAGGGTTCAAAAGGAGCGATTTGCTCCTTTTGAACCGCTTTGACTATAGAGCCCGTCCAAAACCTCAAGCATTTCCGCTACACCGTTCTCCTCACAGGAGCGCACCAGGCGGGGACCCCACGCCCGGACCTCCCTGGCGCAATTGGCCGGGGCGAAGGGGATGGCGGACACCTCCAGCATGGGAATATCGTTCTGATTGTCTCCGATGCAGTAGACGTGCTCCGGCCGGACATCCAGCAGGGCGGCCAGATAGCGGACCATACCGCCCTTATTGCTCCCCTTGCGGGTGAGCTCCAGGAGAACAGCGCTGGAAAAAATGGCCTCGTACAAACCGCTCCACCGGTCTTTGATATAATTCTGAACCTGCTCCAGCACGGTCCGCTCCTGCTGAAGGATTACCTTGCTCCAGGGCAGGGGCATCTCCAGGATGGGGACCTCTCTTGCCGTGGCGTGAGCCCGCTCCAGGTGGCGGCGCGTGACCTCGTTGGGATGGTACATGTAGATGTCGTCTCCGTGGTATGCCTCAAACCCGATGGCGGGAATGGCAGCGGCCACCTGGCGCAGGTCGTCCCGGGCCCGGATGGGCAGATAGGTCTCATACACCATTTTTCCGGCGCTGAAATCATACAGCGCAGAGCCGTTGGAGAGGATTACCGGGGCGTTGATGGGCACGCACCGGGCATAGGCGGCAAACGTGGGACGGGCCCGGCCGGTGGCCACGGTAAACCGTCCGCCCTCCCGGGTAAAGCGGTCAATGGCCGTCCAATTTTCCCGGCTTACCTCCGGTCCCCGCCCATAGAGGGTATCGTCAAAGTCGCTGACCACCAGCACGCCGTCAAATTTACCCAAATCAATCACCTTATCTTCCCGCTTATCCTCGCGGCATATTGGCCGTCAGCCTGCCCCGCACCGGACCTCTCTTTTTAACGCTGAATGTCGTTTCCCGCCAGATACGTACCCAGGGGGACGCTCATAATCCCAAAAATTATCAGACACAGCGCCATATCAATGGCCATATAAAATCCGTTGTAAAGAAAGGAGTAAAACCAGGGGGTGGTCATGGTCATGCCAAAAAAGGTCTCCGGCATATACTCCACCCAGATGGTGGCCCCCACCACATAGTGAACCAGAAATCGGGCCGCGGAACCCAGAACCGTACCCGCGAAAATGCTCCAGCGTTTCCCGCGGAACAGCCCGGCCAGGCCCAGCACCGTAAACGCCGCCAGGTAATCTCCAATAATAGACTGCCAGCCCAGGGCAAAGCCGCCGTCAAACATGAATTGCAGGATGCCCAGCACAAAGCCGGCCATCAAACCGCTGCCCACACCCCAGCGGCAGGCGTACAGAAAAATGGGCAGCATGGACAGACAGATGGAGCCGCCCCAAGGCATCTCCCAGAGCTTGAGATAGCCCAGGAGCTGAGCCAGGACCACCATGACGGCCCCCTCGCACAGGGCGCGGACAGCCAGATGGGTGCGGTGGGTTGTTTTTGCTTCGGACATTATCGTCCCCTCCTAAAAAGATGTACCGCAGCGCAAACCAAAAAGCGCGCAATGCGGTACAAGGAGAACACGACAATTACAGCCGAATACTCTTCCTACGCCGGCATTACCCGGATCAGGTTCAAGGGACCGTCCGCCGCGATAGGCGTCCATCTCAGCCGGACATGCGTCCAGCGCCCCTGCTATTCGATTTGTCCTACGGTCAGAGCTATTTTATACCATCTGCGCCAGCTTTGTCAATACCGCCTGAAACCAGGGTGGCAGCGGACACTCCACCGTCAGCCGCTCCCCGGTGCGGGGGTGGATAAAGCTCAGCCGCCGGGCGTGGAGGCACTGCCCCGCCAGCCCGGGATAGGGCCTGCGGGCCCCGTAGACCACATCCCCCAGCAGGGGGTGGCCCGCATAGGCCAGGTGTACCCGAATCTGGTGGGTCCGCCCGGTCTCCAGGCGGCATTGAATGTGCGTATAGCCGGGATAGCGCCCCAGAACGGCATAGTGTGTGACGGCCTCCCGCCCCCGCAGAGGGTCCACAGCCATGCGCTTGCGGTCGGTGGGGTGCCGGGCAATGGGGGCGGAAATCGTGCCGGTGTCCTCTTTCAGGCTTCCCACGCACACCGCCTCATATTCCCGGTACAGGGAATGGTCCTGGAGCTGTTCCACCAGGGAAAGATGGGCAGCGTCATTTTTGGCTGCAATGATCAGACCGGAGGTATCCCGGTCAATTCGGTGGACAATCCCCGGACGGAGGCTTCCATTGATGCCGGAGAGTGATTCTCCGCAGTGATATAACAGTGCGTTTACCAGTGTGCCGTCGGGATGCCCCGCCGCCGGGTGGACCACCAGTCCCACGGGCTTATTCACTACGATGACGTCGGCGTCCTCATAGACCACATCCAGAGGAATCTTCTGGGGAATTGCGTCAACAGGGGCCGGTTCGGGCAGGACCACCGTAAGCGCGTCGCCGGGGACGGTCCTGTAGTTCTTTTTCACCGGCAGCCCCGCTCGGGTCACGCAGCCCTCCTCCAGCAGCCGCTGGGCCGCCGAGCGGGTGAGCTCCGGCAGGAGACGGGCCATAAGCTGGTCCGCCCGCTCCCCCGGCCGGTCAGCCGTCAGCGTCAGAGGTTCCATGAGGGGCCTCCTTTTTGGGCTCCAGCCTGTCGTAGAAAAAGACGGCATAGACGCACAGGGCAATCCCCCCCGCCACCACGCAGATGTCCGCCACATTGAACACCGCGAAGCGGATGAAGAGGGTGCGGAACATGTCGGTGACAAAGCCGAAGGCGAAGCGGTCGATGAGATTGCCCACCGCCCCCGCCAGCACCACCGCCAGGGCGCATCTGCCGAAGGGGTGGCGGAACACCGGCTTTGCCAGCCCCACCGCCAGGGCTGCTGACACGGCCAGAGAAACCAGGCCCAGCGCCCAGGTGTGCCCGGTGAACAGAGAAAAGGCCGCCCCGGTGTTTTGCACATAGGTCAGGTCCATCAGACAAGGCAGGAAGGGAACGCTCCCCCCCAGCGGGATATTGGCCCGGACCAGGAACTTGACCAGCTGGTCCAGCGCGGTGAGGGCGGCGGCCAGGATAAAATAGGGCATAGGCTGGGTCTCTCCTTTTAAAGATTTAGAACCTGTATTCACAGCCGGGGAATGCTGGATGGGTGAGGATTTTTCCCGCCAGACAAGGAGATGTTCCACAGCCATCCTGACAGATGGCAAGGGAAAGGGACGCAGTATGGCGGGAAAAAGACCGCTCAGACGGCGTTCAACGGTTGTGAATACAGGTTCTTAGACGGGACCGGTGGGAAAAGTCCCCGCTCTGACACAGATTGGATTGCATTTCGGCGGCGGTTCCACTATAATGACAACATCATGAATGAGAGGGGTGGCGCTGTGGAACGCCCGCTGGTGAGTATTATTGTGCCGGTATATAACGCAGAGGAATATCTGCCCGCCTGCCTGGAGAGCATTCGGGCTCAGACCTGGAGGAAGCTGGAGGTGTGGCTGGTCAACGACGGCAGCACTGACGGCAGTCTGGCTCTGTGCCAGGCCGCGGCCGCGGAGGACGAGCGTTTTCATGTGATTGACCAGCCCAATTCCGGCCCCTCTGCCGCCCGCAACGCGGCTATGGACGCCGCTGCCGGGCAGTATTTCCAGTTTGTGGACGGAGACGACCGTCTCCCCTCCAACGCCACCGAGTCCCTGGTCCATGCCGCCTCCACCACCGGGGCAGACCTGGTGATCGGACGGTTCTACCGGATCTCCGGCAGTCATCAGGCCCTTCAGGGCCATATCCGGGGCCGCCGGGTGCTGACCCGGCAGGAATTCGCCGAAGAGATGGTCAAAGCCCCTGCCAATTTCTATTACGGCGTGCTGTGGAACAAGCTCTACCGGCGGAGCATCATCCGGGTGCACCGCCTGCGCTGCCCGGAGGACGTAACATGGTGTGAGGACTTTTTGTTTAACCTGGAGTACATCAAATATGTCCGCCTGGTGGCGGCCATTCCGGAGCCGGTGTGCTGCTATATCAAGCGCTCCGGCAGTCTGGTGTCCACTCAGGCCACCCCGGTGCGGGCCATTGAGATGAAGCGCAAAACCTTCGCTTGCTATAAACAGCTCTACCAGGCCCTGGACCTCTATGAGGAGCAGAAAGGGCAGGTCTACCGCTACCTGATCGCCACCGCCACCGACGGCGGCAGCGTCCGTCTTCCCCAGTGGCCGGGGATGGAGAAGCGGAGATCCCGCCCCGGAAAGAGACGGGGCCGGGGCAGATGGGGCTACAGCAGCTCCACCTGATAGCCCAGGGTGTGGCTCTCTCCCGGGGCCAGGACGATGCAGTGGGCCTTGCCGGAAAACTCCGGTCCCTCTCCCTCCACGGCGGAGCAGCCGTGCCAGGGCTCAATGCACAGATAGGGGGCCGCGGCGTTGGGTTTCGTCCAGAAGGCCAGCATGGGGAAGCCCTCGAAGTGCATCCGCACTCCCCAGCGGGTGCCCCGGTGCTCCAGGGATACCGTGGTGGACTTGAGCCCTTCGAAAATCAGGGTGTCCGCCATATCGAAATATTCATATTTCAGGGGCAGGGTATAGTTGTTTTTCAGGAACGGCACCACACGGCTCCGGTCCAGCAGGCCCTTTTCCGGAACCAGAGAGGCACAGGTCTCCCGCTGGTCAAAGCAGATCATGTAGTCCTCGAACCGGTCCCCCGGGAGCAGAGGACAGTTGAAGGCCGTATGCCCCCCCAGGCAGAAGGGCATGGGCTCCGCTCCGGTGTTCTCCACGGTAAAGGCACTGGCAAAGCCCTCCCGGGTCAGCTCCTGGCGCACCTTGAGCCGGAAGGCGAACGGATACTGGGACAACGTGTCCGCATTTTCCCGCAGCTCCAGCTCCGCCCAGTCCGCCCCCTGGTCCAGCAGGGTAAACTCCTGCCGCCTGGCAAAGCCGTGCTGAGGCATTGCGTACTCCTTGCCGTTGATGGAAATTCTGCCATCTTTCAGGGCTCCCACAATGGGGAAAAGCAGTGGGTTGCGGCCGGACCAGTAGGCCGGGTCCCCCTGCCATATATATTCCAGTCCGCTCTGGTCCCTGCACGAAACCAGCTCGCCGCCTGTGGTATCCACCTCAGCCGTCCGGCCATAGCCCTCCAGTTTTATACGCATGTAGTTATCCTCCCCTATGATTCAGATGCTGTCATTATAGCGGGAAACCGCTGTTTTTGCAACCTTGCCGTGATAAAAAAGCCCAGGATACGGGCCCTTGCAGCGGCCTCGCTTCAGCTTTCATAGCCGGCGCTTGTGTGCGTCGCGCACATCCAGCGGCCATAGCCCGCAGGATGAAAAAACGCAGATGCGCTGACCAGCGCTCCATCCGGCCAGGAACCTGCACTTGCCTTTGGGCGGGAAAAGGCTCGCTGCTTGGCCGTTTTAACAATTCTTTAACAGGGCCCTGTGTCCCGGCTGACCCCCTTTCCCCTGCGGGAGAGGGGGTCAGCCGCTGTCAGGGCACACCTGCACCTGCAGTTCGGTGACATATTCCGCCTCCCGGTTGGTATCATGGGCGTCCACCCGGTAGAGCTCCAGCGGAGCGCCCAGAGGCCGGCGCCCGCCAGACACCACGGCGGACAGCAGCGTGTGCCAGTGCTCCTCCAGCCGGTGATAAGCGCCCCGGTAAAAGAGGCGGGCATATTCCCCGGCGGGCAGGCTCGCGTCATAGGGCAGGCCCGGCTCCGTCAAAAAGAACACCCGGGAAAAGTGATTGTATATACCGTCATTCAGGCTCTTTTCATCCAGCGCCGCCCCCATGCACTGGTCGCCGATCACTTTGATATACGCCTGATGGCGGCTCTCCAGCTTTTTTAGCAGGAAGTCGATTTCGCCCTCCAGGATAATGTCCTCCCGTAAAAACACGTAGGGGCGCTCCGGCTCCTGACGGAAGGAGACCTGCCCCGGCTCCACCCGGGCATAGCGCCTCAGCCGGGTGCGGCGGCGTCTTGCCTCCCGCCGGGCGGCCTCCAGAGCCCGGATCCGCCCGTCCAGCACGGCCTCCTCCCGGTCCAGCAGCGCCAGGGTCTCCCCCACTGTCCGCCGCTCCAGATAGCCGCGAATCTCTCCGGTGGGCAGATCCAGGTCCCGCAGGGAGCGGATGATATTGAGCGTCACCACGTCCTGAATCCCGTAGAGGCGGTAGCGGTTCTCACCGCGCACCGGGTGGAGCAGCCCTTTTTCCTCATAGTAGCGTAGCGTGTCCGGACACAGGCCAAAGAGCTGGGCCAGCTCATGGATGCGATAATATTCTTTCATTTTTTCACATTCCCCTTGACTTTCGTATAGTACGAGGGTTTATGATATCCTCAGCAAAGAGGAGGTTATTCCCTTGAAACTGATCAGACGTTTTTTCAAATTCGTGATTCCATCCATCGTCTCCATGTGGATTTTTTCCCTGTACACCATGGTTGACGGCATGTTTGTAGCCCGCGGCGTGGGAGAACACGCTCTGGCCGCGGTAAACCTGTCCATGCCCTTTACCTCGCTGGTGTTTACCCTGGGCATTCTCCTGGCCACCGGCACTTCTACCGTCATCTCCATCGCCCTGGGGCAGGGAAACCTGGAGGGCGCCAGAACCTATTTTAACCAGAATCTCTGCATAACCGCCGGACTGAGTCTGACTCTGGCGGCGGGGGTGCTGCTCCATCTGGAGCAGGTGGCTCTGTTTTTGGGGGCAACCCCCTCCACGCTGGGCTACGTGAAGGAATATGTAGGGATTATCGCCTGCTTCGCGGTGTTTTTCACCATCTCCTATAACTTGGAGGTACAGGTTAAGGCAAACGGCGCCCCTCAGGTGAGCACCATCGGCGTGCTCTCCAGCGCCCTGATCAATATAGGGCTGGACGCCCTGTTTGTCCTGGTGTTCCGCTGGGGCGTATGGGGGGCGGCGCTGGCCACCGGTCTGGCCCAGGCCGCCTCCACCGCCGTATTTTTCGTCTATTTTCTCACACACCGCCAGCGCCTGCGGCTGGGACGTTTTCAGCCTGAACTCAGCGTCTACCGCAGAATTGTGCCCCTGGGCCTGTCCGACGGCCTGAGTGAACTCTCCAACGGCATCGTAATTTTCCTCTTTAACCTGACCATACTCCGGGTCGCCGGTGAAGACGCCGTGGTCAGTTATACCATCATCAGCTATGTAAACACCCTGGTCCTCATGACGATGATCGGCACCACTCAGGGGATTCAGCCTTTGGTGAGCTTCCACCTGGGAGCCGGCGAGCGAAAGACCTGCCACAAACTGCTGGGATATGGCCTGGCGCTGATTGCGCTGTGCTCCGCCGTATTTTTTGCCGGCGTGTGGCTGGGCGCCCCCGCCATCGTGGAACTCTTCCTCCCCGCCGGAGAGGGCGGGGCGCTGTTCGCCTATTCTGTAAGCGCCCTGCGGCGGTATGCCCCGGTCTTTCTGGTTATGGGCTTTAATGTGCTGCTGGCCGGGTTCTTTACCGCCGTGGAGCGCCCCGTCTCCTCCTTTACCATCTCCTTCAGCCGGGGGCTGATCCTGCTGGCGGGAAGCCTGGCCCTGCTGTCCCGCTGCTTCGGGGAGGCGGGCATCTGGGTGTCTCCCCTGGTGTCGGAGGTGCTCTGTCTTGGCCTGACGGCGGTTTTCTCCGTCCGCTACATCCGCTCCCTGGGCCGGATGCCGGACCCGGCGGAGGTCTAAGAGCCTGTTTAAGATTTCCGGATGCGCCGGATGGACCGGGATTTTTTTATCCGGCAAGGAAAAAGCGCAGGAATACTGGACGTATTTCGAACATGTTTGACGCCGCAGGGCGGAAAAAGACTGGTTCAGACGTTGTGCCTGGAGATTTTAAACTGGCTCTAAGGTTTAGGCCCTGACACAGCCGCTGTCGCCGCGCCTCAGTCAGGTCTGAACCGAGGACTGCCTCCATGCCGCCGCCAGCTCCAGCAGGCGCTCCCGGCGGTTTTCCTCCGGGTGCTCCAGCACATGCCGCGCCAGCCTGCGCTGCAACTGCCCAATCTCCGGCCCCCGCAGGCCCAGCCCCGCCAGCTGGCCGCCGGAAAGGGCCAGCTGCCTCAGGACTTCCTCCTCCGGGTGGAGCACCGCCCGGCGCAGGGCCCGCTCCACCGGCAGGACGGTGATGGGAAAACCGGTGGCCGCGCAGAACCCGCGCCACCGGGGACCGGGAGCCGGCGGGAGCTTGCCCAGGACCGTCAAATCCGGGGTAGTCCGCACCGGATACAGGTGCTCCAGCAGTCCCAGCCGCAGCAGCGCCTCTGCCCGCTCCGGCCGGGGAGACAGCAGGATTTTTTCCATTTCTGCCTTTATGCGCTCCCGTGAGACTCTGCGGGTTGAAGACGCCTGGCTCTGAAGGGCCTTCAGCGTATCCGGATGGATATCAAAGCCCAGCTGAGCCCCGAACCGGACTGCCCGCAGCATCCGCAGGGCATCTTCGGAAAAGCGCCGCTCCGGGTCCCCCACACAGCGGATACAGCCGGCGGCCAGATCAGCCTGCCCGCCGAAGGGGTCGATCACCTCACCCGCAGGGCCCAGGGCCATTGCGTTGACCGTAAAATCCCGCCGGGACAGGTCCTCCGTCAGTCCGGCGCAGAAGCTGACCCGGTCCGGCCTCCGGCCGTCGGAGTAGCCCTCCTCCCGGCGGAATGTGGTGATTTCCACAGAACCCTCCGGGTCCAGCACGGTTATTGTACCGTGCTTCACCCCGGTGGGAGCCGTGTGTGGAAACAGCGCCGCCACCTGCCCCGGCAGGGCCGAGGTGCACACATCATAGTCGTCCGGTGTCCGGCCCAGCAGCAGGTCCCGCACACAGCCGCCCACCGGATAGGCCGCGAATCCGGCCTTCCGCAGGGTGTTCAGACAGGCCCGCACACCTGCCGGTATCTGATTCAGCTCCATATCGTCGGCGCCTTCCCGTCACAGTCAGAAGAATTTTTCAAAAACCGGCGGCATGGTGTTAATGCTTGGAAAGACCCCCGCCGTACCGTTATTTTACCACCCCGGAGCCCCCGCCGCAAGCCTCCGTCACGTTCCCCACACCGGCGCATATACTGTCTTGTGAGGACGCCAAGGTCCTCAAAATCCGAATTGGGGGTACTTTTCTATGTGCTGTTGCAATAATAATTGCGTTTCCTCCTGTGGCTGCGGCTGCAGCTGCGGCTGTGGGTGCGGCAACTCCGGCATTACCACCCTGCCCGCTTTCCCCGACACGCCGGCTTTTCCCGGTACTGCGTCTGCCAACGGCTGGCCTGTATATGTCTCTGTGCCCTCCTTCCTGTGGAACGGCGGCACGGAGGACAACACCTCCTGCGGCTGCTGCGGTTGATCGATCCGCCGTCCCTATGGGACGGCTACTTAGATACAGAACCCCCAATTCGTCATGCGGGCCCCACCCCCCGCATACCCCGCGGGGGGCCCCGGTGTTTTTTTGTCGGGGGCAACCACAGCCAACAGGTGGCCCACACACCCCGTCAGCCCAGAACAGGGCC